>JARFXO010000002.1:0-300000 GCA_029194665.1 Nitrospira sp. | reverse complement strand
ATCTCGTCGGTCTGGCGGGCGAATCGGCTTCCGAGGTATCCGCTGCACCGTCGGAAAATGCCCGCCGGTTTCCAACTGGTGGAGGGCTTGGACTCGACGAACAGACGGTGGTGGACGTGCGAGGGCAAGCGGCTGATGAGGCGCTCGATCAGGTCGTCGCGGCATTGGATCGGGCGACTCTTCATGGCGCTCCGTACCTCCGCATCATCCATGGGCATGGAACCGGTCGTCTCAAATCCGTCCTGCGCGAGTATCTCAAAGAGTCGCCTTATGTAGCCGAGTTTCGCCCAGGAGATCGAGCCGAAGGCGGGGATGGTGTGACGGTGGCGAAATTGCAGCAAACATAGGCCACGGGTATTTGGTCACAAGCTCCAGAGGAAAGTCTCTGGCGGATCAGGATGACTGATGCGTCTGTGAAAAATTGACGTCTAAGGCACAAGTGGAACCAGAGTCGCCATCACCTCGTGACGCGAGGTTTGGGTTGTGGCGCACAATGCTGGACAAGTCCAGCCGATACAGAATGCGGACGGACTCTCTCGCTCGGGCAGCGGAAATCCAGGGCGAAGGTCGTACGGAAGGGTTCTAAATGGCTAGGAAGTCATCCCTCACCGACGAACACTTCGATGACTTGGTCTACCAACGGATGATCGGGCATCCATGGTCGGAGGAGTCGAACTCTCCATCTGGCCGTGCCGGCATGTCGACCGCTTATCACCAGTTGTGTCGGCGGCGGTAGATTACTTGGTCTTGTGCCTTGCTCAGGAGCAGGACCCGATTCAATTCTGAGAAGTGCTGCTTCTTGGTCACCTGCAAGATAAGAGACTTGCCAGACATAACCTGACCCGGCTCGTGATTCCAGGGGAAAGCGACTTTCCGAGCCGACCACCATGTTCAGTCGGCTCGGAAACCCAGGGCGAAACTGTTCTTGGACCGTGTGTTCAGCACTCATGCCGGACCGATGACTGGGCCGTCGTGCCATCCGGCTCCATCGCGCCAGTAATGTTGCAACTGAAGATCGCGCCGAAGTGCGATGACTTCCAGATTCATACCCCACTGCCCCTCACACATACCTGCAACCGCCAGCACATTATGGCCGAAGGTTGCACTGTGACGCCACTGCATGTCTCCCCCGTTCCAGCGCCACCAATGCTGCACTTGTCCGCCGACTGCCACACACAATTCAAAATTTCCATGAGGTCCGCTCTCATTCTGCATTCCATATTGTCCCTGGATCATCACCGGTGGGCTTGCTACTGCGGCGCCGAACACCGCACCGGTATTCCAGATGCCCGTCGCTTCATGCCGCCAGAAGTGTTGCATCGTACCATCAGATCTGACTGCTACGCACTCGAGGTTTCCGTGGGGGGATCCATAGCTTCCTTGAATCAGGGTTGCGCCCGAATAGGCTAAACCGCTTCCGAATCGAACGCCGTTGTGCCATCCTGCGCCATTGCGCCATAGGTGCTGAAGTTGACCGCCGCCTACTAAGACTACGACTTCGAAGTTTCCTGGAGCCCCGTAATCGCCTTGCATGAAACCGGGGACTCCGCGACAATCGCCAGGTCCAAAGATCCCGCCGTCATTCCACGGCCCGCTCCCGCCACCGGGGCCCCACCAATGGTGGAGTCGCCCACCAGTGGTCAAGTAAACCAATTCCATGTTGCGATTGAACGTCGTACCGGTGAAGGTGGGACAGACTGCCGCGTCCGTGGCGAAACTCTTGCCTGCGCCCCACGTCCATGGCGGTCCTCCCTCGCGCCAACGATGCTGAATCCGGCTGCCGTTCGAGCCCATGACTTCAAGATTCCGGTTCATGGCTCCATTGCCGCTCTCGTACAGATTTCCGTTATGGAGACGGCGCTTGGTCCAGGGATCTGGGTTGACGTTTCTCACTCCGGCTTTGGCATATTGATCAATTCCTGAATCTCCATAAGCAACCCAGCAGTAACCGCTCATCCCCCAGCTGGTCCCCCAAGAGTTCTTGCAGAGCCAAGCTTGGAGAGAGTCGCTATAGCCCACTACCAACATGAAGTGGGTCCCAGCCAAGGTGTTAGAGGGCGCAGTGCTGCGGCGGTAGACTCCCGAACCATAGCCGAAGAAATCATTGTACACTTCCAGCCAGGTGATGAGCGGACCGACAGTATCGATCCAATCCTTGACCTGCTGGAAGCTGCCGACCCACTGAAAGGCCGGCCCTCGCACAGTCCTGCCGTTGCGGTCGGGAGTCGGTTGGTACGGTGGATTGTTGGTCGCCCAGGGGAAGCATCCCGGGTCGGCAAATCCGTTGTTGGCAAAGAAGTTCGACACATTACCGATGTTGCCGTAATCGCCGCATTGGGCACCGATGCCACCGTGGACGTCGCCCTCGGACAACCTTGTCCACAGCGAATCTTCGATACGCACCATGGCTTCAACGAGAGCCACACCGGCGAAGGCCCAGCAGGCGTTACAGGGATTCTGATCACGAACGGTCGTAATGAAATTGATTCCCCATCGATTGCGCCAATCAACCGACGTTGCTGCACCGCCCTCAGGCGGTTGAGTGCGATCGAGAGATTCGGCAAGGTCGGCAAGTCCCATCCGCAGCAGTTCACTCTTCCGAAATCGTTCTTCGAGGGTTTCTCGTCTAATAAACCCACGTTCAAGCCGACGAATTGCAAGGCGAGGGTTTGTGCCCACTCCAAGGAGTTCCTTGAAATCGATCGCTTGGACGGCCTCCGGCTTTTTCAAACCCGTGACGTCGCCGCCCAAACCTCTGATCGGAATCTGGTCAACGTCTGGCGCCTCAGGCAGAGGCTGCCAGGTGAGTGCCTCGCTGGCGATTGCCTCGCGCAATTCACGAAATGTGAGTCCCATGGTGACGTCCTCCTTCACGCTGTTGGTGCCCATTCACCGCCTCGCATACGTCTGCCTTGGTGCGGCGGGGATCGCAGCGGAAGCGGCCCTACTTCAATAACTGAGGTGTGTGAGCAAAAAGCGCGCCATTGCGCGAGTAGGTATAGAGGAAAGCTTTTGCACGGAGGTCAAATCCGGTAGCAAGGCGTAAATACTTATCTTGCTTCTCGCAGAACAAGCGAATCATGTGGATTGCAGTGTTCTACGTGTTCTATTGGTTCCGGCTGTTGACTCCGTTGCACTTCAGGCATTCTTTTGAAGTATCCTTTCTGATTCACCACAGTATCTGACTGGATACGCATAGAATTCGAGCATCTGAACATTTGGCACACTTGGCGCGTTCTGGCCACATCCCAATCCTGGAATCAAGTTTGCAGCACCGTTGAGTATCAGTCTGTGACAGCCCACGTCACGACTCATCTTTATCCAGGAGGTCCGTTATGCGTACCTTGAAAATCATCGAAACGGAGTGCGTGAAGGCATCCGACACGAAACGCCTGAGAGAATTGCAGTCCGAGAACGATTTGCTCAAGCTTCTCTATACGGATCTGTTGGCGAAGACTGTGGTCATAAGGGGCGGTCTCGCAAGAGGGATGAGGGACTGTTGAGCGACACGGAACATCAATTACGTAGTGATGACACTCTTTCAGCTAGTCAGTCCTAGAGCCTGCTTTGAGAATGCCGCCGCTGTCTCTTCGGAGACTGGTTCGTGGACATCCCGATGGTCCAAGCGCTCCAACTGTTTGACGTGCCGGAGTGGGGCGTGCTCTCGATCACGCTGGTCGAAACATGTGGCTCCCAATTCCTTATACCGGAGATGTGATACGGGACGTGGTCTTTGAGGGAAGATATCGATTAGAGCTTGGTGGTGCAGGACCGGTCGGGTGTCAGCGCCGAGTGCTTAGTCAGACATTCAGGGACGTTTCTCAGTTTAGCTGCTTTCCCATGACCTCTTCCCCGCCGCGGATGGTGCAATCTTCTTTGGTCGTGCGAATGGAGCGCCGTTCAGAGACATAGGTCATTTGCGTGCCGAGCTGGCGGACTTGTCCAGGCAACAGGCAATCAACCGTTTCGTTGGATTTCGGTCCATCCGGTACATTGATCACCTCGGCTCCCGGGGTCTCCGAAGCGACTGACGAGGAGTCCGAAGCGCAGGCCGACAGTCCAACCAGAAGCGTCACTGCCATAAAGGAAGAGACGAGAATCCTTTTGCATGAGATGGCTATGTCATGAGATCGCCCCGCTCGGATCGTGATCGGTTTATCGCAAAGTTTTGAGGGAATGTTTATGGCGGAAGCATGCTTCCGACTGATCATGATCGCTCCTTGTGTTGAAAGTTGAGCGTTCAGTGTCACTGAGAAGTGTAGCAGGCCTTATTGAAGCGTCTGCGGTGACCAGGTTGGTTTTGTATTCAAGCGCTTAGCGGTATGAGCTTTATTGCGACAGGCCGAGTTGGTGGAGGAGGCGGTTCAGTCACGCCTATTACTGAGGGGATCAAAGAGAAGATGATGACGAAATAGCAATGAGCTTTTAGGAGAGGTGTGCACCGATCACGAGATTGTTTTGGGTATGCGTTTGGTCATCCTCCTTTCCGTTGCTTCCGTCCGGTTCGTTGCCAGGGGATGACAGCTCAACAGCTCTCTGTGGAGGGGATGTTTTCAGAGTGCCTGCGGGACGAAGATAAAATCACCGATACTTTCGTGCCCAGCCATGTGGATAGGATCGTACGTGGGAACTTGCTCCGTGTGCATTTGTTGTGACGTGCTGACAACGCGGGAGCGGATGGCCAAAAACAATCGTTCGGCCTCCAGAACGGCGTCGTTCTCCTCCAGCACTCCAAGAAAGGCCTCGGCAAAAACCGAATGTCCGCTGCCCCCCGCATCCAGGACCGGGTTGACTCCACCCGAGGTCATAGCAGTACGCACCCGCCGTTTCGCAAGCTTTTTCAAGATGTCTAATCGTGCCTGGGCAGTCAAGCCCGGTTTTAACTGCGCCAATGAACTCCTCGTCAATTTTCCGCTAAAGCAGGAATCCGCCACCACCATCACCTGTTTTGCAGAGATAAGTTGTAGAAGGTCGATTACGTCGGAGAGATTCACCCATTCGGAATTGTTGTCGATCTCGGCATTAACGGGAATCCAGTACCCTCGATCGATGTCTTGTTCAAGATGTCCGTGGCCGGCGTAATAAATCAGCAGATTGTCGTTTTCGGTGAGGGTTTTCCGGTACTCATTGAGCGCATTCATGATATCTGAGCGTGTCGAGTCTTTGATGATCGTGACGTGGAAACCATAGCGCTCTGTCAACGTCTTGGCGACGGCAGTGGCATCAGAAATTCCATTCTCCAACTTCTTCCAGTGCTTGTAATCGTTATTCCCAATGGCAAGGGCATGGTAGTGCCCGAATGCTGACAGATCCTGCCTGGGCACCTGGGGATCGGGCCGTATCGTACCTGTGGCTTTGAGGACGAGTTTCAGTGAGGCACGCTTGTTTTGAGTATCCACGGCGAGAACCTGGAGGACCCATTCATCGCCGGCTGATTGAAGGGCTCCGAAGGTCGCCGTGAACACCCCGTCTTCGTTAACCTTCTTCTTCTCTCCATTCACCATCAGCGACCGGAGTCCGGCTGGTGCCAGCACGCGACCTGTGACTGAACGCTGGGAACCGGTGTTGATGAGAATCGCCAGCTCCTCTTTGCTACGGGTCTTGGCGAGTGGCGGGTCGATAATCTCCAACGTGGGCCCATCAAAGCCAAGATCAATGGAGTTGGTTTCGAGTGAGGCAATCTTCTGCTGAAGTTGCACGATGTCTGTATTCCTGGCGTCGAGTTCTCTCTTTGCTCGGTCCATTTCCTCCTGGAACTGCTTGACCTTGGCATCGGCTTTGGCGATGGCTTCGGACTGGTCAGGTCTCCCGTGAAGTTGGTCCAGCTCTGCGCGCGCCGCTTGGTACCGTCGATCGGCATCCTGGCTCTTTCGCCGATCGGTTTCTGCGAATCGTTGTAATTCCTGAAGTTGACTGTTTTGCCGGATAACTTCCTGATTTTTCGTAGCGAGCGCCTGCTCCAGTTCGCGGATGCGTGTCGAGGCTTGGGCGTTGGGGAGATGTTGGTTGGTGAGGAGGGATAGCGAGGCGTCGTCCAAACCGGACGCTTTCGCGAACCACGTGAAGGCTTGCTCCGGATCTTTCGGCACACCCAAGCCCTGTTCGTACAGCCGGCCAAGGCTAACTGCCGCTCGTTTTTCCCCCTGCTCAGCGGCCTTGCGGTACCAGTCCGCCGCTCGCTGATAATCAGGTTGTCCGCCTGCACCCCTTTCGTACAGCGTTCCGACATAATACTGAGCTTCTGCAGACCCTTTTTGAGCCTCATTCAGCCAGATTTTTAGAGATGTCCCATAGTCTGCCCGATCTCTCGCGACGTATTCGCCCCCACGGATGGCACAATCTTCCGCGGTTGTGCGAACAGGGCGCCGCTCAGTGACGTAGATCACCTGTGTACCGAGCTGGCGGATTTGCCCTGGTAACAGACAATCAACAATCTCGTAGGATTCCGGTCCGCCCGGTGCATTGATCGCCTTCACCGTATCGGCTGACGGCGGATCGGAGGCACAGGCCGAGAGCACGACCATGAGAGTTGCCGCTTTGTGGCACGAGGAAGGAATATTTTTCCACGTGGTTTCCATGGTGTGAGGTCGCCCCGCCGAGCCCGTAATCAGTTGTCGGCAAAACGGCAGTTCTTGCTGCAGGTAATCGCAGGAGAACGAGGTCGCGTGCAAAAAATGGACGTGGCCTGCGTCGGAAGCATGTGAGCCAAGGCTACGGTCTCTACGTAGAGAAATCAAGCCGCTAAGTCGTCCTCTCTTCAATTGCTCTGCCCCACGCGATCTGGCCGTTCCATCTGGGATCTCCGCTCAGGTAGTCAACTCAGGCGACCTTCTACTTCATAAAGGTTTCATCGCCCAGAGACCTGTGAGGCGTATCAGTTTAGATACATAAGTTGAATCTATTTAGATACTACGCGTTTGGGCATTTCAACGTTCGTCTTCCGCTCGTCATGCTCAGTATCTCCAAAACCTAAGAAACCGAGTGATGGGATCATGAAATATGAGGAAACTACCTAGCATTGCTCTTGCTTATTATTGTAGAGCATAGGTGCTTGCGATGTTTACGAGCCGAATCGCTGACGCGTTAGCCTGAGTGGCGATTTATGGCGCTCAACTTGCCGCTACTCCCTAGCTGAATAGTTCGACAACTTTGGGACTGACAGGGTTAATGGCGACCACACGAGATTGTCAAAGCAGATGCAATCCGGGCGCTGCCGCCACTGCAAAAGCGTCCGGCAAACCAACTCAGCACAAGAACCAGTGAGGGATTACCATTCAAAAAAGCGGTGTAATTATTGGCGATCCACTCCTGGGAGGAGGACCATATGCCGGCACTCGATCAACTTCGAATGGGTGAAGAGCTCGGAGGGTGGGACGATCAGAGCGGTAGGGCTGCTCAGTACCAAGACGCCGGGAGTGACTATCGTACTTACAAACCGTCGGTGAGTAACACGCCGGAAGGAGGACTGCTTGTCTCGACGAAAATCGACCATATCCGCGGGGGTGATTGGGTGGGCTTGGGCCAGGATGACCATTGTCTACTAACGGTGAAATTTGATAGCGAAGGGGAAATCGTAGACGCATCGGCTACGATGAAGTTCGCGGACATACCCCGGTTCGACCCTGTCTTAGTGGAAAAAGCCGTAGTAGCCGCCGGCCAAGCGAAGTATGCAGCAGCTGCTAAAGTAGCCGCCGAGGTTGCCAA
Source organism: Nitrospira sp. (assembly GCA_029194665.1). Taxonomy (NCBI): domain Bacteria; kingdom Pseudomonadati; phylum Nitrospirota; class Nitrospiria; order Nitrospirales; family Nitrospiraceae; genus Nitrospira; species Nitrospira sp. Next base: position 292,296 of record JARFXO010000002.1, on the reverse strand, counting down.
TAGCCTTGCCAAGTTCATCACGAACATCACGGATCATGGAGGACGCCTGAACTTTCCAGCCGTGGTCCAACGCAATATTAACATTATGTGGAAGTGTGTGGCGGAGGATCCGGCGAAGCTTACCCCTTATGAAATCAGAGTTGTCACAGGTCAATTGGAAGGCGCTGGGACTGATGCCACTGTGTATATCATTCTCTTCGGAGAATACGGGAACAGTGGACAGTTTGAGCTTGACAATCCCTCCAACAATTTTGAGCGAGGCAAAACCGATACGTTTGTTTCACCTCCGGTTTCGCGCCCTGACATGAAGGACTTAGGTGATTTGCAGAAGGTTAGAGTTTCACACGACAGTGGGGGGGAAAGCCCCGAGTGGTATCTTGATACCGTTACCGTGCAGAATCAAACAACAGGTCAATCATGGCTCTTCCCATGCCACCGTTGGCTAAATTCGGTTCAGGGTACTAGCGTGGAACTACTTCCGGACACGAAGCTAACCACCTATGAGATTACGGTTGTAACTGGTGATGTTGAAGGTGCCGGAACCAATGCTGGTGTCTACATAAGGGTCTCTGGATCGAAGGGGGCTAGCGAGTATGAGCTCGATAATCCCCGCGACAACTTTCAACGAGGCCAGACTGATCGATTTGAGTGGAAAACAAGGGACCTTGGCGAGCTGAAGGTACTGCACATCCGTCACGATAATAAGGGAGACACCCCTGGATGGTTTCTCGACCGAATTCTTGTCCGTAACCAAACCACTAACCAAACATGGCTCTTTCCATGTGGACAATGGCTTGCGGTTGACTCACCCGACGGTCGAACCGACCGACACCTCATGGCCGAACCACAGCCAGCCAAGCTTAACGACGGCCTTCTCATCAAAGGGAGTGGCGCCGCAGTCTATCTGATTGAAGCTGGAGAGCGTAGGTGGATTCCTGATCCCCAAACTTTTAATTGCAGAGAATTGGATTGGAATGCCATTCAAACGATCACGGATGCCGACTTGAATTCGATTCCACGAGGGCAGGACTTTCCTTCAAGGGCGGACGGGACCTTGTTGAAGGGGGCCGGACCAGCCGTCTTTTTAATGCAGAGCTGTGAACGAAGATGGATTACGAGCCAGGAGGTGTTTAATCGTCTCGGCCTAAACTGGGGTGCCGTTCAAACAGTTTCGGATCGAGACTTGGATGCGATTCGGCGAGGTCCGGACCTGTCATGACAGGTTTGTGGTAGAGGTCAATCTGGCGCTAGGTATAGTTTTCGCCCCCATCAAGGAGAGACACTTAGCAGGCTGCGGAAAAACTCGATTTGTGTGCTTCGACCGGCTCAGCACGAACGGAAAACCTGAGTAAATTCAATGCCCGCTCCGTTCGTCCTGAGGCTCTCGAAGGAGGAACGGAGGGTTTTTCCGCAGCCTGTTAGAGATGACTATGGTGCTTCGCCGAACTCATTCCAGCTAGACAGTGAATAGCCAGGCCCACATCACACACTTGCCGAGGAGGTATGACAATGAAGAACACCTTGTCGATTGGCAAGAATGGGTGTCTCGTACTTCTCCTGATCGCGATTCTTCCATCCAAAGCACCGGCACAGGTCCTCAACGACAAGGTCAATTCTCTGCTCGATGCGAAATGCGCCGGTCTTGGTCTTCCCTTGGATGGGAATGGGAATCCGATTACGACTGAGCTCGGGAGAAACCTGGCAAAGATCTGCGACAATCAAGTCGGCGCGTCCGAGGGCGCTATTACAGGCGGCGGTGGAGCTGCTTCTTTCCAGGGCTCTGCTGCATCGATTTTGAACAGATTGCTGCTCCAACGGTTGGATGAGACTGACGAAGAGGAAGGCCAAACACAGACACGATCCTCCTCCATGAGGCTCAACCCCTTTGGCTCGCTATTGTCCGGATCTGCAGGCACCTCATCCCTGTCATCTCCGTTTTATGCTGCCACGACAGCCGACGGTGGGTCAGCTGCGACATTCACCAGTAGCAGCCAGAGGCGTTGGAATGGGTTAGGATTGTTTGCCAGCGGCCTGGTCGAATCCCTCAACCGTGACATTACGACCTTTCAGGATGGGTTTAAATCCACAATCTTTGGCTTCTCAGGCGGAGCAGACTATCGGTTCAGCAGAAAACTCGTTGCCGGGCTGGCCTTCAGCTATTCCAACAGCGATGGAAACTTCAGCAGCGGCGGTAATTTCAGCACGAATTCCTATGGGGGCCTCTTGTTCGCCTCCTATCTGCCGACGGACCGGACGTTCATGCAGGTGAGCGGTGGTTATACACGAAATAATTATCTGATCTCTCGACTGGCCACGGCCAGAATCGGCACGGACCCATGTAGCCCTACAAGCATGAATTGTGTCGCTGGCGATGCGTCAAGCAACTCCAATGGCAACCTCCTCACCCTCGGACTCTTGACTGGGTACGACCATCCGATTGGCCGATTCACCATTGGTCCACGCGCGGGGGTGACCTACAGCAATACCCACATTGGCGGCTACACCGAAAACGGCAGCACAGGAATCGAACTCAAGTACAACGATCAATGGATCAACTCTCTGCAGAGTGTCCTCGGGGTCCAGGGATCAGCTGCTTTCAGTACCAGTTTCGCTGTTCTGGTTCCACAGTTTAATGCGGACTACATCCATGAGTTTGCCAACAACCAGCGCTTCATTAATGTTCAATTCGCGCAGGACTTGCGAGGGACTATGGGCTTTCCCGGGGCTCCGACCAAGTTCACATTCCAAACCGATGTGCCCGTTCGAAACTATTTTAATCTCGGCACCGGCCTCGTCATGGTCTTGCCGAATGGGTGGCAATTGTTCGGAAATTTCCGAGCGATGGTCGGAAACGAACAGTTCAACAATTACGCCGGCACATTTGGGTTGCGGCGAGCGTTATAGGCGCCGCTGATGAATAGGCAGTAATTAGGTGAATGGCTAGTTCAGCCACCTGCGATACAGGCCGAGAGCACGGCCATGAGAGCTGCCGCTATGAAGCATGAGAAAGGAATGGTTTTACACGTGGTTTCCATGTTCCGAGGTCGCCCTGCAGGGCCCGTAATCAGCTGTCGGGAAAACGGCAGTTCTTGCTGCAGATCACTGCAGAAGAGCGAGGTCGTGTGCAAAACATGAACGTGGCCTGCGGCGGAAGCATGTGAGCCAAGGCTACGGTCTCTACGTAGAGAAATCAAGCCGTCAAATCGTCCTCTCTCTAATTCCTCTGACCCACGCGATCTGGCCATTACATCGGAGATAGGTAGTCGGCCCAGGCGGAACTTCTACTTGGCAAAGGTTTCATCGTCCAGAGACGGGGCAGAGCGTATCGGTTTAGATACATAACGTGAATCTATTTAGATACTAGCTGATCAGGATCTCGTGTTCCGTCTTCCGTTCGTCCTGCGCAGTAGTGCTGAAACCCAAGAAACCGAGTGATGAGTCCTCGCAACCTTAACCGCACCACTAAGCATCGCTCTTGCTTAGCATGCTACATGGGTAATTGAGATGGTTAGCGACAGGGTGGTGACACGTTAGCCTGGGAAGCCGCATTTAGGCCCATGCGAAATGGTGAGTAGGGCCATGAGACCTTATTCATAGATCCGAATGGACTCATCCTCACTGGTGATTGGCCTAGCAGGACTGAACTTGTAAAGTCCTCGCCCTCAATGGTGATGCCTATGGTGCTTGGGCAAGCTCACTCCACTCATTCCCTGAACAGCCTGTCCCAGGTCAGAGACTCGTCGAGGAGCCACAGGATAAAGAACTCCTTGTCGACCGGCAAGAAGGCGTTGCTCGGGCTCTTTCTGATCGCGATGGTTTCCCCGTCAGAGGCATCCGCGCAGGTCCTCAATCAACAAGTCGATGCCCTGCTCGCCAACAACTGTGCCGGCCTCGGTACGGGAGGATTTCCCACACCCAATCTGACGGGGCTTGGTCCAGACCTGGCAGCCCTCTGCGATGTACCGCAGACAACTGGCGTCGTTTCGACGGGTGGTGGTGCGGCATCAGTCCAAGGGGCTCCCGCTTCGATCTTGAACCGGACGTTGTTTGGCCGGTTTGAGGATTTGAAACAGGAAGGGAAGGACGGCACCGGCCGACCAACCGCCATGTTGTTCAATCCATTGGGCCTGATGTCGCTCGGCACCCTGCGCGACGTCAGCATCGCCTCCCCGTTCTATGCGGCCACGAACGCGAATGCAGGGTCGCCGCTAAGCTTCATGACCGGCAGTCCTGGCCGATGGAATGGGCTTGGCCTGTTTGCCTCGGGACTGGCCGAGTCACTGAATCGGGATGTCACCACCTTTCAAGACGGATTCAAATCTCGGATCCTGGGTTTCTCCGCCGGACTGGATTACCGGTTCAGCAAGAAGCTTGTGAGCGGGCTCGTCGGGAGTTTTTCCAATACCGATGGAGACTTCCAAGGGGGCGGGACGTTCAACACGAATTCTTACGGGGTCTTGGGATTCGTCCAACTGATCCCCACCGACCGGACATTCATTCAAGGTACAGCCGGCTACACCCGCAACGATTATTCGATAGATCGACTGGCGACCGCGCAAGTGAGCTCCGTGGCTGTCGGCGCCGATCGCTTCGTCAACTCCATCGCAGCGAGTGATTCCAACAGCAACGTCCTGAACCTCGGTGCGCTGGCGGGATATGACCATCCGATCGGCCGATTTGTCGTTGGCCCGCGAGTCGGCGTCAACTACAGCCAGACCCATATCGGCGCCTATGCCGAAACCGGCGGGGGCGGAATCGGCCTCCAGTACAACGACCAGCTGATCCACTCATTGCAGAGCACCGTGGGCATTCAAGGATCGACAATTTATTCCGTACCGTTCGGCGTTCTCGTTCACCAAGTCAACGCCGACTACTTTCATGAATTCGCCAATTCCCAACGGTTGATCGACGTGCAATTCACGGAAGATCTTCGCGCCACGCCGACCAGATTCGCGTTTCAGAACGACGTGCCCGTTCGCAACTACGGCTATGTGGGAACCGGACTGGTCGCCGTGCTGCGCAATGGCTGGCAGCCGTTTGTCAATTTCCGGGCCATGGTGGGTAACGGCCAGTTCGACAACTACATCGGCACGTTTGGGGTGCGGATCGAACTGTAACGACGAAGGCGTGTAACACGCATTCCACAGAAAGGGGTGCCGCCATGAGCGTTACCCATTCGACCCTCCCTACCTGTCTCTTCATCTGTTTCATGATCCTGTCTGCCTGCGGCGTCGGCGAAAATCAGCCGCCGGTCACGACATCGTCAAGCACCACACCTATCGTCGTCGCACACGCGGAGCCGCATCAGAGTGTCTACATTGGCACCTTTGTCAGACTCGACGGCAGCAAGAGCACCAATGCCAATCAGACAGGCCTGACCTACTCCTGGACACTGGAAAAACCGGCAAACAGCAAAGCGACCTTGAGCGACCCAAACATCGTCAATCCGACCTTGACCGTCGATGTCGAGGGGACATACGAAGCCACGCTCATCGTCAGTGATGCGCAAAACGCGAGCTTGGTAAGCGCACCGGCTGCCGTGCTTGTCATCGCGTCCGGAACGAACCCTCCTCCCGTCGCAAACGCGGGGGCGGAACGATCTGCATTTGTTGGACTACCCGTGGTGTTGAATGGAAGCGGAAGCCGCGATCCCGACAATAACTCATTAACCTTCAATTGGAGCTTCTCTGGTGTGCCGGGCGGTAGCAAGGCAGCGCTTTTGGACCATACGACTGTCGCGCCTTCATTTACCCCTGACGTGGACGGAACCTACGAGATCAGATTAGTAGTCAACGATGGCACCAACGACAGCACGCCTGCTGCTATGATAGTCACCGCCTCAAACAAGCCCTCCCCGACTGCAGTGGCAAGCACGACATCTTCTGTGTTGTATTTTCCGCTCAATACGGAAACTATCTTTCTCGATGGCAGTCATAGCCATACGAACCCATCAGGTGGCGAATTAGCTTATGCATGGACGTTCAATTCCCCAAATACTGGCACTCCAGCCTTGCGCAATCCGGATAAGCCTAAAAGTTCTTTTTCGCCATCAATGAACGTTGCAGCAACTTATGTGGCTCAACTCACGGTAACAGAAACCAACCACCCTGGGCCTCAGCCAAATTTTCATAGCGATACAGTCTCAATAATTCTTGGTCCATTGGCAGCGATCAAAGCCTCACTTTTGACTAACCCTCCCACCTCCTTATTCACCTGCACATTGGACCCTTGCGACACAGCAACAATTCCAGTGAACACGCCTATTCAATTGGATGGGGGTGGCAGCGGCGTTAAACCTCTGGACTATCGCTGGAGGATTACCAATCCTTCAACTGGAGCCGTGCTCAACAACCCTACGGATGAGATGGCTACATTCAAGGCTGATACCGCAGAACCCGGTGGCACAACCTACAGTCTTGAACTTGAAGTAACTGATCAATCGCCGGCAAAGAATAAGAGCGTCCGACCCTTTAACATCACTGTAAAAGAAGGCCGCACGATCGCAATCGACCCAGATCCATCAAAACCTGGAGTGCCTACTACAGTGAAAGTATCGTTGTCGCCCAGCAGCACCGACGCAGCGCTTCGATATACCTGGGAACTCACTAGTAAGCCCAGTGGAAGCCATTCGGTTCTTAAAGATCCGTCGCCTGACAGCACTAACCAAAGTAACGAATTCACGACGGATAAGTCGGGGAACTATATCGTCAAGCTGACCGTGAGAGACACCTCCACCACGCCAAACACGATCAGTTCTGCTACTACAACAATCACGGCCAATAATAAACCGACTGCAAGGATTAAGGTATCACCCGATCCACCGAATGTTTGCAGCACTGTCGAGCTGAGGGGAACATCAAGCGAAGACTCTGACGGCACTGTGGCTTCTTACTCATGGACACTCACACGACCGGATGGGAGCAATTCTGTCTTAGCCAGAACTGATTCTTCTACGACCTCATTCAAGGCTGATAAACCGCACGAGTATAAAGTGACGTTGGTCGTCACGGATAACTTCGGGTCAACCGACACGAAAAAAATACAGTTTACGCCCGAGCCCAATCGCACTGGCGAAACAATTTTTAATGAGTCTGGGTTGGAAGGCATGCCCGCAAAAACATTTCTAGGTAACACAGGGCCCAAGTGCACGGCTTGTCACGGCCCGGGCAATAATGCATCGGGCCATGACCTTAGCAAGACGGACTATGATGAACGAAGGATCAAGAACCGAGTAATTGATCTTAACCATACAGGTGGGAAGACAACCTTAACTGATCCCGGCTTAACAAGCCAAATCAGCGCGCTGCGACAATTTCTGAATTCAAAGCTCCCAAATTGTCCTTAATCTATCTCCGCTGGGAGTGAGCATCGGTCTTTCGGCCTAACTGTGGTTTACAAAGTTTGTTGGAGGGGAGAAATCAATGAAGAACGGGAGCGCAAGTATCAAATCTGTTACGCGACTTTTTCTTACCGCTTTCGTTATGACTTCTTGTGGCTCCGGTAATTCCGAAAACTCACCCACCTCTTCTGGCAATCCTCCCACACCAATCGGCACAACCGTGCAGGTCTCCGTTGAAGCGACTGATCCAGATCGCGATCAACTCCATTACCGCTGGGCGGCGACGGAAGGCACGATCAATAACGTCGATGCCCCCAATACCACGTGGGTGGTGCCGCGAGGATCGGGGCTGCAGTTTGCCTATGTCTTAGTCTCGGACGATAAGGGTGGCTATACTGAGAGTCGCGCTGCAGCCTTAACCTTTGCGGATGTGGCATCAGAAACACCTTTCAACTTTACGCCTCCCACGAACATCCCCCCCACCACTGGATTCGCATGGGGCACCTTGTACTATCATCGCACCGCAACCTCACGCAATGTATACCTACCAGGAGTGTCAATTTCAGTTGCAGGGAATAGCACGAGCGTTACAGCCACCACGGATCTGAAGGGGGAGTTTTTCATTCCAAATCTTCCCTTTGGTTCATACAGTGCCACCTATTCACTCCCTGGAGGAATACAGGGGACATTCCCATTTTCAGTGACACGGAACTCTTTGCCGACTAGTCCCAGTGCCGAATCCTACGTCAGAGTTGTTGTCCCTGGTGGTGCGCTTCGTATTGCTGGTCACGTCTCGCTTGCCGATGGGTCGCTATGTGGTATTAGAAACGAGTTCTTTACCAACTCAACTCAGCCAAACTCGCTAACGGGACCACGGTCTGCAACAGTGGAACTGTTAAACACATCCAACCAATCCTTGAGTGAAGTTGTCCCTGTGAACCATTATGGAGACTTTTTCATCACTCGAAGTCAGGGTCAGTTTGAAGGGTTCCCCAATGCCCGACTACTCGTGCGCTGCGAACAGGCGCCTGACAAGATCGTGAATCTGACCGTCCCTGTTTCTGGAGATATAATTACGCTCCCAATTATCATCGATGCCTCATCCGATCCGGCCACACCCAATAACAGACCCATTATTTCGAAAATGACTGTCGCGCTAGGCGGCGCAGATAAGAGTCGCCCCGATCTTCCCAAACCTACAACCCTACTCCCAGAAATGGACCTCGCACCAGGCGATGATGTGTTTCTAACCTACAAGGGCATTGATACCCGCAAAGGGGCCTGTGCCTACTATCACAAGATTGGAGCTGTACAAGGTTGCGACGAGGATGGCTTTCCCACCAGTGAACAACTCACGTTGGATCAATGGAAGAAGACGGTTAATCTCTCTCCCTTTCACAACGGAAATCCGGCAGAGCCAGAATTCAAAGCTATCTACGTTAATAAGCAGGATCTCAATCTGACGAGAGACATGCAAGGCATTAAACTTCAGGATGGTACATTGGCCTACAATGTCTGCAATTATCCAGGCCCCCAGAATGTGAACGATCCACTCGGAGCTCCTACGCGCATCGGTGATGAAACTCAACCGGATATCAACCTTGCGATCGATAATGCTCGCCGCGGAATCGGCAAGGTTGTCTGTGTAGCCATGGACTATTCAGAAGCAAGAGGGGTGCGGTTTTATACATTTGGGCCCTCAGGGAAGCTGCTGCTGTCGGTCAGTCTTGACGGTCGGCGAGAGAAATTTATGCCAGGCACTTGCGTCGCCTGCCACGGCGGTGACAATTATGGCGGGAAATTTCCTGATGATTACAGCCCAACGAATCCGACTGGGTCAGGCCATGCCAACCTCGGCTCCTACTTCCTCCCATTCGACGTGGCAAATTTCTATTTTTCTACTAGCGATTCTTCTCTGTCGCGCAAGGCGCTACTCAGCCCCCTTCGGCGGATGAATGAGCTGCTTGCTTCAGTGCCTGACAATGCAGCAACGAAGCCAATCGTTGCCGATCTCAAGTCTCTCATAACAACACGGTGGTATCCGTCAACAAACACGAATAACGAGCAAACGAATCCTGCTCCCTCTGTTTATTCGACTCAACCGACTAGCCTTAATGGTGTAACTTGTGCTAGTTGCCATAGTTCTGGTACGCCTGGAACTTCCGTCCCTGGACCTTATCAGGCAGAAGAAAAACACGCTGCCGCGATTGCACCAAGCTGTCAAGTTTGCCACACATCCAACTACCAAGTAGCGGATCCAATAGGAACTGGATCACCACGCATTTCGTTCTTAGAGCGACCTCCAGCTCACTATCTGAGGGGGAGCAATTCTGCACCTCGCGGACCACACTCTGTTTGCGGAGGAAGTTCGGATTTAAAAATGAACCACGCGATGCCCAATGCTCTCAGTGCTTTTGAGCGATTCTGGCTGAAGAAGGGCACCGATCAACCAACGGCATTGTTCTCAATCCCCTCCCCGGGGACCGGCCAACAACTTGGGTTCTGCTCAACTCCTTCTCGACACCCAGAGCTGTAATGACTCATATCTTGGGTGAGCGAATTATTGCTCACACAGGTTTTTCAGATAGGACGTTGGTCAAGTGCCCGATGGGCGATGGACTAATCCCGAATTCCGCAGTTGATCTGAATTGAGGTAGAATCGGCGGCCACATTGTCTTGTTCGCCAGGAGGGTTGGCATGCGCACTCTTCCGGTTCCGGCCTCACGTGACCTCGGTCGTCAATAGTGGACGCCATGAATCGCAGCCTCGCGCCGCCACGCATGCCCCCGTGCCAACCGTCAGGTCGGCGCTCCCGAGAACCGGGGCTTCACCCTAACTCATCTCTACTGTAGAATCCGGGATCAATGGAGGATCACCCGTGAAGGCGCTTGCACGTGCAGCTCGATCGAGAGTCTCGCAATGTGCGGCTAGGGCTGCTGGAAGGGGCTCGGTTTTTTTGCCACCGGTCGAGTCGAGTCTCTGAATCGTGACATCACCACATTCCAAGATGGCTACAAATCGACCATTCTGGGACTTTGGGCCGGCATGGACTATCGATTCAGTAAGAACGTGGTCGCCGGAATGTTGGGGAACTATGCGAACGCAGACGGTGATTTTAGCAACCGTTTGTGAATTTTCGGGCCATAGCTGGCAACGATCAGCTTAACAATTACGCCGGTACCTTGGGGGTACGGGTGCAATTGTAAGACCGCGTCTGCTGCATGACAGCTGTATCCGTTCTAGGACGCATCCGACCATGAGTGCGCAGGGAGAAACTCAGCTGCGTTGCAGTTCAGACCGGGAAGTGTACAGGGTATGGCGGGAATCTTCATCAGTTATCGGCAGGATGATACTGAAGCCTGGGCGATTTTGTTATGCGAGAGTCTTGCGAAGGTATTCGGCGAAAAACAGGTTTTCCTCGATAAGGATACATTGCGTGCAGGGAACTGGCGAGACCAGATCAATCAGGCGCTTGATCGCTGCGCTGTCGTGTTGATCGTGATCGGTCCTCGATGGCTTACCGTTGTGGACGAGCAGAACCGGCCACGCATCAGTCTTCCAGACGATGTCCATCACCAGGAGGTTGCTCTGGCGTTGAGCCGGCCTGATGTCACCGTGATTCCCGTGCTGGTCGATGAGGCGCCCATGCCTCGAACTGATCAGTTGCCCACGGATCTGCGCCGGTTGTGTGATCAACAAGCGTATAAAATTGGGGACACTCAAGCCCGGCGCAAGGTGGATATGGAGGTCTTGATTCAGAACATCCAGAGGGTCAGTGGCTTTGATGTCCGTGCAGAGGAGGGCACTAAGAGCGTCGGCGACCCGTCACTCAAATCGTTCTCGTGGTTCAGGCCGGATCCTGTGGCACTTGGCAGTGCGGCCGCCTTGACGGTCGTTTCCGCCGTCCTGGCCTTTCTCTCCAACACACCGTTTACCAACGGGGAACCGGTTGTTTTGCTCCCGCTGTTCTACGGGCTGGTACTTGGCGCTAAATACTTGTGGCACCGACGTGCCAAGTGAGGAAATGAGACGATATGAGGCGAGTCGGATATTGGTGTGCTGTTGTCGCGCTGTGGTTGATGGCACTCCTGTCTGATTTCCAAAGTGCCTACGCTGCGGCAGATGCCGGTTTCAATGAAACCAACGGTCTGGAGGTGATTTGTCTTACTGAGCGATCTGTCATCGTCCAGGGAGAAAACGTTCGATTGCATGTATGGGTGAGTACATCAGATGGTCAATCAATAGCGCAGCCGCTCACCGTTCAGTGGCAGGTCACTGAAGGTCATATCCAGGGCACGGGGAACGAAGTGCGCTGGGACCTGAGCGCAGTGACTATCGAGCCGAGTGAACCCTATAAGAACGTTGTCGCCACTGTCACGGCCGATGCGCCGAGTGTGGGCAAGGGACGGTGTTTGGTGCGGGTCACTATCACGGAACCTGTTCAAACGCGTGGGCCTCTGATTTCGGCTCGCGGATTTCTCAAGCCCAGGATAAGGGAAAAACAGGGTTATGGGCTCTACAGCTACCTCCTCTTTAGTGCACCGCCGCAACATGAAGGAGAGAAGGCACGCTATCTCAAAGTCCTTGAGGCCTGTTTGAGCATCATGCGTGAGAGCGATGAGTTCCTTGATCGACAGCTGGATTCCGAGCTGAACGCCACGTACATTCCAGTGAAGAAGACCCCTATGCCTGGTAGGTCGGATTCAGAGTGGGCGGAGAAGGTGCTGGCCGTCTATGATTATGCGGCGGCACAAATTCTGTTGAGCAAGCTCGATTCGATGTATCAACAGGGGCCATATCTGATTTCTACCCTGAAGCCATTGTTCATGTCTGACAGCCATCAGCCCTTGCACCTGTTTCAAGACTTGACAGGCCTTGTTCCGGATCAGGCATCGAACTGGGTGAAGCACTTCACCTATCTCGCGGCGCAACAACGGACTTGGCAAGATCAATCTCTGCGGCAATTCCACCTCAAAATGCGCAATCTTCTGGCCGTGGCAGGCATCGTCACTCCTGAGGTGGTGAAGGCGGTCAAAACTTTGGTTCAGATGAGGTAGAGAAAGGGGGAGATGCCGTACAGATAGGAACCGGCTTTGGCAAACTAAGATGAGCCACCTTCCGAATCCGCAGAGGAGTGTTTCTCAAGACAAGTGGTACTTCGTCATGCGGTATCGCATGGGTGTTTCAAGTGCATCCTTCTCCGGAAATTCGATCCCATGCGCATAGTCCTGATTGCCGCTGGCCCGCTCACTCACGTCGAACCTGGTTTCGATTCGTTCCACATCTTCGCGTAATTTTTCCCGTTCGTGGTTGTCCGTAAGGCCGATCGTATTGGCCTCTCGCTTGGTTGTTCCGAAGCCAACTTTGATCGGGTTATAGACGTCGTAGCCGCGGCAAAATATTTTGGACCGTTTGTCAACTGGCTCCAAAAGATCGCACAACGTCGGCACGGTGACAACGTCGGAATGAACGCGTCATCTCTCGCCGCTCTCGGTGAAACGAAGATCTATCAGGCTGCGGAAAAACCGTTCGGTCCTCCTTCGAGAGCATCAGGACGAACGGTGTGACCATTGAACTTAGTGAGATTTTCCGTTCGTGCTGAGCCCTTCGGTTGACTCAGGGCGGGCTTGTCCAAGCACACAAATCGGGTTTTTCGCAGCCTGCTAAAGATGCGGGCTGGGTAGATCTGAAGGAGCTTTCTGACAAGACAGGATTCGGTCGGATGTGAGTCACACCGCCACGGCTCACCTGGGCTCTATGGGGTGGGGTTTTCGTGTTCAGATGGAACTGCGCAGCTGATCGATCCCCTCATGGCAATAGCCGAGCGGCAACCACCGGCAACGGCCGCAGATGGAAGGCAGGTCGTCGCCGCTCATCGATGTGCTGATCCGCGCGAGAATCTCTTGCCAAGCAAGCTGCTCCCCCGCTTTTAGACCAAGCCTCTCAAGGACGACCCGATCCTGGTCAATCATGGCCGCCTCCGACGGCTCGCCGTTGAGCGTACAACCGGAGGACTCTTGTTGATGCGGGCAGGCGGCACACACTGCATCGGGAGATGCCACGACTTGGACAGTGGTCTCGGGCTGATCACACAAAGTCTGATGAATCGCCGCCATGTTGGCAACAAAACTAGGGCTGTAGCCTTCCCCACGAAACCCTTGCAGACAGAGGAGGGTATGGCCCCGGAGACGGATTGGAGTGGAGGACCAGGCGTATAGTTTCAGATCGGCCATCGCGGGAGTTCCGTCACCATTGTGTCACCGCCTAGCCAGACGATGCAAATACAGGCCGCCAGCAGGAACAGCAAAAAGGAACGGGAATTCGTATCAAGTCTTGTTCTGTGCATATGTTCCTCGCCAGCTGATGGCTTATAGCCCCTGCGGATGCTGGCGCAGAGGGAGAAACTGGAGGGCGTAGCGGCTGCTGGCAAATGTCGGACGAAAAAGCTGAATCAGTACTCCTGTGCCAATGCACGATTCAAGATCCGACCCCAGATGCATTTTTTATTCGATTCCGCTCGTTCGTCGGCTCGAGCTGTAGCTTTGATTTTCCTCAGCCGTTATCTTTCAGCGGTCAGTCATCAGCCCTTCCGATCACCATCAGCTTTTAAGGGCACCCGGTACTCTTTTCTTCACAGTCTCTTCGCGGAGCTGATTTATAGATGGGAACGAGGTAAGCTTGTTCGCTAATTGACCTGCAATCCTGAGTGACTTGAGTCTTTGCTGAAACGTCAGGAGTGCGTTGGAGTACCACGCCTGAACAAGCGGCTTTAGTCGCCGGTACATCTGTAAGATTTGCCAAATCACGTGCAAACGTTATGAGCTATGCATCCGTAGAAATCTTTTGGATGAGGTATATAAGTGATCGAGAAGATTGAGCCGATTCCAAAGATTCCCGAGGCGCTCCGCCTTGCGGCTCTCCAGAGAAAGCTTATTCCATTCATTGGTGCAGGTGTTTCGCAACTGGGAGGCTGCCCCGGTTGGGATCAGTTTGCAAATGCGGCTCTCCAATTCTTCGTTAGTAAAGGCAAGCTCAGTCATGCGCAATTGGACCAGATTCGTTCCCTCTCATCTCGAGTCAAGCTCTCTGTGGCTTTGGAATTGGAAGCGCAGCACAGCTTTCCCATCGAATTCAAGGAATTGCTGACTCCCTCTGACAAGCAAAAAGAAGATATGGGGGACGGGGTATACCGTGATCTCTCAAGGCTTGCGACTACGTTTGTCACGACGAACTACGACGACTGGCTGGATCGAATACCCCCTCCCGTCGTCCTGCCGTCAGAGCAGTCCCCATCTGCGCAGCAGCTACCAACAACCACTCGCCGTCGCTTCTACAAGCATAGCGAGATAACGGTAGAGAACTTAGACATTCCTCATGCTGTGTTTCACATCCACGGTTCGGTCCATGAGCGAGACAGCATGGTGCTTACAACTGTTGACTATTTGGTACGCTATTCAAGCCATCGCATCGACGGGACGGCAGACCGGGAGAACCCATTACTCACGTTTCTTCAAACACTCTTTCAGCTCAAGAATGTTCTCTTCATCGGCTATAGCCTTGGCGAATTGGAGGTCCTCGAATACATAGTTCAAAAGGGTATTGAGAAAGCGGCAGTTACCGCTGAAGCGCCCCGGCACTATGTTCTCCAAGGCTTTTTCTCTCATGAGATCGAATTGGCACGTAGCCTGGAGAGCTATTTTCGCCAATTCGGGATCGGTCTATTGGCATTCTCACGAGATGAGCGCGATTGGACTCAACTCGCTGAGGTCATTAAACACTTTGCAACGGAGATTCCTCCTGGGCCAGCCCTGGCGTTGCCTGCACGGTTAGAAATGGAGGGACTCCTCCCATGACTTTGGAGCTTACGACAAAACTCAAGTTGTTTATTCAACGCATGAAAGAAGGCGAGGAGCAGGCTCAGTGGGGCTATGAATTATTGCTGAAGCGCTCAGACTTCGACGAGTTCTTTGATCACCTGAAGAATGCCGGTCTGTTCGGGGCGGAACATAACCGTGGACCTCTTCCGGCTGATCAGCCCGGATACGTCCACATTCCTTACTGGCATGGGCTGGACTATCTGGAGGCTGTCGCCAAGCGGGCTGGTGAGACGAATAATTTTCAACTCGCAGAGAAGGTAATGGGTGTTGTTCGCGCCGTCAGCCAGGCTCGCGAACCGGACGGGATGATCCCCGACAACTACCATACATATCGGAAATTCGCCGAGATTCTGGGTTTGGTTCCGACTGCCGCTGTGGTTCTAGCCGACCTTGATCTTATTCCAGGCTGGATTCAGGGGAAATTTAATCGAGGAGGAGTGTGCCACGCACTCGATAAGGGTGCGATGCGTCGGCTGTTGGCAAGTGAGTCTCTCGACGACTGGGATAAAGCCATTTCCATTCTGCGCCACTGTACGGCCATTATTTGGGTTGAGGAACAGTCGCTCGGTGAGTCTCGTAGGAAGCCAGTAACCATCGTAGAGGATCACTGGCTCGCAAAACTTATCAAGAATCACGCGCCAGGCTTGGGCAAAAGGGCTGGCCAAAAGGCTGCAGAAGTCCTTGTTGTGCGCCTCCGTGAGACATATGACCGAGCCAGGCGAGATCTTCCGAGCTGGTTACACCGCCCCGCCATAGAAGATCATGCACAAAACCATGAGTGGCTTGGGCCAGAGAATCGATTTGTGGAGGGGCTCCGTGATGTGCTTGTGAGTTGGGTTGACCATAATAGAGCCACAGCAAAACCGTTTGTCGAAACACTAATCGGCGACGACGCCGAAATACTTCGACGGATCGGTATTCATGTGCTGGACAGACGCTGGGAGAAGTTGAAGGAAGTCTTCTCCTCAATTATTGGGTTGCGGTTACTCGACGATGAGTCACTCCATGAAGTCTATGGTCTACTCCAGCATCACTTTGAGACTTTTGATGATGCTGAGAAAGCTGCACTGGTGGAGGCAATTAGGCAATTAGGTGAGCCGTCAGATGATGAAGAGGAGAAGCGCAGGCTTCAGCGTAAGCAGCGAAAGTGGCTTTCTACTATTGCTGGTAAAGGTTATGCGCCAGCTGATACCTGGTTTAATTCACTAGATGCAGATCAGTTGCTAGGTGACCTATCAGATCACCCGGACTTCCATTCCTACATGGAGTCGTGGAGCGGGCATGGACCAGCTGCATACCAACCTCAAGAGATCATCGTATTTGCTGAAACTGGAAGTCTTATACAAAGATTGAATGACTTTCAGGAACAAGATTCATGGCGCGGTCCTACGACACGAGCACTTGTAGACTCGTTGGAAGCAGCTGTTGCACTTGCCCCGACTACATTCCTTGGACTCCTCCAGGATTTCATAAATGCGAAACGGCCGTTCCAGTATGGAGTGATCAGCGGATTTGAGCAGGTCTGGAGCAAGCCACCGCAAGATGGGCAGGAACTTGACTGGGGCAAAGCATGGCCGCAATTAGTCTTGTTTTTGGAACGGCTGATTGGGCCCATAGAATTCTGGACCGAACAAACTTTGCAAGATCAGAATCATACGCCCAATAGAGACTGGATTCCGCCGATCATCGCCCAGTTGTTCAGATCCGGCACACAGGACGACGAAAAGGCTTATTCACCAGACCTTCTGCCCAGAACATGGAGGCTGCTGGTGATATTGCTCAAGAATCTGGATTGGCGAGATGAACCTCCAAAGTCCGATTCCATGACACAGGCTATTAATTCATCTCGCGGCAAGGCAATTGAAGCCATATTTTCTCATGCGCTGAGAGCTTGTCGACTTGCCGATAGAGAGCGACAGCAACATGCCGATGTATGGGCCTCAATGAAAGGCGTATTCGAGGATGAACTTGCCAAGTGTCAGAATGGCAATTTCGACTTTTCAACGCTGGCCGGAGCGTACATTACCCAGCTTGATTACATTGATAGGGACTGGCTGAAGACGAAGATCGGGGAAATATTTCCAAATGATTTTCAGGCTAATTTTAACTGTGCGCTCGGTGGGTTAGCCTATGCAAACATAACGCGCGAAGTTTATGGTCTTTTAGTTGAGAACGGGATAATCGACCGTGCCTTCCGCTTACAGATGAATGACCTGATGGTCATTCAAAGACTTGTGGAACATGTGTCGCTTGCCTACTTGTGGAATGATGAAACGCTGGACTCCTCTAGATTCGCCTACATATTTGAGTCCGGCCAAATAGAAGCGATCGACGATGCCGTCGGTTGGTTTTGGAGTATTAGAAAAGAGCAACTATCCACTGAGCAAGTTGAGCGGATAATTAAGTTTTGGGAGCGATGTATATTGTGGAGTCGTACTCTTGCAGAAACACCCGCAAAGCTCCTATCCAGCTTGAGCCGATTAGCTTGCTACATTCGGTCAATCAGCGACCGGGAGCTCGATTTACTACTTGCTGTGGCGCCTCATGTTCATGTGGCCCACCACGATGATTTCTTTTATGAGGAACTGGATCGGTTGGCAGACACCAATGCCGAGGCAGTAGCAGTTATCCTGAAGGCGTCTCTTGATACACATGTGCCCTCTATCGACTTTGAGGATAGGCTTGAATCAATTCTTGGCAAGCTTGCCGCAAGCGGGAAGCGAGACGAAGCCCTAGTCTTAGCAGACCGACTCAAACAGATTCCTGGAATGGCTCAGATCTTTAGAGATTTACAGGGTAGGCATGACCATGCTTGAACTATAATTTGGCTGGTCAAGGGAACAGAGAATTACTTATAGGTAAACAGATGGCGGATGTTAAGCGGTTGGATACCTTTGTCTTCATCACCGTCAATTCCGAAGATAGCTAGATAGGGTCAGGTTGTGTTTCTTACATCAAGGCCTATTTGCTATTCGGCTCACTGTCGCGTAGGGCAGTCCTAGCCCACATCATTCATGAACACTTCTCCTGCAATTGTGGATTCGCCGCTGCGACAACCTTGGCTGCGAAATTCTCGCTCCCAAGTGTTCGTTCGGAAGGGGACAGACACCACGCGGAGACGCGGAGAAGGGTGTCAGTCCCCAAGCTTCGCTTGCCCGTCCCGCTTGGCGTCTTCGGGAACCCGTTGCTCCTCCGATACAACGGGTGGAACGTCACGAACCGTCATGAACAATGTGGGCTCATCAAAACGTTTCATCCCCAGTCGGCTCGTAGTGCGGCTCAGCGTTCATGTCGTGTCGCAACTTCGATAACTGGAAATACATGCGGCGCCCACCCGGAAGACGGGGTCAGTTCTTGATCTTGCACCCATGGCTTATCAGCCTCTTCCCTCCATAAGACATGCGAGTTCCTCCTGGCTGAAGAGGTAACGCCGGCCGCCGAACTCACACCTCCCATCGGCCCTGGCCTGCTTCTCCATGGTCCTGCCAGTTCCTCCCGGCCAAGGACGATATGACGCTCGGTCAAGCAGCGTTGCGGGGTTGTCATGATTGGGTTATACTTCGGGTATGAAAACAGCCATCTCCATCCCGGACGATGTGTTCGCTGATGCCGAACGATTGGCCCGAGTGCTCAAGAAGTCTCGCAGCCAGCTCTATAGCCGCGCGCTGAGGGAGTACGTGGCCCGACATGCCGCAGATCAGATCACGGAGACGCTCGACCGGGTCTGCGGAGACGGCCCGCCGGCGGATAACGACTTCGCTCAAGCGGCGGCGCGGCGAACGCTTCGGCGTTTGCAATGGTGATCTCGCAGGGGGAGGTCTGGTGGGCGGACTTGCCTGAGCCCTCGGGCTCGGAACCTGGGTTCCGGCGCCCAGTCGTCGTTGTGCAAGGTGAGGCCTTCAATCGAAGTCAAATCTCCACGGTCGTTTGCGTACCGCTGCCCAGCGATCTTCGCTGGGCAGAAGCCCCGGGCAATGTGCTCCTCGCCTCAAAGGTGACGGGATTGTCCCAAGACTCTGTTGCCAACGTCTCGCAGCTCGTCACGTTGGACAAATCTTCCCTCACCGACCGGATCGGCAAGTTGTCGAAGGCGAAGCTGGATCTGGTGCTCTTCGGAATCGATGTCGTGCTCGGTCGTTGAGTTTGCCGTCGAACAAGCCGCTGCAGCGGCCTGGGTTATCGCGTTGCTCGCATGCTAACCTAGCTTCTGCAGTTTGGTCACCGCGGAGTCTTTCTTCGCCCGCCGCGAGAAGCAAGGTCCTGTCTCTTGCATCAAGGCCTATTCGGCTCACTGTCGCGTAGGGCAGTCCCAGCCCACATCATTCATGAACACTTTTGCTGCAATTGTGGATTCGCCGCTGCGACAACCTTGGCTGCGAAATTCTCGCTCCCAAGTGTTCGTTCGGAAGGGGACAGACACCACGCGGAGACGCGGGGAAGGGTGTCAGTCCCCAAGCTTCGCTTGCCCGTCCCGCTTGGCGTCTTCGGGAACCCGTTGCTCCTCCGATACAACGGGTGGAACGTCAGGAACTGTCATGAACAATGTGGGCTCATCAAAACGTTTCATCCCCAGTCGGCTCGTAGTGCGGCACAGCGTTCATGTCGTGTCGCAACTTCGATAACTCGAAATACATGCGGCGCCGCGCCCGGCTTTGATTGCCGAGCGGGCGGTGCTCGGCGATGCAGTGCCACGGATTGTAGGATAGGCGTCGCGCGAAGGCGATCTGCGCCGGTGAGTCGAACTTCTGCTGTGGGATGCGCAAGGTGGCCACCGAGACGCGGGGCGACAGTCGCTCCGGCCAGAGCACCGCATTGTTTTCGAGCGGCATCAGATGAGGATCGGTCTGCAACTGCAGGCGAATGTCCAGCTCGACATCGTGCTGATTGAGCGCGGCGACCATGGCTTGACGCAGGTAGTCATCCGGCGGCCGCAGCGGAAGGCGTGGGATCGGGGTTTTCTGGTTTGATTTCGGCCACACCGAATATTGCATCGCCTGCCCTTCACCCAACAGATAGGGCACACAACTGAAGTACGGCGCCTCGAACGGACTGCTCTGCGTCTTGATCCACAGGCCCTGCATGATGAAGTCCAATAGGTGGGGACGGCGAAGATTGAAAAAGTAGTACATCTGCGCATTCTTCAGGCTCTCAAGCTGCAACTGAGCGTTCGCGCGCGTGTCCGGCGTGACAAAGGTCGGCGTGGATACGCCGAACATGTCCTGCGTGAATTTCTCTTCGTCCATCAATTTGGGACCGGGAACTCCCATCAGCTTGATGCTGATGCTCATGAACCCCACATCGTCGATGTCCGGCGTCACGTAGGGGCCAGGTCCGGAAAAGCGGACCCATGCGCGATAGGTTTTTGGGTTCGCGTAGATACCATGTCGGAACTGCGGCGGCAGGCCTTCGTGGACGATGAACTCCGCGCGCACGATGCCGTGGGTCTTGGTATTTCCGCCTCGTTCGAATCCGCCCGGCTTCCACAGCCCGCGCATCTGCTTCTGGAAGCTATCGATGATCGATTGGAGCGAGGCCTCTTCGTCCGGTTGCACCCGTTCCTCGGCGATCTTCAGTCTTTCGTTCGGCCGGAGCAAGTTGATCAGCGTGGTGGTCAGGCGCGCGACCGGGTCGCGCAGCACCGCGTCGAAGGGCGGACGCATCCAGGGGTCGATGCGTCGCTGCAGTTGCACCAGCCGCAGTGATGTATCACTGATCCAATTCAGGACTGCCGAACCGGTATCGGCAGGCGGCACCGGGCGGCTCGTCATGGAGCCCAACACGTTCCGTTGCATCACGACCCCTCTGAGTGTGGCGTTGCGAGGTAACGCAAGGCGCAAATACCGGGCAGAAAAAAATAGGCGCCGCCCACAACGGTGACGAACTGCGGCAGGCCGGTCAGCCGTCGATCCGGACCATCGGCTTGCGGAATCGAGAATCCGTCCGTGGAAAACTCTCCGGGGTCCGGCAATCGGTTGCCGAGCAACGGATCGCTTTCGCCGTGGAGACCGGCAAATTTACTCCCCATCACCCACGCGCTTTGCACAAACTCGAACTGCCGCTTGATATTGGCCACAAGGCAGATGAAATGGAGCCCGGTCTCCGTGCCGGGCGAGGATTGCGTCGCGGACAACGCAGGCGCCACACCTGCACCGAATGTTCGTCCACGGCGAAGCAGGCGATGAAAGCGTGTCGATGCGACCAGATCTTGATGTCGTGCCGCTGTGTTGAATCCTAACATGCGCCACAGACGCGAGAGGATTCCCGGAGGACCGGGTGGCAAATCCGCATTGCGCGGATTCATGCGTCGGATGTGCGCGCCCAACGGGCAGCGCAGCCCTCGTGGATCGGCTTCGTACGTGAAGTCGTTCAGTCTTGATTGCTGGGCGGGAGAGTTGCCGGCGACTGAGTCCTCGTGCGGCGCTACCAAAGGTTCGCCATTTTTCTTTCGGCCAACCATCGCCTCGGCAAGTCGCTCGCGCAGGTCCGTATTGCCTGCTGCTTGCCGGTCCAGTTCGCTCCAGAAGGCTTGCACGTCCTGGTGAAGTTGGCGCAACACGAGATAGCAGCCGTTGCGTCCGAGGTCGGCTTGGTCCGGCGCGTCTTCGGCTCTCGGCAGCAGAGCATCGGGGTCACGCTGTGGGGTAAGCAGCGGACGCGGCGTGTAGAGCCCGTATTCGTTGGGATAGCCGAGCAGGAACTCGCCGAGACAATTCACGTTGCTGTACTCGAGCTGGTCCTGGTCGCGCACCGGCCGCGTTCGCTCCCAATCGATTTGCGGTTGCGAAATGCCGTCGACGAATCCAAACGGCTCCATGCCATGTAAATCGGATGTCGACAGGCGTTCGATGCGCACGAATCCGGCTCCGCATTGCGCTTCGATCTCCTGTTCCCATGCCGCCAGTCGCCCGGAACGGGCATACAGAAGCACGGCGACGTGCGGCACCCGCTCGCCGGTGCCCCATTTCCAACCGCTTGGCTCATTGGCGCCGATATCTCCTAGACGGCGCGCGCGCGCGGCGTCACTCGCCATGCCGGCGACAAATTCGGCTGAAAACTGCGCGAGCAGGTCGGGGGCGACCTCCAATGCACACAGGCCCTCGCTCGTGAATGCGATGTGGAGCGCAGTCTCGGGCAGTGGATCGGCCTTGACGGCGCTCGTGACCGGCGCCTGCGACAGCCACGCGCGCGCAGCGGCCGGATCCTTGACGCGCAGTAGGAGAAAACAAGCTTCCGTCAAGTGCTTGTACCCGAACCGCACCAGGCCCTGCACGTCGTCCAGTTCCACCGACCGGTCCTGACTCAGGTTTGTGCTCATAGCAGCTGTAACCAGGCCTGAGCCTGCGCGTCACTCACGCTCGCGAGCTCCAGCCCTTCCCTGATGCGTTGATTTCGCTTGAGGTCGACCAAGGCCAGGCCTGGGTAGGCCCTGTACCAGACCTCTGTCGGCAACTGATGACGCCGCTGGTAGTTCTTGAACTTGTTTTCAATGCGTGCGCCGCGCGCGACCAGCCAACGAGTGCGTGGCCAGCCCACGCCGTGGCTAAAAGCGAGATTCAGGCCCCACGCCACCTTGTTGATGAAGTCGTCCATGTAGGCCTCGTGGCCGCCGTCATAGTTGCTGGTGAAGACGAGCCGGCGCTTGTCATCGAGAAAGGCCCAGAACGCAAAGTGAATCGTCTGCACGCGTGCGAGAAAACCGCGCGTGAAGACATGGCGACAGGTATAGTCGATCAGCACCAACACCACCGTCACGAGCCAGCGGCGAAACAGTCCCGGCTTGACCGAGCCGAATGCCGTGTACTGGTTGGTCACGTCGTAGTCTTCCAGCTGTTGCAATTCCAGCAGCGCCGCGCCGTCCGGGGGCGGGAAGATTTCGGCATCGGTGCTCTCTTTCGTGCGCAAGATGACGATCAAGAGCGGCGACAGGACAATCAGAAACGGTAATAGGATTAGGCCCGCCAGGGGAATCGCAACGAGATGGAGGAGCTTTGCGAGTTGCCAGCGCAGTGGGGTCGGCTCCCGCGGCGTCATGCCAAGCCTTCCGGCGCTGACTTCAGCATCGACGAAGTCGATCAACTCGCGCCGGAGTTGCTGCGCTTGCCTGGCCGATGCGAGCGGCGCGCGCGGCACTCTCGCGGCGAGAGCACGTTGTAGCGCGCTTTCCTCCTTGACTTGCCGTACCGTGCGACCGACCCAGTTGATGTAGTTGGCAGCGAGTCGATGTTGATGCGCTTGCATCCAGGGTAGTAGATCATCATCCGCGTTGAAGCCGTCGCAATGCATAAAGATTCGGCGCAGGCCCGTAGCTGCGCGCCGTGCCAGATCCGCGATGCACTCGCCTGCGGATCCGTCACAGCTGCCGATAAACGCAAGGTAGACAGGCAGGCTTGGGCGTGGGATACCGATGTCGCCGAGCGTGGGATCGTCCAGCACCACCAGCCGCGCAAAATGCAGACGTTCGAACTGCCCGAATGGCAAGACCGCGTTCGTCGGGTCGGCCATACCCGGCTTGGAATTCATCGTCTTCAGCAGTTCCCGCAGACCGTGTTCCCGGCCTGGCGTGACCTGTGCCACCAGCATGAATTGGGATTGAGGAGTCAGGGCAGCACCCATCTCGTGGCACTTTTGGCCATCGAGCTATCCATGATGCGCTCCCATGGCTTCAGTCGGCTCAGGACTCGATGGTAAGCAAGCGGGTAGGGTGTCATAGTCCTGCCGAAGCAAGTTTTCCAGGAGGAATGTTACGCCACGTTTTTGCTGAATCGCAACCACTGCTGCCTTACGAAGCGCCTGCAAATCAGGATGACGTTTCCACTCGTCCAGACTGATTCGGTGATGCAACACATGCATGGCCGGCGGCATCGGCGCTTCCAGCTGTTCGGGGGCGGCAATGTCCCACATGCTTAACCGCACGAAGATCCGATCGGCACATTGCGTTAAATTGGCCTCGACCTTGGTAGGAGACCCATGCAGAAAGTTCGGGGGGAAGCCGTCCGTTCCATGATGACAAGCACCACAGTACCTGTGTAACAGGTTGTGTTCGCCGGTCAGCGAGGCCTCCTGCGCTGCACCTGTTGAGTGATGGGAGGCCACCTCGTCATCCACCGGCGGCGGCATACCGCGGTCATCCAGACAGCAACGAGGGGTTACGGTGGCCCCCAATTGCCGATCAAGCGCAGCCAAAAATGTCACACGGCGGAACGGCTGCTTAGCGAATGCATCGGTTCGGCCCATCAAGGTCTCTTGTGCCACGGTACGTACCATCTGTCCGAGCCGTTCAGGCTGTCGATGCACCATGCGGTTCAGTCGATGGAGATCAGCTTTGCTGAAGAACTGCGCACAGGCGGCCAGTACTCGCTCGAGTGTCTGTGGAGTATCAGGGACGGTCCATACCTCAAGCGGTTCGCGAGGCAACGTCGGTTCGTGCGGTCCCCGAAACAGGGACCGTGGTTCTCTTCCCTCAAGAGCAGTCGCTTCCACCTCACTGAGACCGGGGAACTCACTCACCGCGACATAGCGAAAGGGATTGCGATTGGGAATATCAGGATTGGGAATGGCCAATCCATGCGGCCAGCGTGCACGCCATGCGGCAAGAAAGGAGGGTGGCTCGACAGGGGCCTCGCCTGTCCGCCAATCCTGGGGCAAGCTTTTCGACAGCGCATATCGGAGCACCCACTCGATCAGTTCGGCTCGACAGCTGATCGACTGCTCCGGTTGACCGGCCTGTTCACATCCCTCACGCCAGAGCAGCTGGACCAGCGAAATCTCATTGGCTCGATCAGTGGCATCATCGAAGGCTTGAAGCACTCCCACTCCTTGTCGAATGGGAAAGCCGTGGTACGGGCGACGTTGATGGACAAGCAGGGCGGCGATTTTTGGATTCACGTTGGTTTCGTCCCACATGGGGCGGGAAAAGATGGGGCTCTGATTTTGATGACAGGCGGTGCAGAGCACACGATTGGCGTACCGCACGGTCGGCGTTCCACCGGCACGATAGTCATCGACAATCTGGAACTCGAACCGTGCCGCTGCCTCGTTATAACTGATGATCTCCAATACGGCGGTCTTTTCGTGATACCCGATGAAGAGCCGATCTTTGAGATGCATGCCGGATGGACCCAAAGCCGAATCCGCTTCTGTATCGACGGCGAGCACGGCTCGCGGATAGGTAAAGTACGCTCCGTCGCCGGCTCGTCGTTGCAGCGAGCGATTGACGGGAATCAGCAATCGCTTAAGGGCCGTCGTTGTACGTTCGGAGTGGAGTTGCGATTCGATTCGATCTGCCAGGGCGGGAAATGGAAAGGGGATATCGTAGACCTTTTTCCCGCTCACGTTCTTTGTAATAAGGAAATCAAACAGGGATCGTCCAATCGGCGGGAGGTTCGTCCCTGATTCGGTCGGATCAACAACCCATGGAGGTCCTCCCGAATCACGAGATACCAGGGGGGCGGGTTGCGCATAGGGAGCAGCCGCATCGCTGTAGGACCCCTCCGTATCCTGGCGGCCACATCCTGAAACACATACAGTCGTCAGGAGCAGGCATCCCATGGCAGTTACCCACCGTCTCGCCATTCGTGGCATGTAGTGACCGATCAGATCTTCATTCAACGAGTTTCCGTTAACCGGGCATGTTGGTTGCCCGCCTTGTTGGCCATCGCCGTCATGCGCTGATTGCCGATCCAACAGTCCTCGTTGACTGTCCCGGAACCGACAAACGACGCAGATTCCTTCTCCGCCACCGCCTTGCTGTAGAGGGTGAAGTTCAAGGCAAAGACTTTCTTGATGTAGGCCCGCCCAAGATAAAATCCAGGACGAATCATCCGAATTTCGTCTCGTATCTCCAATCCTTCCCGACCGGCCAGCACATCCGGCATCTCGCGGTAGCCAGGTAGGTCGTCCGTAAAGGCATAGTCGATGATGACAGATTCTCGGCGTCCATCCAGCAGGCTCTGGCCGCAATAGAGCTTCGCGGGGAACAGCAACCAGGCATCCTTGCCGTCCACATCGAGCTTTTTGATTTTCTCAACGTCAGGACCGACGATCGGCTTCAGAGCAAGCAGATCCTCAATACGATTTCGGAGCACCCCTTCGTTGCGATAGAAGACCTTTCCTTTCCAGATGAACTCACCGATGTGCTCGAGCTTGGCGGCCTTGAGATCGACGAAGAACCCTTTGATGCCTCCTCCGACGATTTCGGCGACGCGGGCTCGTTCGCTCGACCCCTTCGGGAAAAACATTTGCCCATCGTAGACTCCGTCCGGAATCGGGCCGGCGGTCAAGCGGGCGTAGATCTGATCGACCTGTTCCTGCGTGGCGCCCTTGAGATTATCCGGCGTGATCTTCATGAGATCGGTCGGCGCGAGGGGTGACTCGTGCTCCAGGCGAGCCAAGTCGACCTTGTCTGAATAGCGCTCCCCGCTTTGTGCATAGGGAACGGGTGGCGGAGGCTCATCTTTGAGGTATTCCCAAAGGGCATATGCGCACACCGCCAACCCCAGCACTATTAACCATCGTAAGTGTCTCATGGTGAATACCTCTTTTCAGGATTCATGTCGTCACAGCGTCGCTAGGAACGCGGTCAGCGCATCCTTCTCTTTATCCGAGAGATCCTCGCCGAATCGGTGCCCGTCGTTTTCGATGACGGCGAGACTGTTGCTGTAGACCTCGCGCAATTCCGCTCCAGCCTCAAGTATCGATCCCGGTTTCGCGAGCAGCTCCGTTCCCTTTTCTTGGATCGTTTTGGCGATCTGTTCACCCTTTCCCGATCCGTAGCGACCGACATACTTGGCCTTCAACTTGTCAAAGTCCACCCGCGCCGTGACGAGATCTTCCACCAGCTCCTTGTGACGAAAGTTTCCGATGCGCGCGGCCGGCGTGCCGAGCGGGAAGCGAATGGCCGTGTCGACGTAACGCTCCAGTTTGCCGTCACCCAGCTTGGGGAACAGCCGAATGGTCACCTCGTGATTGAATCCTGTCACCTTTGGAATTCGTTGAGAAGGGTTGAGTAACTCTTTCATCGACGCTTTGTAGAGCTTGAATCGTCCTTCCACGCTGGGGTCGAATATCCAACAGGGTGGAGGGGAGGCCACCGGTTTTCCATCTTTATCGACATAGGATGAGTAGTAGTGCTCGTCCAATGGACCACCGCAGACTTCGGGGCCCACGGCGTTGTTGTGCATGAAGGGAGCGTAGGCCCAGAGGCTGAGCAGCGAGATATTTCGGTAGTAGCCCCGTCCTCCGTCTGAGGGTTCCTTGAGCTGCGGATCGCCTGGCTTCGCCCGCAAGGTTTCAGAGCCGTACTCTTCCCAGACGCGGCCCTGCATGTGATTGGAATGGAGGGATCGCGAGCGGTTCGTCCCGACTTCACTCACGGGGATGAGCTTGTCGTTGCCGAGCCAATCGATGCGAATACCATTATTTTTGGGATCTGTGGAGACCGTTCGAAAATCTCGATTCTCGAACGGTGGGCTCTGGCTGGAATGGCACGTGGCGCATTTGCTCGCGAAAATCACGCGACCCTGCTCAACTGCGCCCTTCCCGAATTCCTTATTGAGCTGTTCGACGAGCGCATCGTTGTTCTTCAACCCACGGGCTTGGTACAGGTCGGCCGGGGCTCCGGTCAGCAAGAACTGAAGAATTTCCCCTAAACGGTCTTCGATCGCACGGAATTGCGGACAGTCCCGGCGCACCTGTCCGATGTCGAACGGCGTCTGGCCGAATCCACGTATCGTGGGATCGAGCTGCCGCATATCGGTGAGATGATTGACCCACCCTTCCTCCGAGCAACTGCCGATGTTGAAGTACACCCGCTGAATCGCTTCGAGCGCGCCGATGCTGTCTTCTCCCCCTTTCAGGATGTGATGGACCAATTCTTTCTTGCGGCCCCGCTCCCAACACTTGCCGTCCTTGCCCGGCTCGCACCAACAGGTCCGCTCGTCGCCGCCGGCCGGACACTGATTGGTCTTGCGCCACTTGATGATGTCTTCTTCGAACGTCGGTCGCTTGACCAGGTTGATGATGGCGTTCATGGTACCGGCGTTGTTGACCTGATCGTTGGGAATCGCGGAGGTATCGACGGCACCAGGGCGCGAATGCCCGTAGATTTGGTACTCAATGGTGTTCGGCGCCATTCCCGATCCCAAGATCTGCGCGAATCGCCCGTACTGATTGCCGACTGTGCCGGAGAGATTCTCCCATTTCGGATGGACCGGATCTTTGGGAGGGCGAATCGGATCGAAGGCAATATGACAGGCACCACAGGACATGCCGATACGATAGGGCGGCTCGATCGAGCCGTCGACCAGGTGACTCTTGGCGGGCGCTTCACGGTCCTTGCGCGGCACCACTTTGGCCGTATAGCCGTCCCACGAGTCCAGATGTCCGCCGTTAATTTTGAGCCATTTCACCTTGTCGAACTTCGGATTTGGAAATTTGCGTAACCCAAGTGCTCCGGTCGACGTCCCGAATTCAAGGTCGCAGGCCGACTGCCGCAGATCTTTTTGACCGTGCGGGTCACCCTTGGCGACCGGCACGTCCTCCAGGTCGCAGGCAGGATCGCGGTAACCGGTCTTCCCGACATGCTTGAGCAGTTCATCGTCACCCGGACAAAAGTCGAAACCATAGGTCTCGTCATAGCTCTTGGCCGGACAGTGAGGATCGCCCGGCTTACAACAATCCGGATCGTTGATCAGACCCCACCGATGGAAACGCGCGTCTCGTGCGTCACTTCGCAACACCCGATACCAATCGATCATGACGCCGAGCCGTTGTTGATAGACGTAGGTAAAGAAGCGAGCGTTGCCGGCTGTGGCATTGAACCAAATCTCCGCTCCGACCAACTCGGCATCCGTCAGCTGTTTGCCATAGTGAAATGCTGAAGCGGTGGGCTTGCCGCCGCTGGCGATAGCCTGCGCATCCCTCAGGACCGAATACCCCAAGAATAAGGCAAGGGCAAGAACGAGCGTGATGACAGTCTGTATCGATCGCATAACCATATCCTCCTGCGTCCTTATGAGCATCGTTCAAGCGCTGACGCTGCTCAACTAACGAAGCCTTCAGCCCCAGGCGAGTTCTTGAGTGCGAGAGTACCGACGCATGTACGTAGAGTCAACGAGCAAGTAGCTTGCCTAGGAGCGTATCGTAGACAGTCCTCAAATCTGTGAAGATTATGAGTGAATGCCCGCAGCAAACGCCGAAGTAGTATCTGATTGGATACCGAGGTGGATCAGAAAGGATACAGTTGATAGGTCTTTGGCTCGTGAGATGATGCCTATCACAGTGGTTAGCCCACAAGAGAAACGATTTTCAGACTCCAAGCCATTGATCTAGAGGGCTTGTTTCTTGACAGGGGAAAAGTATTCTTGCTAGCTTGGCGCTTGTTTTCAGAGCAGACATCCGTTCTTTGCCCAACCAGGTTGTATCTCCGTGAATTTTCAAGACCTTATTCTCGCCCTCCATCGTTTCTGGGCCGATCAAGGCTGTGTCGTTCATCAACCCTATGACGTGGAAATGGGTGCAGGCACGTTTCATCCGGCCACGTTCCTGCGATCACTCGGACCGGAACCATGGCGGGCGGCCTATGCGCAGCCCTGCCGCCGTCCGACTGATGGCCGCTATGGCGAAAACCCCAACCGTCTCCAGCACTATTATCAGTACCAAGTCGTGCTGAAGCCTGCACCGGACAATATCCAAGAGCTGTATCTAGAGAGTCTGTCCCGGCTGGGAATCAATCCAAAGGAGCACGACATTCGCTTCATCCAAGACGATTGGGAGTCGCCGACGCTGGGAGCCTGGGGACTTGGCTGGGAGGTGCGTCTGGATGGAATGGAAATTACCCAGTTTACCTACTTTCAGGAGATCGGCGGGATTGAACTGGCTCCGATCACGGGCGAAATCACGTACGGCACGGAGCGCATCGCCATGTATCTGCAAGCGGTGGACAACGTGTTCGACCTGGTCTGGACGGACTCGATCAAGTATGGCGATATTCACCATGAAACTGAGGTGCAGGGGTCGCGGTACAACTTCGAGGAAGCGGACGTCAGCATGCTCATGCAAGCGTTCCAGGCAAACGAAGCCGAGTGCAAACGATTGCTCGCGCAGGCCGACAAGCGCTTGACCTTGCCCGCTTACGACTATTGCATCAAATCATCCCATGCGTTCAATCTCTTGGATGCGCGCGGCGCCATCAGTGTCGCGGAACGGACCGGTTACATTGCGCGGGTGCGGGCGCTGGCGAGGCAATGTGCCGAGCGCTATATCGAGGAGCGGGCTTCGATGGGGCATCCGCTCATGAGGATGCAGGTGACGCATCGATGAAACGCACGCTCGTGAAGAAACCTCGGCAAAAACCCCGCAGTCTCAAATCGACCGCCGAGTTCTTGTTCGAGATCGGCATGGAGGAGCTGCCGTTTGAATTTGTCGCGCCGGCCCTCACGGCCCTTCGAGAATCAGCCGACCGTATGTTTCAGGATGCGCGATTGTCGTTCAAGTCCGTCAACACCTATGGGACACCACGACGGCTCGTCTTGGTCGTGGACGATTTGCTTGCCCATCAAACTGCGGTTGTCAAGGAAACGATGGGGCCATCGAGAATGGTGGCATTCGACCAGACCGGTCAACCCACTAGAGCAGCGATGGGGTTCGCAACGGGCCAGGGCGTTGCAGTGGAAAGTTTGGAGCTTCGCGAAACCCCGAAGGGCGAGTATCTTTTCGCGGTCAAGCACGATGCGGGGCGGGAGACCGCAACCCTTCTTACGGAACTACTGCCTCACCTTGTCGCAAAGATTTCTTTTCCCAAGGCCATGAAGTGGAACGAAACGGGCCTACGTTTTGCCAGGCCCGTACGGTGGATCGTTGCGCTCTTCGGGGGAAGTGTCGTGCCGGTGGAGATAGCCGGCATCCGGGCAGGCAATCGCACGTTCGGTCACCGCGTGATGGGCGGCGGAAAACCTATCATCGTGAGGGATTTCAAGACCTATAGCCGTGAACTCGAACGGCGAGGGGTGATGGTTGATCCTGAGCGACGCCGAGCCAAGATTCAGACACACATCGACGGTCTTTGTGCCGAAGCGGGCGTTGCTTTGAATGCAGATGATGCCCTGCTCGATCAAGCGGTGTACACCACGGAGTGGCCTTGTGCCCTCCTAGGCAACTTCAAACCGGAGTATTTGGCGGTTCCACCGGAAGTCCTGATGACGTCGATGAAGCACCATCAAGGATTCTTTTCGGTCAGGGACAAGCAGTCCGGCAAGCTGGCGCCTCATTTCATCACAATCGCCGACAATGAACCTCAAAATATGTCGCTGATTCGGACGGGGAACGAACGGGTGCTGGCAGCGAGATTGGCCGACGCGAAGTTCTTTTTTGACGAGGACCGTAAGGTGAAGTTGGAGGAACGGGGGAAGAAACTCGCCGGCGTCACGTTCCATCAGAAGCTCGGCACGATGGCTCACAAGGCGGAACGAGTCTGCAAGCTTGCTCGTCTCATTGCCGGCTCGCTGGCGCTTCCACAGGATTCTATCGAGGCCTGTGCGAGAGCAGCCCAACTCTGTAAAGCGGATCTGCTGTCCGGCATTGTGGGGGAATTTCCGGAGCTTCAAGGCATCATGGGAGGATATTACGCGGAGCACGATGGAGAGAAGCGCGAGGTTTGCGACGCCATCCGGGATCAGTATGTTCCGCGGGGGATGGACGGGGCCTTGCCGGAAACGACCGAAGGGCTCGTGCTGGGACTAGCCGACAGGCTCGATACGATCGTGGCTTTTTTTCAGGCCGGCATCATCCCAAAGGGGTCAGAGGATCCGTTTGCCTTGAGGCGGCATGCTTTGTCGGTCGTGCGAATCGTGATTGAAGGCACCATCAAATTAGACCTGCGTCGGATGCTCACGAGCGTCAGGCAGGGCCTGGAGACTGATGTCAAACCGGCAGCGTCGAGCGTAGAGGATCCGTTTGGATTCATCATTGAGCGGTTTCGGTTCTACATGAAAACGACGAAGAACCTGCGGGATGATGTGATGCACGCTGTCACGGGGTCCGTCACGAACGAATGCGATTTGATCGATCTTGCTCGCCGAATGGAGGTCCTACAGACCACCGCTTCCCTTCCGGAATTTGACCCCTTGATCGTCGGGTTCAATCGAGCGAACAATATCTTAAGGAAAGAGGGAGTGAGGAGGTCGGAGCCGACCGCGGTGGACTCATCGTTGTTCAAAGATGACGCGGAGCGCGAACTCCATACGCGATTGCAATCAATGGAAGAAAGGTACGACAGGCTGATCGAGCAGCGTCAGTATAAGGACGCGCTTGATTGTTTAGTTCAGTTGAAGCCGTCCATCGATCGGTTTTTTGAGTCGGTGATGGTCAATGTCGAGGATTCTGCCTTGCGTCATAATCGGCTTTCGTTGCTGAGACATGTGGCGGATGGTTTCTTCGGGAGGTTCGCAGATTTTTCACAGATTGTGGTACAAGTACGGTAGATCAAATCGGACTGAGTGACAGGCATCCTGTCGTCGAGACGTGAAACAAGACTGGAGCGGCCATGGATCAGCCGAGGACGGACGTAGGCCGTCGGGCGGACAAGATCCGACGATTTTCTCTTGGCGTCTCGCTGACCTTGATGGTGCTCTGCAATGCCATCCTCCTCCTCGGGCTTAGACTCAGCGGCATCAATTTGGATGACTTGGTGAAGACACCTGAGCTGTTCAACGCAAAACAGGACGTGTGTCTTCGACTGACGTGGCAGTCATTCCCTGGCATGAACGAACCGGTTCGGCTCTGCTCGGAATGGCTTATTCTCTCCGACCCGAGCGGGAAACCTCATTATCTGCAGCCGGACACGAAGCTCAAGAAGGGACTTGACGGCCAGTATTACGTCGATCAGGGTATTCAAGCTGATTACCGATTGTTGATGCTGATCTTGTTCGTCACCGTCATTATCGTCGGTGGCGTAAGGGCGAAGTGGTTCTTGGTGAACCGCTATCGGCTTCGTCTGGAATCAACCGAGGGTCGTCGCGCGTCGCCCGCTCATTGATCCGTACTCTTCCTGGAAGGAGACATCACGTGGCAAAGAAATATGTCTACTATTTCGGCGACGGCAAAGCCGAGGGCACGTCGAACATGAAGGAACTGCTCGGCGGAAAGGGCGCGGGATTGGCCGAGATGACCAATTTGGGTATCTCAGTCCCGCCGGGCTTCACGATCACCACCGAAGCCTGCATCGAATACTACAAACAGGGCAAGAAATATCCATCCGGGATGTGGGAGGCGACGTTAGCTGCGCTGAAGCGCGTGGAGCGGTCGATGGGGATGGGGTTCGGCGATCCTGAGAAGCCGTTGCTGGTGTCCGTGCGATCCGGCGCCCGCGCATCGATGCCCGGCATGATGGACACGGTACTGAATGTGGGCCTCACGCTGAAGACGGTCGAGGGGCTTGCCGCCAAGACGAAGAATGAGCGGTTCGCCCAGGATAGCTATCGCCGTTTCGTCACGATGTTCGGCAGCATCGTCATGGGGGTGCCTCGCGAACACTTTGAAGCCATTCTGAACCACAAGAAAGAAGAAATGGGGGTGGCCCACGAGACACAATTGGATGGGCGGGCCTTGCGAGACCTTGTCGGACGATTCAAGTCGTTAGTGAAGGAGGAAACGGGGAAGGATTTTCCGGACGATCCAAATGAGCAGCTGCGGATGGCGATCAACGCGGTGTTCTCGTCGTGGAACGGCGCGCGCGCCATTACCTATCGGCGGCTGAACGGCATTCCGGACCATTGGGGCACCGCCGTCAACGTGGTGGCGATGGTGTTCGGCAACATGGGCGACACCAGCGGGACCGGCGTGGCGTTCACCCGCGATCCGAATACCGGCGAGCATAAATTCTTCGGCGAATGTCTGATGAATGCGCAGGGTGAAGACGTCGTGGCCGGCATCAGAACGCCTCTGCCGGTCAGCGCACTCGCCAAGAACGTTCCGGCTGCCTACAAGGATCTTGAACACACGTATAAGAAGCTTGAAAAACATTACCGAGACATGCTCGACCTGGAATTTACGATTCAGGAGGGCAAGCTCTACATGCTGCAAACCCGCGTCGGGAAACGGACCGGCATATCGGCGGTCCGTATCGCCGTCGAAATGGTGAAAGCAGGACTGATCACGAAGCGCGAAGCGGTGCAGCGCGTCAGCCCCGATCAGCTGGCACAGTATCTCTATCCCATCTTCGACTCAACGGTGGAATCCAGCCAGACTCCGCTGGGCAAAGGGTTGCCGGCCGGTCCCGGTGCGGCAGCAGGCAAAATCGCGTTGACGCCGGACCGCGCGGTCGAGATGAAAGCAGCAGGTCAACGTGTCGTGCTGGTCCGCGAGGAAACCAGCCCGGATGATATTCACGGCATGAACGCGGCGACCGGATTTTTGACCGCACGCGGCGGGATGACGTCGCATGCGGCGGTGGTCGCCCGGCAGATGGGCAAAGTCTGCGTGGCCGGCTGCGACGCGGTGCAAGTGATCGACGCTCAATCGGTGCGGATCGGCTCGAAGGTGTTTCGCGAAGGGGACTATATCTCCGTCAACGGGTCGACGGGGAACGTCTACGACGGCGATGTGCCGGTGGTGGAGTCGGAAATCATTCAAGTGGTGCAAGGGAAGCTGGATGCCAAGCAGTCGCCGAAGTATCAGCTGTTCGCGACGTTACTCTCGTGGGCGGACAGCGTACGCCGGTTGCGTGTCCGGGCCAACGCCGACGTGCCGGACCAGGCTAGAATTGCGAGAGGATTCGGAGCGGAAGGTATCGGTCTCTGTCGGACCGAACACATGTTCTTCGCCGAAGATCGTATTCCGATCATGCAGAAGATGATTCTGGCGCGGACGAAGGAAGAACGCGAGAAGTACTTGGAGCAACTTCTGCCGCTGCAGAAACAAGATTTTGTCGGGCTCTATCGGGAGATGCAGGGATATCCGGTCACGATTCGTCTGCTTGATCCGCCGCTCCACGAGTTTTTGCCCAAGCGCGAAGAATTGATGGTGGAGATTGCGCAGCTGGAATTGACCGAGAATGACGAGGCCAATCTCGAGGAGAAGCGCCGTTTGCTGGCCCGAGTGGAAGAACTTCATGAATTCAACCCCATGCTGGGTCTTCGTGGCTGTCGGTTGGGCATCACGATGCCGGAAATCACCCGAATGCAGGCGAGGGCGATCATGGAGGCGGCCTGCGAATTGGCGAAGGAAGGCAAGAAGATCGTGCCGGAGATTATGATCCCGCTCGTCGGCATGGTCTCCGAAATGAAGTCGCAGAAAGATCTCGTGAAAGAAGTCGCCCAGGAGACGATGAAGCGGTATGGCGTCAAGTTGAGTTACCTGGTCGGCACGATGATCGAGTTGCCGCGCGCGGCGGTGACGGCCGATCGGGTTGCGCAGGAGGCGGAGTTCTTCTCGTTCGGGACCAACGACCTGACTCAGACGACGTTCGGCTTTTCACGCGACGATGCGGCCAAGTTCATCGATTTCTATAAGACCGAGAAGATCATGGACTCGGATCCCTTTGCCGTGCTCGACCGCGAAGGCGTCGGTTTACTGATGAAACAGGCGATCGAAGGCGGGCGCAAGACAAGGTCTGAGCTCAAGCTCGGCATTTGCGGCGAACATGGCGGCGATCCCAGCTCCGTCGAGTTCTGTCATCAATTGGGATTGGATTACGTCAGCTGTTCCCCCTTCCGCGTGGCGATCGCGAGGTTGGCGGCGGCGCAGGCAGCCATCGCGGAATCGAGTGCGAAACCGGCGGGGAAAAAGGCTCGGACGGAACGCAAGCCGTCGACCTCACGCCGCAAGAGACGGTGACCAGCAGTCAACGAGATCTCTACTTCATGACCCTGGCCCTTCGCCTGGCGGCGAAGGGCCAGGGAACGACAAGCCCGAATCCGATGGTCGGAGCCTTGGTGGTTCGTCAAGGCAGAATCATCGGGGAGGGTTTTCATCTCCGACCAGGGACTCCTCACGCAGAAATTCTGGCGCTGCAAAAGACAGACAAGGGTGCTCGAGGCGCGACCCTCTATGTGACGCTTGAGCCCTGTTGTCATCTGAAGAAACGGACTCCTCCCTGTGTCCCCGAGATCATTCGTTCAGGTGTTCGTCGTGTCGTGGTCGCGATGCCCGATCCGAATCCATCAGTAAAGGGAAGAGGAGCCGCAGCACTTCGGCAGGCCGGACTCGCAATCACGATCGGCGTGGCTCGGTCTGAGGCGGAAGCACTGAACAAGTTCTATTGCCATTGGATGAAAACAAGCCGTCCCTATGTGATACTCAAGGCTGGCATGACGCTTGATGGAAAGGTCGCTACGGCAACGGGGGAGTCGCGATGGATTACGGGTACGTCCTCTCGTCGGGAGGTGCATCAACTTCGTCGTGCTGTCGATGCAATCTTGATCGGAGTAGGCACCGTTCTGGTTGATGATCCCTCACTAACAGCGAGAACGGGACCGCGACTGGATAAATTAGCTCTACGGCAGCCCCTTCGCATCGTGGTCGATAGCCGGCTGCGCACCCCGTTCAATGCACAGATCCTGGCGCAACAGGATAAGGCTAAAACGATTGTCGCGACAACTGCTGCAGCTCCAACAACTCGACGATCGGTCCTGCAAAAACAGGGTATAGAGATCCTTACGTTGCCCGCTCTGCAAGGTCGTGTTTCGCTGCCCGCTCTGCTCAAGCAGCTCGGTCGGCGCGGCATCCTGTCCCTGCTCGTGGAGGGAGGAAGCGAGATCAATGCGGCGATGATGAAGGCAAAGTTGATCGATCACATTCGGCTCTACATGGCGCCACTACTTCTTGGTGGCCAGAATGCCAAGGGTGTGATCGGGGGAGCAAGTCCGGCTCGGCTCGCTGGAGCGATCAAGTTACGCCGTATCGTGACACGATCCGTCGGCAATGATTTTGTGGTGGAAGGCGATCTGTGACTGTCTGGATAAGAGTCATCACCTTGTCAGTGGTTCTTGGCGGCGGAATAAACTCCAGCGTTGCAGAGGAGCCGGTATCGGTCGTCGAGAGTCTGACTTCGCTCGTCGTCCGGTACCTAGCAGCCCATGACAGTGATGAGACCGATCGGTTGTTGCAGCGCATTCTCCTCGACCAACATGCGTCCGTCGCAACAGTCTCTCATATTATAAGAAATGAACGGGTCTATCAGAACCAACCAGTCGGGAGTTTTCCGGAAGAACCGATCGTGATCCGTGGACAGCAGTACCCACTGTCCCTGTTCATCCCGCCGACGTACCAAGCTTCGAAGGCCTATGCATTAGTCGTGTGTCTGCATGGATTTGGTTTTACCGGCGAGGAATATTTGGAGCGATGGCGCCCACGACTGGGCGAGGACTATCTATTGGCCTGCCCCTCCTATCCCTCCGCTGCCTGGTTTACAAGGCGTGCTGAAGAGCTGGTGCTGGAGACGATCCAGCAAGTCGTGCACCGGTATCATGTGGATCCCGATCGCGTGTTTCTCACAGGCATGTCGAACGGCGGGATCGGTACGTGGTTGATTGGGATGCATCATGCGCCGTTGTTTGCCGGCCTGGCACCCATGGCGAGTGGATTGGATGATGTATTGATGCCGTTTCTAGCGAATCTTCGAAACACGCCGGTCTATATCATTCATGGGGCCAAAGATCAGGTGATGCCGGTGGAGCTGAGCCGCTCGATCGCCCGAGAGCTGGACAGGCTCGGCTATCTCTATGTGTATCGCGAGCATCAACGTGAGCATTCCATGGCAGGTGGGCACTATTTCCCCAGAGAGGAGTTACCGGACCTTGTTGACTGGTTCAATCGTCAGCGCCGTGACCCCTTGCCGACCAACCTGACCGTCGTCCGTGACGGGAGCCACTTTCAGTCGTTCAACTGGATCCGCCTCGATGCGACCGATCCGATCGCGGCATTTTCAGATGATTTGGTTGACAAACGTGACGAACGAATCAAGCGTCGAGTGTATGCCAGGCTTGACGCCTGGATTGCCGCACGCAATCGCATTGAGGTGAAGGCCGAGCATGTTCGACGGTATAGCCTATTCCTGAACGAGCAATTGATCGATGTCTCCAAACCGCTCACGGTGGTGACGAACGGCCGTCTCTCGTTCGAAGGAACTGTGACTCCATCAGTCGAAACCCTGTTGAGACAAGCCAGACTGCGACAGGACCCTGAGCGACTCTTCCCCGTTCATCTCACGATTGACACAGCGAAGCCGGCTTCATGATCTCTGCGTGGCGGTTCCAGCGTAGGAGCCTGTCCGACATTGACCTTTCTACTGCGGCAAACGATGTATCGGCATCTGCTTCGTTCTCGGCCCCGAAAAATCCTCAACGTATTCCAGTGAATACGCTTCCGGTTTTTCGTGACCTGTGGCCTTGCATCTGCCGGCACCTCCTTCACCTCGTAACGAACGGCAATGTCGGACAGACTCCTTGTCCTGTGACTCACATGCTTGTGGTGTGGATCGTTATGGGGATTCTTGTGTCTGCCGGGTATGGCCGGGCGGAAGCCTGCACATTGCCCCCCGATCATGCCGGGCTCCTATTTCCCGTCGAACGAGTGAATCCCGACTGGGCCTGTAGACTGCAAGCCATCATTCAGAATCATACGACCGAGAGCAGGCTCGGCCCGATCCGAACCGCTCTATCCGAACCGCTGTATCGGCATCTGTTGGATCATCCTCCCTTTACAGCAGATATGATCAGGCGCCTGCACCTCGGTCGTTACCGATCGGAAGCGCGAGGCCCGGGCCGCTTCTGGGGCGATGACGGCGAGGGGACAAAGGGCATCGTTGAGCTGGTGTACGAGGATCCTACGAGCCGCATCTACTTTCTTGAGGGAATTCATGAAGGCCGGTTGCTTCCTCACGTGACGGGGAAAGCAGTCGTCTTTCTCAGGACCGGTGCCATGCGAGACGCGAACAACAATGAAACGACGAACAGCACATTGGTGGCGTACACCAAGTTGGATAATCGTTTTCTTTCAGGATTGGTTTCCCTGCTGCATCCGCTGGTTTCTAAGGTCGTGACAAGCCGGTTGCAAAAGGGAGTGGAGACTGTCGATCGGTTGGGAGTAGTGATGAGGCTGGATCCTGAACGGGTGATGTCTGAACTGGCGAACCCGCCGGCTTTACCGGAGCATCACGTGGCGTTCCTGAAACAGACGCTGATGGGTCCATAGAGCACAAGCGAAGGTAGCTTGGACGGTAGGTCGATCCCATGACGACATCGCGCAGTTTCGTGCTGATCTGTACGGTCGGTATCTTTTGCTTCATCAGCTACAACATGGTGCGGATGCCCGCGCTTTCCTTGTTCGCCGAATCGCTCGGCGCGAGCCCGGAGCGGATCGGTCTGATCGTGTCCGTTTCGACCTTGACGGGTGTCTTGCTGAAACTGCCGTCCGGCGCCCTCTCCGATATCTATGGAAGGCGATTTTTGCTGCGGATCGGCGTGGTAGCGTTCGGGCTACCGCCGTTTCTCTATCCCTTCATTACGAACTTGGATGCGCTGACGGCACTACGGTTTCTTCACGGGTTTGCAACGGCCATCTTCGCTCCGAGCGCTCTAGCCACCGTGGCGGAGCTCTATCGGGAACGACGTGGTGCGGCCCTCGGGACCTATACGGCATGCACCCAGTCCGGTTCTCTCTTGGGCCCCTTTCTCGGAGGGTACCTCGTCCATGCGGCGGGCTTCCCCACAGCGTTTGTCACGGCCGGCGTCTTCGGCTGCATCGCCATGCTGTTGTTCTATAGCCTTCATCTCGACGTCTCGGTGCCGGATAGGAGGGAACAGGGGCTGACTGTGGTGCTGTCCGAAATGTGGAAGGGGTTTGCCGTCGTCGCCAAAAACAGCAAGGTGCTGATCACCAGCATGACCGACGCCGCCAAGATGATCGCGAATGGAGCATTGATGGCGTTTCTGCCGTTGTACGGAGTTGCCGTAGGTTTGAATCCCGGCGAAGTCGGGCTCTTGTTTACCGTCCAAGCCTTTACGTCGTTCTTCTCCAAGCCGATTATGGGGCGGATATCAGACCGAGTCGGTCGTCAGCCGCTGATTGTCCTTGGTCTAACGATATGCGCCGGATCCTTCGTCTGTATCCCATATGTAGCGATGTTTCCCGTCCTGCTCCTGCTGTCGGCCGGATTTGGTTTCGGCGAGGCGGTGGTGTCTTCATCTTCCTCGGCTCTTGTCGCAGATAGTTCAGAGTTTAAGACGCTCGGAGCCGGTATGGGGATGCAGGGGACGATCATGGATATCGGGCATGCCAGCGGACCTCTGTTGGCAGGCCTGCTGATCGCGCGCATGAGTTATGGAGGCGCCTTCATGGTCATTGCAGGCCTGCAGATCACAGCAGCTGTCGTTTTCTGGCTGGCTATGAGGAAGAAATAACAAAAAGTCGTTATACTATGCGGCGGCATTGAATCATCAACTGCTACTTGAGATTTGAAAACCGAGAATTAGAACATGTTCACCGGTATCGTCGAAGAAATAGGCGCCATTACCGTCCTGAGAAGAACGCTTGCGGGAACCAGGCTCACGATTCTGGCCTCGACGGTGATGAGCGACCTGAAGATCGGTGACAGCGTGAGTGTGGATGGAATCTGTCTCACGGTCGTATCGAGAAGCGAGCGTGACTTTTCCGTAGAAGTTTCTCCCGAAACACTTGCGGTGACGACGCTCGGCAGCTTCGCCGTGGGACTGCCGGTCAATCTAGAGAGGGCCATGAGGCTCAACGAACGCATCGGCGGGCATCTTGTCGCGGGTCATGTGGATGGGATCGGTATCATTCGCAGCCGGCATCAGGACAGCAATGCCATCCGGTTCACCATCGGAGCGCCTCCGGAGATTCTGCGCTATTGTGTCGCAAAGGGCTCAATTACCGTCGATGGGATCAGCTTGACCATTAATGATCTGAGCGATAAGAGCTTTTCCGTCGCCATCATTCCACACACGGCGAAGGCGACGACGCTTGGCCTGAAGGGGGAGAATGATCCCGTCAATCTCGAATCGGACCTCATCGGCAAGTACGTCGAGCGGCTGCTCCAGGAGCGTGGTCAACTCCCTAAAGCCACCATCAGCATCGACAAGGATTATCTCCAGAAGCGTGGGCTGATCTGAAGAAGTATTAGGGAAGAATAGCGGGGCGGTCGCAGGCTTCAGATTGCTGCCTTGATCTTTGCGGTTTCCCAGTCGCCTGTCGTGCGATTAACACTGCTGGATGCCGCGCTTAGGTCGATCGGCTTAAACATAGTTCTGTTCGCAAATGAGTTGCCGTCGGTGACCAACTTACGTATGCTGGGTGCAACAGAGAGGTGGCTATGGGTACTGCGGCAGACAAGATACTTGAAGAGGCCCTTTCGCTGCCGGCTGACGAGCGGGCGGGCTTGGTGGAAAGGCTCATCCAGAGTCTAAACTTGCCAACTCAGGCTGAGATCAATCGACTGTGGGTAGAGGAAGCAGAGCGGCGCGTTTCCCAGATTCAGGCAGGTATGGTTGAACTCGTCCCAGGTGAACAGGTTTTCGCAAAGATCCGAGCGAAGTACCAGCGGTGAGATTCACCTTTCATCCTGAGGCGGAAACCGAATTCGATCAAGCGGTTGCTTACTATGAGCACAGACAAACTGGACTCGGTCTCGAGCTTGCTGATGAAGTCTTAGCGACCATTGCCAGAATTCTTGACTATCCGCAGGTAGGATCACTTTTCTCCAAAAACACGCGGCGCTGCCTGACAAATCGCTTTCCTTACGGGGTTATATACCAGGTGCACATGGACATGGTGCGGATTATCGCTGTGGCACATCTGAGTCGCCGTCCTGGGTACTGGGAAGAGAGGGTATAGCAGAACAAGCGGCTGCACACGGACGTCGTTTTGTGGCGCCGGTGAGCCGCCTCAGTAAGCGGTGAAATGGAAGTGAGTCATGACGAAATTACGGTGAGAGTAAGTCCCGAAGACCATGCGACGGCGAGGGATCTCGTCGAAAAGTATACCGCGGCCCTGGGTGTCGATCTCTACTTCCAAAATTTCGCCGAAGAGATTGCGAACCTCTCCAGCATCTTACAGGCTGCCGTAAGAACAAATAGGATCCGCCATGAGTAGTGACTTAGCGTCGCCATCATTCCACACACGGCGAAGGTCACGACGCTTGGCCTGAAGGGGGAGAATGATCCCGTCAACCTTGAATCAGACCTCATCGGCAAGTACGTCGAGCGGCTGCTTCAAGAGCGTGACCAGCTTCCTAAGTCGTCTATTGTGATAGACAAAGACTACCTCCAAAAACGTGGGTTGATCTGATTTGTAGCGATCGGCCTTCAGCTTCGGCACTCAGCCCAGTTGAGGGAGCGCTGCTTCGCCCACACCTGAGTTAAAACCTCTCCGGTTCCTGCGTCATCAACCCTGCCGAAAAATGGAATCAATTCTCAGGAGTCCGGCTAGCTGAGACTTGACAGAGCCACTGGCTCGGCGCAAGAATTTGCCGCCCCTGTTCCGGCTCCTCATGGATATGGGAAGGGATAAAGCATTGATCATGCCGTCAGCTCCGATTCGGATCAGACCGGGTGAGGATGGACAGCTGATCGTGCAGCTCCCGTATTCCCCCGATCATGTGGCAAAGATCAAGACGCTGGCAGGCCGCCGCTGGCATGCTCGAGAACGGCATTGGACAGTTCCCCAGGAGCAAGAGACGCTCGGCACACTGCTGAGTCTCTTTCCTGGGAAACCCGTCGACGTCGATCCGGTGCTTGGGGCCGTGAGAACCCACGATAATGGGGAGCCCTCTCCGGCCATGCTCGTTCCCGTGCATACGGGTCTGCGCACAGCGTTGAAGGCCCGTCACTATTCCCGTAAGACCGAACAGGCCTATGGTCATTGGGTCGCCCGGTTTCTGCACTTTCATCAGGGACGCCCTCCTGCCGAGATGGCCGAGCCGGAGATCAACGCGTTCCTGACTCACTTGGCCGTCAAGGCGAAGGTTAGTGCTTCGACGCAGAATCAGGCCCTTTCGGCGATCCTGTTTCTTTACCGGCACGTCCTTGGGCGCGAGATGGGTGACCTTGGCGACGTCATTCGCGCCCGCAGGCCCAAGCGATTGCCAGTGGTCCTGACGCGCGATGAAGTGAAATCCGTCCTCTCCAACCTTTCGGGTGACAAATGGCTGATGGCCTCGTTGATGTACGGCGCGGGAGTGCGTCTGATGGAATGCCTTCGGTTGCGGGTGCAGGACATCGACTTTTCCCGCATGGAGATATTCGTCCGAGACGGAAAAGGAGCCAAGGACCGGGTCACGATGCTTCCAGAGTCGCTCAAGGCTCCGCTGCGGGAGCACCTCACACGGGTTAAGGCCGTTCACGAACAGGAT
This sequence comes from Nitrospira sp., assembly GCA_029194665.1. NCBI lineage: Bacteria > Pseudomonadati > Nitrospirota > Nitrospiria > Nitrospirales > Nitrospiraceae > Nitrospira > Nitrospira sp. The sequence continues at coordinate 248,720 of JARFXO010000002.1, read as the reverse complement.
GTGGCTGACGGGTGGGGCCGCGTCCTGCTGCCGGAGGCCCTCGACCGCAAGTATCCCAACGCGCCACGAGACTGGCGGTGGCAGTGGGTGTTTCCCCAAGAGAACCGCTGGGAAAATGCCAAGACCGGCGAGGAGGGACGCCATCATGTCCATGAGTCCATCATGCAGAAAGCGGTGACAGCCGCGGTCAGGCAAGCGGGTTTGGCCAAGCGAGCCACCTGTCACACGTTTCGCCATTCCTTTGCGACACATCTGCTGGAAGGGGGCTACGATATACGAACGGTCCAGGAACTCCTTGGGCATGAGGACGTCAAAACGACCATGCTCTACACCCACATCTTGAACCGCGGAGGCCGGGGTGTCAAGAGTCCTGTCGACGAACTGTAAGAGGATGCCGGCGTGTTAGACAGAAACCATCTATTTCTCCTCCTGTCAGGGGAAGATGCTATAAGTCACTCCCATGGCAAGACTTTCGGCAGTTTATCATTGGGGTGCTATACCGCAAACCGTCTTGGCGTCGGATCTTATCAAGAAACCATATACTCATAGTTAGACCTCGCAGAGAATCCGCTTCCGGCCTCTTGCGGATTTTGTAAGGAGCCTCACCATGGCAGATGTCTTCATCTCCTACAAGCGTGCCGAACGAGCCCGCGTCGATCGCATTGCGCAGCTACTACGCGGCGAAGAGTTAGATGTCTGGTTCGACGCGAGGCTTGATGTGGGAAGCGGGGAAGGCTTCGACGCCGAGATAGAACGTGAGGTCACGTCAGCCGCCTGTGTTCTTGTGTGTTGGACGCAGGAGGCACTCAAGTCCGTCTACGTCCGGGCTGAAGCAATGAAGGGACTGGAACGCGACGTGCTACACCCCGTATTCCTTGAGCGGTGTAACTTGCCGGTTCCTTTTAACGCCATCGACACGGCCGACCTCTGCAGCTGGAACGGCAAATCTGACGCGCCTGACTGGCAGCGCCTAGTGGCGAGCGTCAGAGCTCGAGTAGACAAGTCCAAAGCTGATGACAAACAGAGAAGAGCACATTCTCAGGCCGCCTACGACCGCATTCCGGATCACATTTTCCCCGGGACTCTCACGATTCTTGCGCGGCGTATCGCAGCAATCCGCGAACGCGATGCTGAAGACTACCATGGCGACATCATGGCCTTGCTCTCCTGGCTAGAGTCGATCGCTGAGAAGGAAGCTCGGCACACGGCGTATGGGTACGATCTCGCCGACCGCCAATGCGGTGGCGACGCGTGGAGGTGGTGGGATAGAGGCGGCGCTGCAGCAAGGAGTAGCGAGATATCTTGTGTCCGCGACGCACTCCTTAGAGTTGAAGCCGCGCTCGCCCGCTCCCAAGAACTGCTGGACTTGCCCGCCCCATGACACACGACGTTTGCTTAATTTCGGCGACCGTAAGGTCTAACCTTTCGCTCAAGCCGACCCGCGACGGCCTGCGGCCTGCGCGGGCGGCTTAGCTAAAACGTTAGGCAGCAATGCCAATTGTCATTTTTTCGAAAAGGAGGTTTTCTATGGCGAATCGATTGAATTGGGACAGATGGTCTACTGTTTCTGAAGGCGTTAGCGAGCCGGGCGGAAATTTGACGGTGGTGAGCAGCGCACGTCGGCCGGGCCGCTTCACCCTGTTTCTCGCAGACCCTGGAGGCGGCGTTTACACGACATCGGGAAATCCGAGCGGGGGGTGGAACGCCTGGTCTACTGTTTCTGAGGGCAGCACGCTGCCAGGCGCACGAGTTGGTGCCGTCGAGCTGATGCGAAACCCAGGAAGTTTTGTTGTCGCGCTCGCCGACCCCGGCGGAGGCGTCTATGCGACATTCGGAAACGCCCGTGATGGATGGGCGCCGTGGTCGACCGCATCCGAAGGTTCGACGACTCCGGGCGCGTCGATCACGGCGGTTGAGAATGTCACGCCGGAAGGCCGCGTCTCGCTTTTTCTCGCAGACCCTGTCGGCGGCGTCTACACCGCTTCGGGCGTTCGCAACGAGTGGAGTCAGTGGTCCAGCGTTTCGGAGGGAAGAACGATTCCCGGCAAACCTGTTACTGCCGTCCGGATTGGGACCGCAAGCGGATCAGCGCGTACGAAATTTGCCGTGTTCCTGACTGATCCGGGCGGGGGCGTTTACACGACGTCCGGGAACGCGGTCGACGGTTGGGTGCCCTGGTCGGAAGTCGCGGGCATTCGCATTGCTCCGGGCGCGCCTGTCACGGCCGTTCCCTTCGGAACGCGGATGGACCGGTTTCTTCTCGCGGTGTCGCATCCGGACGGCTCGGTCCGCACGACCAGCGGCAACGCCGAAACGGGCTGGCTCCCCTGGTCGAACGCGCCGGAAAACCGGGCCGTCTCCGGGTCGCACGTGAGCATGGTCAGGCTCCCCGGCACCGGCGGTCTCTATGCGCTGGCGATCGTCGATTCGAGCGGTGAAGTTTTTATCTCGCTCGGCACGCCGGAGGGCGACTGGGCTCAGTGGTCGAGCGCTTCACAAGGAAGCTCCCTGCCCGGTGCGCCTGTCGCCGCCGATGAGGAGGACACGATCACCGGACGCGTCTCCCTGTTCATCGCTGATCGTGCTGGCGGCGTTTACGCGACCGCCGGCGGCCTTGCCCGACCAGTGGCGCCGACGAATCTGCGCGTTACCAGCGTCACCGATCGGCGAATTTCGGTGTCATGGGACGACAGATCAGACAATGAGGATGGTTTCAGCATCAGCTTCAAAGGCGCACGCGCGGGCATGGATGACCACGATGATTCGAAGCAGGTCGAACGCGACGCGACCAGCGCCGATCTCACCGGGCTACGCAGCGGCTATGATTACGCGATCAGCGTTATCGCCACGAACGCCGCAGGTGGCTCGTCGAGATCGAACGAAGTCCGTGCGACCACGCCGTCTCGACAGATCCGCGTGTCCAGCGAAGGCGCGGGGCAGAACTCGCTCTTCACCATTGCGGGCGAGGGATTCACGCCGAACAGCCTCGTGGTCCTGCGCATAACCGACGCGCAATTGCAGCAGCTGCAATTCCCGGAGACTGCGGGCTCGGATGGAAAATTCTCGTCACGACACGCCGTGCGATGCGTCTCGGGAGGGCAATTGACGTTTACCGCCTTTGAAGACGAGGACCCACTGGGAACGTTTGCGAATTCTATTGTTACAAGCTGTCCCTGAATCCGTAAGGTAGAACGTGCCAGCGGTTCCGCCGAATGAGTAGTAATGGGGACTGACGAGCTTTGCCTAACAAAACGCTCAAGCCGACCCGCTTCCGCTACGCTCCAGCGGTCGGCTTAGCTCTATGTTCGGGCGACGCTTCGCGTCACCCGAACGGCCCCGCGGCTGGCGCGCGTGGTTCGGGACGCGAAGCGCGTCCCGAACCAGCGGCTGCACCGGACAGCCGCTGCACAACCTCCGGTTGCTCCGCGCCTGCCGGTGAGCCGCGGGGCCGTTGGGCAGCGAGGGAGAGATCCCCATGACACAACCGGTCGATCCGCTAAGCATCCTTGGCATACCCCTCAAGGCTGAGGTGGACATCGGCCATCTTCTCACCGGCCTCACCTTGGTTGCAGGCTTCGCTTGGTGGGTCTACACAACCTTGCGTGCGACGCGCCGTACGAGGCTAAGAGAGGCTGAAGATGGCGCACTTCGACTGCTCCGCTTGTTGCTCCGTGAGCGCCGGGGAGAACCCATCTCTCTCGAAGAACTCCAGAAGGAGTACAACTTGCCTGAACAGCGCGACCGTCGTCGTGCTTACTGCAAGAGAGATTACCGATTCAAGACTTCGGAGAAGTTTGAAGCTGCAATCTACGCACTAGACTGGGAGGGTAAGGTCGATTTCGGAAGATGAAGCTGGGGTCGGATCTTGAATCGTGCATACCTATTCTCTTCATTGCGTCGGCACCTTGGGGCGATTCTCGATGTGGCGCTTTGTCCCCTGCGCATGGGGTGATACATCGGCACTCCCTCTCGACGGCTCGGTCAAACACAACAGCATCTGCTGGAGGAATAGAAAATGTACCGAGAGTTTTGTTTAGAATACGAACCAGGAGTGTTACGACTCTCGCGTTTGTATTTACATGTTACGCTGTGCTGAGATAGCATATACGCATATCACAATAGGATACTCAGTGAGGGCATGGTGGGAGCTATCTCGCTGAAATTACCGGAAGACGTTTTGGAAGCCAGCCGTCGTTGCGCGGAGACTCTCCATCTATCCAGAGCCGCCTATATCCGCCGAGCGATCGAGCGCATGAATCGACAGACGCAAGCAATACTCCGGGCGCGACGTTTAGCCGAAGCTTCGAAGAAAGTGCGCAAGGAAAGCCTGCGCGTCAATCGTGAGTTTGCCGCGGTCGAACAGACTCCCGATGCCTAATCGCGGAGAAGTGTGGCTGGCTGATCTCGATCCGAAACGGGGCACCGAGCCGGGCAAAACACGACCGGTTCTGATCATTCAGGCCCAAGCATTGCTTGACGCACAACATCCTTCCACACTCATCATTCCGTTGACTACCGTGCTGGTTGAGGGTGCTGAACCTTTACGTATTCGTGTCCCTGCAGCCGGGCGTCTTCGTCGCACCTCCGATCTCCTCATCGATCAACTACGCGCGATCGACAATCGCCGTTTGGTCGAAGGCCCTTTGACCAAACTCTCAGCCACAATCATGAAGCGGATTCACGAGGCCGTTATCGAAATCCTCGACCTCGATCAGGATCGCAACTGAATTGTGAATGGAGCAGCAATACGGCGTCAGATCTTGTTTTATGCATGAAGTTTGGCTGGTCTATGCCCCATGACCAGCCCACTGCGCATCGCATTTCGTGGTGCACTCTACCATGTCACTGCCCTAGGCAACGCCCGACAAGACATCTTCTTGGGCGATGAAGACCGACAGCGATGCCTTGGGGGCCGCGATCGCGTCGTCGCCCTGTTTCAGCTCCTGCTGCACGCCTATTACCTGATGGAGAACCACTTTCACCTGGTGGTCGGGACACCTGACGCCAATCTGTCCAACGCGGAGGCAGCAGGTCTGCGTCGTTGAAGGCATCATCCTGAGCGCGGTATGCTGCATCCATGAGCAAGCTGCGCGTGTACGTCGAGACGACAATTCCCAGCTTCTGCTTGGAGGTAAACCATGAAGAGCGATCAACCAATCGACGAGATTCGCGAGGTGCGCCATCGCATCTCGGCTCGATTTGACCACGATCCGGTGCGCTTGGTCGCCTATTACGCCAAGTTGCAGGAGCAATACCGCGACCGACTGACTGATCCAGCCAAGGCGACCGATCAGAAAGACCAAAGCGCCGCATAACGAACGGATTACAATGTGGAGCCTTCTGACCTCTATTTGTGTGATTTGTTTTTCATCGTGGGCCAGCAGGTGCCCGCCGTCCGTTGGACAGCATGTGAATCCGTTCACGGGATGGATGATATGCCGATCCGCGTAAGAATCAGTGATGAATGGTCAGACGGTTGTCCCTTGTTGGAACAACGACACAAATTGCGTATGAAGTGCAAACGTTTGTCGCGTGTTGTGCAGGTTAACCGTGCCGGTGCCGCGCTGATGCGGATCGGCCTAAACATAGTTAAGTGTCTTTAGGTCGGTGGTTGAACTGAAACGGAGGTCAACATGTTACCTCGGTATTGGATGTGGTCCCCTCAAGTCCATTATCCCTTAAGCGGAAGTGTCCTTCAGGATATTTCGCCCGATCTAGGTTGGTTCTTTGGGGCGATCAAGCCGGAGGCCGGTGTAGGTAGTATTGAAAAGGAAGTATTTGAGAAGGCTTCGTATGGAAGGCAGCTGGGTCTGATATTGGATGTATTGCTTCCTCTGGTTGGTGAAGGTTCCCTGGATTCAGAGAAAGCGAAGAAGGCTTTAGTTGAGTTGAAGAATGTTTATGAAGCGATTGAGAAGGTGAAGTTAGACAGGAAGGCCGAAATGGAACAGGCCGCCGTTTCTCTTCTTAGGAAAATAGAAAAGGCTGATAAAGAAATGCTGAGTCGTGTCATACGTCAGTTTGGGTCGGCTTGAGCGCGCCCACCTCACTAATCGTCGGAGCGCACTCGCTTCGCGAGGCGCTCAACATGAGGTTAGCCATCGGTCAGGCTGTTCACCGTGACAGGACCCGCCGATTGAGAAGCTGTTACTGTTGATTCTGAGCGGACGATCGGTAGGTGTAGTAGAGGATGATTCCGGTCAGGATTGAAACGAGAATCCCAAATCCCATCTGTGCCTCGAAGCTCACTGGGCCTACGTAGATCTTGTACAGTTGCAACAGAACAACCGGCAGGCCCACCGCCAGGGTGAGCGCGATCATGTGCCGCCTCTGATAAATTGGCTCACCCGGTTTTCTCGTCCATTTCATACTGAGAAACCGAAGACCCGTTCGCCTATTTGACCAAGAATGGCTTGGAATCTTCTCCGGACGCCGTTGTGACAGTCACCATGACGAGGCCCTTACGGCCATCGGTTGGGACTGTTGCTGAGATGGTGGATTCGTTTTCCATTGTAAAGGTGGAAGCCTGGCCCGGTCCGAAGGACACGCCTCGCAAGCAGTCTGGTGAGCCGAACTCGGCCCCTGTGATCGTGACTTTCACACCGGGTTGGCCTTCATCGGGAACAAGTCTTTCGATCTGTGGAGCAACGCCGAAACAGGCGTTGCCCTCCGCCGCAGTTTCAGCTGTTTGAAACTTCGGTTCGATCTTGGGTGTGGCGATCTTGGGTTGGACCGTCTCGGGTGCGGCGATCTCGGGTTTGACGGTCTTTGGTTTGACAGCCTTGGGCTTGACGGTTTTTGGTTTGACGGTCTTGGAGTGTGGTTTGGCCTTTGGCTGCTGTTCCGCTGCAGGGGTGAGTCCTGGATCGATTATCTGTAAGGACAGGGTCATGATCCCAATCGAAATTGCCGTAACGAAAGCCGTTGGTTTCTCCATATGTCTTTCCCTTTGCTCAATTAGACCCATATCGAGCCGAACTGCTCGGTACGCTACTCTTCGATCGTCGAGATATCCCCTGGGTCTTGCCCTAGCTCTTTTGCTTTGAGGACGCGCCGCATGATTTTTCCAGACCGAGTTTTGGGGAGAGAGGAGACGATATCAATCTCAGCCGGGACACCGATCTTGCCCAATTCTTTAAGGACCTGATCCTTGATCGACTGAATCAGCGCAGGACTTTCCTGCTCTCCCTGTTTCAGGATGATGAAGGCCTTGATGGATTCGCCGACCGTCTTATGGGGTTTGCCGATCACGGCAGCCTCCGCGACGGCTGGATGGCTGACCAAGGCGCTTTCGACTTCAGCGGTGCCGAGCCGGTTGCCGGCGACTTTGATCACGTCATCTGCTCGCCCCATGAACCAGAAATAGCCGTCTGAGTCTTTATGGCAGACGTCCCCGGCTGTGTAGCAATTGGGGATGGTGGACCAGTAGGCCTTATACCGCTCGGGATCCTTGTAAATGGTGCGCATCATAGCCGGCCATGGTGTTTTGATGACGGCAAAACCACCGGCGTTTGCTGGGAGACTGTTCCCCTCGCGATCAACAACGTCGGCTTCAATTCCGAGAAACGGGCGCGTGGCCGAGCCTGGTTTGAGCGGCACGGTAGGAAGTGGGGTGACCAAGATCGATCCTGTTTCCGTCTGCCACCAGGTGTCCATAATAGGTTTGTCTTCACCTGTCACCCGATGAAACCATTGCCAGGCTTCCGGGTTGATGGGCTCTCCGACGCTCCCGAGAATACGGAGCGCCGAGAGATCGAATTTCTTCGGCCAGTCTTCGCCGTAGCGCATGAGCAGCCGGATAGCGGTCGGGGTCGTATAGAAAATTGAGACCCCATACCGTTCGATGAGATTCCACCATCGTCCAGGATCCGGATAATCGGGTTTTCCTTCTGCAGTCAGAATCGTTGCACCATTGAGGAGAGGACCGTAGACGATATAGCTGTGGCCTGTGACCCACCCCGGATCAGCGACGCAGAAGTACACGTCATCATCCTTCAGATCGAACACATACTTCGTCGTCGTATAGGTGCCGACCATGTACCCTCCGTGGACATGGACGACGCCCTTCGGCCGACCGGTCGTTCCGGACGTATAGAGAATATAGAGCGGTGCTTCAGCATCCAACTGTTCTGCTTCGCAAACCGGTCGTTCACCCTCGATCCATTCCGTCCAGTCGATTTCCTTTGGAGCGGAAAGGGGAGGACCTGTGATCTGGCGGCGTACGACGACTACATGATCGATCGTCGGGCAGCTTTTGAGGGCCTCGTCCACAACTGGTTTCAATGGGATAGATTTACTGCGGTCGAACCCGACGTCAGCTGTGATCACAACTTTGGCTTCTGCATCGTTGATACGGCTGGAGAGGGCAGGAGCGCTGAACCCTGAATAGATGACGCTGTGGATCACGCCGATCCTGGCGCAAGCCAACATGGCGATGACTTGTTCGGGTATTTTCGGCAAATAGATGGTGACGCGATCGCCTTTTTGGACGCCCAGCTTTTTGAGAGCGTTGGCGCAGCGGTTTACTTGTCGGTACAGTTCAGCATAGGTGAAGATGCGTTCCTGATCCTGTTCGCCGACCCAGATCAAGGCGACTTTGTTCTTGCGCCAGGTCTTGACGTGGCGGTCCAGGCAGTTGTAGGCGATGTTGCAGCGTGCGCCGACAAACCATTTCGCCCATGGATAATTCCACTCCAGGACTTTCTCCCAAGGAGAGAACCACTCCAACTCTTTGGCGGCATTGCTCCAAAATGTTTCAGGGTCTGCGATGGATTGTTTGTATTCGGTCTCGTAGTCTTTGATATAGGCAGCGGCTATCGTCTTCGCGGTCGGCTGGTATGTCCGACTTTCCTTCAACAGGGTCTCAATCTTTTCGCTCATAGCGGCTGCCTCTCCTTCTTCAAAGCAGTCCCTCGTGGACCTGTCATTATGGAGAAAGTCGAGGATGCCTGCAACCGTACAGTTGCTGCGAGATCGTCTTCGAGACCATCTTTATTGTGACGCCGCCGTTCAGCTCGATTCCGTTGTTGACACCTGTCTAGGCCGAAGATAGGGTGACCCGATGAACAGCGCAAGACAGTTTGGGAAACACCTGTCGCTCGTGCTTTTAATCCTACTCTTACTGGACCCTCGTATGATCGGCATGTTTTCGGTTGTCGCTCCGTCGACTGCTGAGGCTCAAGTGGGAAAGCCGGAGGGCCTGTACTACAAATCCTGGGCGATCATTATCGGGATCGAAAACTATGTCTTGGCTCCTCCCATCCCCGGAGCGATCAGCGATGCCAAGAAGGTGGCCGAAGCGTTTCGACGGTTGAGGTTCGATGAGGTGATTGAGCTCTACGACAAGGACGCTAGCTCGCGACGCCTCCATCAGCTTTTGGACGACATGTTGCCTAGAAAAGTCGGCCGCATGGACCGGCTCGTCATCTTCTACGTGGGGCACGCCGGGTTTATGCAGGACTCCGATGGGCAAGAGCGAGGGTACCTTGTGCCATTTGACGCACAGCCCAACCACGCAACGAAGTCGATCACGGTGGAGCATCTAAAGGAATTTACGAGGCGGACGGCTTCCAAACATACGCTCCTGATTTTCGATGCGCCGGTATTCGGATGGGAAATCACTGTGCCACCGGAGCTGTCATTGGAAGGACGGATGGCCCCGGAATCGGAGACCGATCGGCGTGCGGTGCAAGTCATTAGCGCGGCAAGTAAGGGAGAGGCTGTCGTTCGTGTCGAGAAGAGCAGTCGCTTTGTTGAAACACTATTGATCGGGCTGTCCGGTGATGCCGATCTGGACGGAAACGGTTGGCTCATGGCTTCCGAGTTGGGGGGCTATCTCGTGCGACAGGTCGAGGGGGCTTCCAATGGTACACAACGCCCATCGAGTCTACGGATCGATGGTGATGGAGACACGGCGTTGGTTGAAGGACGGAGGCCGGCATTTACGCCTGGCGCCGATCTTCAAACCCCTTCTGAACGGCAATAATAAGCTACAAACAAGCCGTTGCGCTGCTCGCGCCCGAGCGATCATCAGCCAAACCGATTGCACTCCAATACCTTAACTAGTCTCGCCACCTTTTAAGTATCCAAGGCCGATCTTGACCGCTCGGCGGGTGATTTCCGCCCAACGTGCCTGGGGGTATGCACTGAGTATCGCTGCAGCCTTGGGATCCTGGATCTCCAAGTTCAGAATTCTGATCATTCCGTCTTCAATCTGGATGTCCGCCACAGAGCTTCCTCCTTGTCTATGACGATACCCGCTCGAAACGAGCGTTGCGTTGACTGAAAAAATGACGCATGTTAGCATAATTTCAAGGTTTTTAGCCTGATATTATGCGTGCGGCAAATATGCGTAGTTACCCCAAGGAGGATTGTATGATTTGGTCACAAACGATGCATTCAAGGCTGGTCGGCTCCGGTCTTGTCGTCCTTCTCGTGATGGGACTTGCGGCTTGTGGCGGTCCTCCTAAATGGGTTGAAAAGGGGTCCGGAGCCTTTAATGAAAAGGACAGTAAAGCTTTCTATGGCGTGGGGGCGGTCGTGGGTGTCCGGAATGCGCCGCTCGCTTGGGATACGGCCGAGAATCGCGGACGGGCCGAGATCGCCAAGACGTTCGATACCTACACCGGGTATCTGATGAGAGACTATGCGGCCTCGACGACCGCTGGAGATTTTACCCGGAATACGGAAGAGCAGAATGTCGAGCGAGCCATCAAGACCCTCACGATGACGACACTGAGCGGAGTTCGGAGAATTGATCAGTACAAGGATCCCAAGACCGACACCTATTACGTGTTGACCAAGTTGAGTCTGGAGGACATGAAGAATAACTTGGAACAGGCCAAAGAGCTGAATAAAGAGGTCCGGGACTTCGTACGGAAGAATGCGGACCGTCTGTTCGAACGGTTGGAGAAGGAAGAGGAAAAGCGAGGCGTCCGCTAACCCTCACGGTGAATGAGAGTTCACCCCTGCTCGGAGGTTCATGGTGATTCGGAAACATCCTCCTTCGCTTGTCGCCACGGTGAGTGTCGTCCTTGCTTTGTCGGGATGTGGACACGAAACGAAGGTGACCCGTGTCGATACCGGGGTCGTGACTGATTTGAGCGGCCGGTGGAACGACACGGATTCTCGGATGGTCGCCGAAGCGATGGTCAGAGATGCGCTACAATATCCGTGGCTAGGGAATTTCGAAAGGGCGAACCAACGTCAGCCTGTCGTCGTCGTGGGAACCGTCCTGAACAGCAGTCACGAACATATCAACGTGCAGACATTTATTACAGATTTAGAGCGAGAACTCACCAATTCTCAGAAAGTCACGTTCGTGGCCGGCAAAGGCGAGCGCGATGAGGTTCGTGCCGAACGAAAAGAACAAGCCATCTACGCGCGCGAAGAAACCCAGAAAGCCCCAGGAAAAGAGACCGGCGCCGATTTCATGATGAAGGGTACGATCGCCACCATTCTTGACGAAGCCGATGGGACCAAAGCGGTCTTTTACCAAGTGGATCTCCAGATGATCGATCTGGAGAACAATGCGAAAATCTGGTACGGGCAGAAGAAAATCAAGAAGGTGGTTGAAAGGAAACGCACCGTCTTTTAGGTTCCGCGGATACTGTTGAACCAAATCCTTCCACGCTTTGCCCACGGGCCGATCTCCTTGCTGCCGTTTCTTGCCGTGCTCCTGCTCCTGACTGGGTGTAGTCCTTCCGCTAATCGCTACCTCCTCATTGAGCAAAGCCTCGTTGCCGGTGATCCGCAACGGGCCGCGGCGATCGTCGAGCAGACCGAGAACGAATATGGAGCAAAGGGACGGTTACTGTATGAAATGGATCGAGGAATGATGCTGCAGCTGGCAGGCCAATACCAGCAAAGCAGTGCGGCATTGGAACGAGCGGAGGAGGAGGTTGAGCGGCTCTACACCAGGACCATCCGTTCGGAGACCGCCGCTTTTGTCACCAACGACAATGTCTTGCCGTATGAGGGCGATGCCTACGAGCACGTCATGATCAACGTGATCAAGGCCTTGAACTATGCGGCTCAGGGACAACTTCAAGAAGCACTGGTGGAGGCGCGGCGTATCGACCATCGTTTGAATGTGCTCAGCGACAGAGTAAAGGGGGCCGATAGGTACCGGAATGACGGATTTGCGCGGTATGTGAGCGGTATCCTGTACGAGGCAGCCGGTGATCTTAATAACGCCTTTATTGCCTATCGCAACGCCTATGAAGCGTATGGCTCGATGAGCGGGTGGTCGAAGGTGTCCGTTCCTCTCTCCTTGCGCTCCGATCTCTTGCGCACAGCGGAGGCGCTCGGCTTAACAACCGAATTTGCCGAGTATCGACAGGCTTTCCCCGATGTTGAGTGGCAGTCTCGATCATCCCAAGAGCAGCTCGCTCACGTCGTGATGATCAGCTATAATGGGCGGGCTCCGCGCAAAGAGGATCTGTTCTTGGACTTACCTATTAGTCTTGATGCCGCACAGTTAGTCTTGTTGAATCGAGCAGTCTTCCAGTCGTCCTATCGACGAGATCGCGTAGCGGACAGCATACTGTATGGACTCAATGGAGAAGTGGCTCGCGTTGCGCTTCCGCGGCTAGTTGCGCAAAAGACGCGGGTAGGGTCTGAAAGTATGACGCTGACCGATTCGTTCGGCCATGCTGTCACCGTACGATCGGAGCCGGTGCAGAATGTAACCGCCCTCGCAGAGAAGAGTCTTTCGGAACGTTTACCGGCGATCACTGCGAAAGCTCTCGCTCGCGCGGCGACGAAATTCGCGCTGGCGGAGGGGATCACCAGGGGAGCTCGGCATGCTGCCGGCAGAGATGCCGGTCCGTGGGTGGGACTGCTTGTCGAAGTGCTGGCGAAGGGGATTGCTGTGGCGTCGGAAGAAGCCGACAAACGAAGTTGGCAGACCTTGCCTGACGAGATTCACATGGCTCGGGCGTGGGTACGACCAGGTCTGTGTCAGGTGTCCATTCAACCGTCTGGACAAGGGGTGACGGCGGTGAAAGATGGACAAACGATCGCGCTGACTGCGGGCCAGACGCTGTTCATCATCCAGCGTGTGATGCAATGATGCGCGCGGGCGAGTCTTCTTTCGGACAAGGAGTTGCGGTTTTCCTGTCTCTGTGGTTGATGGCGTCCGTATCGACCGCCTGTAGCTGGTTCGTGGGAAAAGGGAAGCCTGGGTGGGTCGATGGTCGGGGTTCGGAGTATCCGCCGAATCAATACCTGACCGGAGTCGGCCAAGCAGACCTGCGAAGCAATGCGGAAGATCAGGCCTATGCAGCCGTGGCCCGCATCTTCAAGGCGGAAGTTGCGGCGCAGGCGAAGGATCGGGAATCGTATTTGGTCGTTGAGAATCGGGGCATCTCCAACGCCGAGCGGCGACTCATGATCGACAGCGTGACGATAGTCTCGACCGACAAAGTGCTTGAAAACGTCAGGATTGCGGATGTTTGGTACGACTCGGACAGCCGGTCGTACTACGCTTTGGGCGTGATGAATCGTGGTCAAGCCGAGGCTGCGTTGCTGGAGAAGGTGTCGGCGCTGGATCGTGCGATCGATGCGGATGTCGCCGAGTCACGGCAACCGACGGACAAACTTGCCAAGGTTCGCGCGCTTCGGCGGGCCTCCAGAAATCTCGTTCTGCGCGAGGCATACAACAGGGATTTGCGGGTGATCCGTCCCAGCGGGCAAGGCGCCCCATCCAGCTATCAGGTAAACGAATTATCCGATGAATTGGAGCAATTTCTTGCCACGAATCTGGTGATTGCGGTACAAGTGTCCGGAGATCATGAGGAACCGGTTGGACGTGCGCTGGCGGAAGGGCTGATTCGGGAAGGACTTTCCGTGACCACGAAGCCAGAAGGTGAAGAGGTTGGTGCTCCGGAATTGATCGTCCGAGGCACTGTCCGTCTGTTGCCTATTGAGGTGCGCGACCCAAATTTCAAGTACGTTCGGTGGTGCAGCGATTTCGAGGTGGTGGAGCCGGGGACGGGGCGCGTCGTTGGGACGGTGGCGCAGGGTGGAAAGGAAGGACATCTGACAGAACGCGAGGCAACGGCGAAGACGCTGCGTGTGATGCAGCAAGAGTTGTCGTCGGATGTCGCGAAGGCGATCGCCGCGTATGTGTTCGGCGAGGGCGTGTTGCCCGAGACGGCGACGAGGGCGGCGAGTTGTCCGCGAGAAGTATCAGGGGTGAGACGGTAACTGAACGTGCTTTCAGAAGGAGGCGTCCATCGTGGAAAAGACAGATGAACTATCCGTCAGTCGAGCGCCACGCAGCAGGGGACGGGGGCTGACCAAACCAGGACAAAAGATTTCAAGCCGTCTGGCAAAGCGGCGATTGAATGACCGACTAAAGGAAGACACCGCGTCCTTCAATAGAGGTAATCTTGCCGACACCTTGCGAAAAGAAGGGTACGAAGAGGCGCCGCTCGATGAACTACAAGATAGGCTCTCCAAGCTCCAAGGGCCGCTCGCGGAAATCATTCTGAAGGGGAGGGCGTAAGGGGATGCCATATTATTATTTCGACTCAACCGCACTCATTAAGCGCTACAGCATGGAGCGAGGCACCAGGATCGTGAATAAACTGATGGTGAAGCGTGGGAAGGTTGCGATCGTCCCGACATGGACCGTGACGGACTTCTATTCGGTTCTGTGCGCACGCGCTCACGAGGGACAGATTACGCGGGATGATTGCTACTCGGTGCTCTATAAGTTCGAAATCGAGTCCAAGCAGGGACTCTATCGGTTTATCGCACCGAGGATGGAAACCTACTTGGCCACGAAAGAATTGGTCTTGGAGTATCCGTCTCTTCGATCACCTCAGGTGATGCATCTGGCGTTGGCATTGGAGCTGAAGCCGCTGCGATTGACCGTCGTGAGCGCGGATTCCCAGCTCTTGGCGGCATCAAAGACAGCGGGGTTGCATATCATTAATCCGGCAGAAGACTGACGCAACAGGGTTCGAACTGAGGGCATCATGTGGCTCGGATGTTGACTGGTCGGCCATGAGATGTTTCTTCCGAGGTCTGTCGCAGCAGTTCCAAGACGGCACGATTCCAACCGGCAGGGCCGATGCCGGGTGCGTGAATGAGGTTCGGCAGGTTGATGTCGGGGTCGTACGAGCCGTCTGGTTTTTGCACCAACACCGGATGGTCGACCGTCAGTAGGAGAGGGAGATCGTTGAGGCTATCGCCGATCCCGATGGTTTCTATGTCGTCCGGCAGGTTAGCCAGTCGACCCTGCCGTTTGTAGCAGCGGAGCAGAATTTCTGCGGCCCGACCTTTGTCGTTGTTTCCCGTCAGGTGAAAGAACCGCCCGCCTCTTGTCCAATTCAGATCGCGCCTCACGATCTGGCGGCAGACCTCCTCGATCAACTTGGGAGGGCCGTTCACGAGAAACGGCTCATCGAATTCCCTCAGCATAGCCCGCAGCGCATCTTCTCGGGAGAGCCCTGTGTTTTCCATGACTTCGTCAACCGATAGGTCGCCGAACCCTCGAAGCCGTGTGCCCACTGTTTCTTCGATTTGCCGGAGCACATCCCGGAGGAGCGCATAGGGAGTACCGAGTTCGATGATCTGATAACTGGAGCGGCGCCGCGACCGCTCCAGGGGGAAGTCGAAGGTATGGAGGGGCACAAACACCGCCGCGCCGTTTTCAACGATGAAGGGATTGTGGTGATCAAGACGCTCTCGAAGCGGCTCGATTTCCGCGCGAGTCTTTCCGGAGACGAGAATGACCGGAATGTTCTCTGAACGAAGGGCCTCGAGGGCCGGTCTTGCCTCGCCGAAGGAATACGTGTCGTTATCCAACAGAGAGCCGTCCAGATCCGTGAAGAGGATATAGCGTGCCATGGGTTTAGAGATGCCGTAGGTCTTCGTTGATCTGTGACCGAGAATGTCCGGCCAGACGTCGCTCCAGGAAGTCCTTCGCGAGGTCTTTACCGCCCAATCCCAGCGCCAGTGCAGCGGCGAGGACGAGGCCTCCCCAGGTGATGCCGAATCCAACGACGACGATGTGCTGGGCAATCCCCAACTGTTCGAGCGCCATGGCCACCGTCAAGAGTTGAATGCCCCATCGGGTCCCGGCTGCGATCCAGCGGGCCGGAGGCAATCCCGCGTTCACGGCAGCGATCAGGACGGCCTGTGACACAAAATTCGAGACGAGATAGCCGATGATCCCGATCACGGCCGCTGTGTGACTATATGAGGAATGTATGACAAGAGCGACTGAGCCGCCTGATTGATCGGAGCAACGTCGAGCGCGCCCAGAGATGCCGTGGTGGCAAAGATCACGATCAGCCAGTAGGTAATGCGACCGATGATGTAGGACGGATCGGCTTTGAGGCCTCCTCTCAGCAGGGCTGCCGCGATACCGATCCGATCGCAGAGTCGATCCAAACCGATGATGCGAAGCAATCGTTCCATCAAATGCCCCATGCCCCAGGCGGCGCCCAGACCGACCAGCAAGAGAATCATCATGGCCAACACATTGGGAAGAATGGCGAGGACGCGTTCACCGAGAGCCGCAACCGGTCCGAGTAATGTCTGTTCCCAGCTTGAAGTCATGGCTGGCTCCTTTCAGGCCTCACGTGGGCAGCGCCGATGACTTCGCGCGCGTCTTGAGACTGAGGCCAACGTGCGACAAGGTATTCTTTCTGTTTCTCGAACGTTCGGCAGAGCGCTTCAATCAGGTGTTCGGCCTCTGCCGTTGTCAACCCCTGACTATCCATCACGAATGACGCAGTCTTCCCTAAATAGAGAGGGGTCAGAGCCTTCAAGAGATGTTCTTGTGGGAGCACGCTCCGATGATGCGCGAGGGCCGCATCATAAATAACCTGGGCCCAGAGCGAATCAGGAATGCGGAAGTCACGTATGGGGACATCCCGAAGACGGGACAGGTGGTCCAGTGCGTCTTCGGAGAGAATGCGTGCCCAAATATCGTATAGGTCCGTAAGCCCGAGATGAAACAAATCCACCATCCGTTCGACATTGACGTTCACCGGCTCAACTCCCACCTCATACTGGAAGCCGAAGAGAGGTATCTTTCGCGAACCTGTGACGGGAAGCCAGCTGGGAGCATGGGCTTCCATCAAGGCGAACAAGGCGCCCACCACCTGTCGCAACATGGAGGAGAGATCGGCGGCAGGATCCTTGGGATCATGAATCTTGGCCCCGAGAAAACTCTGACACACCTTGGCCCCGCTCGTAATGGCTTCGGTCGTCATCCAGATGTCGATCCCGAAGCGCGCGACATCGGACTCCCAGACATGTTTCTCGAGATAGTGTTGGGCCAGTGCTCCGGTGAATCCGAAGTCTCCGCCGATCGGCTGACGGACTTCCTGTCCATAGAGGGCTCTGGTAAGGGGATAGGCGATGCTGTTGGTGATGGTGCCGTCATATTTGTGGCGTCGGTAATACGGAGCCACATAGTCGTATCCTTCTTTGATGATCGGATGAAGGAGCAGTTCCATCCACTCGGGTGTGATGCTGCGGACGTCCGAGTCGACGACGGCACAGGCCGTGACTTTGAGCCGTCGAGCGACCTCGAAAATCGTGCGAAACGCGCTGCCCTTGCCGGGGATTCCGTAATAGGGCGTGATGATTCGGTGCAGCGTGCTCTGTCGATCGCTGATGAAGAGGGGTTCCAGATCGACCATGGTATGGGCGACGATAGCCGCGGTATCGTCAGTGGAGCCGCCGTCGGCATTCACCAGGACGGCACGATGGCCGTGAAAGTATTTTGCCAGACCGGCTCCGACGGCCCGAACGACATGTCCCACGGTGCCCGCATTATTAAGCTGGGAATGCCGACCAGAATATCGGCAGTGCGCACCGCTTCCAGCACCGCTTCGGTTTCAGGAGTGAGTGGGATCAGGCCGGTGTTCATGAGACGGGCTGCCTTGTTTCCGCTGTGGGGTCCCAGGCATGGTCTTGTTCTACGGCGTCCATGAGGCGATGAAAAATATCGGGTACGGCGTGGGCGACGCGGCTCCAGTTCGAGATCATCGGGACTCCCAACGGATCTCCGAGGAAACTGTCCGTCGCCAAGGTCATGCCGCGTAGAAAGACTTCGACGGCGCGCCGTTCCTCGTGGCGATCAAACTGCAAGCTGTTGATCGCCGCGTCATTTTCATACCGGCTGATCGCTTCTTGCGCGGCTTGGAGATAGGTGGCTCGCAATGTTTTGAGTATGCTTTCCGAGAGGACCAGACCTTCGCTTGCCAGGTTTCGGAACAAGGACTTCGTGATATCGATGCACATCTTGAGCAAGCCTGCATCCGGATTGTGGGTCGACAGCGTTTGATGCTTATGCTCATAGGCATCGGCGATGTCCGCGGCAGATCCGCCGGAGCGCACAATTGCGGTATACCTCCGCCAGCATGCCGACCTCCAATCCCCAGTCGCCTGGAATACGGTTGATCCAGGCCAGATCCCGCACCATCGCGAATTCACCGGCCAGCGGGTACCGAAAACTATCCAGAAACGAGAGCAGGGGATGCGGTCCGACCAACAGTTGTAGGCTGCGGATCAGCGGAGTGATGAAGAGACGCGTCACCCGTCCATGCATCCGGTCCGTCACGCGGCTGTAATATCCTTTGCAAAATTCGTAGGCGAGGTTCGGATTGGCGACGGGATAACAGAGGCGAGCGAGGTACTGACGATCGTAACTCACGATATCGCAGTCATGAATGGCGATCACCTGGCTCTGGCCTCGGGCCAGCACATAGCCGTAGGCCGTCCAACATCCTCGTCCTTTGCCCTGGAGCCCGATGTCGATTTCATGCGAGACGAGTGTGTTCAATAGTGCCTGGATTCGGGCGCCGTCGTTCCAGATTACACGGACTCGTTGGGGTAGCTGAGAAAAAAATTGCTTGGCCAGTCTGAATTCCAACGCGGAGGCCTGATCCAAGGAGATGACGATTTCGTTGACATATCGAACTTCGCCGAGGATTTCGACGATTCGCTTGAGAGCCGGCCGTTCCAGCTCCGAATAGAGGGAGGGGAGAACCAAGGCGATCGGAGTCGTCCTCGCATATCGTTCGAGCTCTTGCTCAAGTTGCTCAATGTTGGACTGGCCGAGCCGGTGGAGAACCGTCACGACTCCATTTTGATAAAAGTCAGACACGGTATCCTCTTTTACGGATCCCTAATTATTACTGAAAGCCGGTCTCGCGTAAAGTCAGATAGACGAGGAGGGGTAGATTATACCCCGGCTAAGTGAAATACAAATATGGGGAAAAGGTGCAGGGAGTATACCATTCTGACCTCGTGGAAAAAACCCTAGATTCTCATCGCTTCACGCATCAGTTGCGGGGAAGCTAATGGAAATATCTGATGGAGCTGTAGGGGAAAGCAGGCAGGAGTGGAGGGTTGTCCCTATGGTTTATCAGTAGAAAGCTTCTTGCCCAAGCGTCTTGCCAAGCGCACCATGCCGGGCGATCGATCGCTGGGGCTCAAGAGAACATTGAGGAGATGCAGCTGATGTTGGTCCGCAAAGGCGGCGGCGAGGCTCTGTTCGAACTCTCTCTGGGTGCTTACCCGCGAGCCCCGTCCACCCCCAATCAGATCGCACACCTTGTCATATTGCCATTCATATACATCGTTAAAGGGACCGTCCAAGATCTCCCGTTCGGTTGAATAGCCGTGATTGTTAAGAAGGATCACAATCGGAGCCTGCCCGTAGCGGACGCAGCTCGCTAACTCAGTGCCGGTCATCTGAAAAGCGCCGTCTCCTACCAGGACGATAGATCGTAGGCTGGGGTCGGCGAAGGAGGCTCCTAAGGCAGCGGGAACGGCGAATCCCATCGAGGTGTAGTAGGCCGGCGACAGAAACTCGAATCGATGGCGCACGTGCAGGTCAGCCGCTGCAAAGAGTGACTCGCCGACGTCCGCGATGACGACCGTCTTTTCGGTCAGCATCGTATCCAAATGCCGGAAGAGTCCCTCCAGCGTCACCGGGGCGTCCAAGTTCGGGGGTGAGGATGCTACGCCGGTTTGGGATGGGAGCGATCGTTGGAAATGGGAAAAGGAAGGAAGCGGAGATTTTACCAGGCCCTGGACGAAGTCCTGGAACTTGATGGATTCATACCGATGATGCTTGATGGCGACACGGTCGGCGGTGGCGTGGATGGTTCGTCCCTCGGAGAGTAAGGGCGACGTGACATCAAGATCCTCAACATCAGACAGAATGGACCCCAGAATCAACAGACAGTCGGAATCGTTGATGAACCGTTGCACGTCGTCTCGGCCGATCAGCCCTCCGTAGACCCCGACATAGAGCGGATGATCCTCGCGGATAATCGATTTGCCGAGCAACGTCGAGGCGACGGGAATGTTGAGCCGTTCTACCAAACGAGCCAAATCGTCCTGGAGCCCGAACCGTCCGACTTCCGCACCGACGAGCATGGCGGGCTTCTTGGCCGACGCCAGCATAAGTCGTACTTCACCGATCGCTTCTTCCAGGGCAGCCGGGTCACTCGGCGTATCCTCAATGCGGAACGGCTTCATGCCTCCTGTCAGCGGGCAGTGAACCATGTCTCTGGGAATTTCGATGTAAATGGGACGACGGTAGCGAAGCAGGGCGGCAAAGGCCTGATCCATCTCTCGCTCGGCGGTCAACGGATCGTCCAACGTCACCGCGGCGACCGTCATCCGTTCAAAGACTTCTCGTTGCGTGGAGAAATCGCGAACCATATGATGCAAATACGGTGTGCGGGTTCGTTCCGAGAGCCCGGGAGAACCGGTGAGCAAGACCACCGGCGATCGTTCCGCATAGGCGCAGGCAATCGCGTTGACGGTATTCAATCCGCCCACACAATAGGTCACGCACAGGGCCCCGATACCGTTAATCCTGGCATAGGCGTCAGCTGCAAAGCCGGCGGAATCCTCCCTGGTCGTCCCGATCTGCTTGATCGGCGAGGCTTCGATCAGCTGGTAGAGAGACAAGACATAGTCACCTGGAATACCGAAGATATGACGGACGCCAAGGCGATGCAGACGATCCAATACAGCCGATCCGATCGTAGCGTGGGTGCTCATGTGCGTGCTCTCAATAGCGTCCATTCGATCGTGACTCAATGTTCTGGCTTCAGGAAAACATACTGACGACACTTCGTCAAGAACAACCAGGCAGTGTCTGATTTCTTTCATCCACCACTTGACCGATCACTCGTCTCGTCGGGTACAACAGGGCATGGGAAAAGGTATGAGGCAGACTGCACAGATTCGTCTCACCGCATCACGTGGGTCAGAGAGTCGGCATCTCTGGATCTATGCCGGCCAGCTGGGACCAGTGGTCGGTGAACCAATAGCCGGCGGCCTGATCGATGTCCTCACCCCAGACGGCCGATTCTATGGTCGCGGCCTCTATAGCCCTGCTTCGAAAATCAGAGTCCGCCTGCTGACGTTCCAGGATGAACCGATCGACGAGACGTTCTGGCTGGAGAGAATTCAACAGGCGATCCACTTACGGCAACGCGTCGTCGCTCAGTCCAATGCGTACCGTTTGATTTATGGAGAAGGGGATCGACTGCCCGGGCTGATCGTTGATCGGTATGATCAGTTGCTGGTCATGCAGACTCTGTCCGTTGGCATGGACTCCAGAAAAGAGCTGTTGGCCGATGTCCTGATGAAGGAATTGAACGGCGCAGGCATCTATCTTCGGAATGATGCCAAGAGTCGGTCACTCGAAGGCTTGCCGCTGGAGCGAGGCTTTCTTCGCGGCAGCGGTCCGACGCAAGTCGAGATTCAGGAAGGGGATGCTAAGTTTCTCGTCGATGTGGAACGGGGGCAAAAGACCGGTTGGTTTTGCGACCAACGGGAGAATCGGCTGGTTGCAGCGAAGTTGGCAGCAGGAGCCGAGGTGTTGGAAGTATTTTGCCATACCGGCGCGTTCGGCATTCATGCCGCCCTTGCTGGAGCGGCCTCTGTGGAGAGTCTCGATATCAGCCAAGACACGCTGGCGACTGCTCGACAACATGCGGTGATGAATAGGGCAGAGACTCGTTGCACTTATCGCCAAGCCGATGCATTCGAGGAAATGCGCCACCTGGTGAAAGCCGGCCGACGCTATGATCTCGTCATCCTCGATCCCCCGGCCTTTGCACGGAGCAAACAGGCCTTGCCGGGCGCCCTAGCTGGATACAAGGACATCAATCTATTGGGGTTAAAATTATTGAATCCGGACGGGTTTCTGGTTACATGTAGTTGTTCTCACCCAGTATCCGAAGCGGATCTCTGGACCGGCATTCGCCTCGCCGCCCGTGATGCAAGGCGAGACATCCGCTTGATCGAACAACGAGGCCAAAGCGCCGACCATCCCATCTTAGCCAGTATGCCGGAGACTCGGTATCTGAAGTGTTTCATCGTGCAGGCGTTTTAACAGATTTTTGGTGCGAACACCTCCTTTCAGGTACGTCCAAGGCTGCATGAGAGGTGGCATTGTATAGGACCCCTCGATATGGATGACGATCGCCTTCCTCTCTGAAGCTGAACGATTGAAACCTCACGAATCTATCCCCCTCTCCTGCTCGACACCTGACACCACTCGGGTTCACCGGTCATCTGACAGACATCTCGATGGGGACCCCGTTATGCCTGACGGTCAACTGCGCCGGGAGTGTGACCGGATCCGACCAGCTCCCGACCGGTCGATCGTCGGACTCCACGATTTGATCACCCGACTTGATTCCGGCACGGAAGCCCGGTCCCCCTTGAAGGACGTCCAGTACTTTTATGCCCTGCCCCGACCAAGTGTAGTCCGGCACCAGTCCTAATGGATTATCGCCGAAGGCAGCCGTGAGCGCAGCCAATCCATAGGTGGCGGTTTCTTGGAGCAAGAGACGATTGATGAGAGAGTCAGGCTTGGCGGAACGCTGGGTCCTGGCTGCGACCGGTACGGGCGGCGTTTGGCTTCCCGAAACCATTTGGCGGAACAGAGTGGTTCCGCTTTCAACCTGGAAGAGGCGGAGTTCGACCGCTGCCGACAATGGCATACCCTTCGGTAGGATCATTCGATAGATCAGCAAACTGTCCGCGCCGAGAAGCCTCCCGATATGGATCGACGTTTCGTCATCGACATGGCCGCCGTATTGGATGCCCATCTCCTCCAGCACCGCCTGCAGATCCTCTCGTTCCACCAGCACCAAGTCTCGATGGCGTGTGCGCAGGAAATTCAAGGTCAGATCGAGCCATGAGCTGATTTCGACATCAGACGACCCGTCGACAGGCATGATGGCTAAACGCTGCGGCAGGGGCACGATGGGAGGAGGCATGAATACCGGAATCACCGAAATGCGAAGGTCTCCACGGACATGCTCTTGTCCATCGAGCGGAACAGTAGGCCCACAGACCAGCCCCAGCAGGGGCCGGACGACCTCAGGCGTTCCCCAGAGGCACAATTGATTGTCCTGCAACACGACATAATACGGATGCCCCGCTTCGCCCGGAAAGTAGCAGTTTGGGAAAAACGGACAATGGATCACATAGGCAGTCCAATCGCCCTCTGGATAGAACCGATATTCCCAAATGGTCTGCTGCCCCTCATTCTGGACGACACGATTCGGTTTGCCCAACTGCTTCAGGACTTGTTCCTTCGACATCGATACGACCAACCGATCCCGTAGTGTTTGGGCATCATAGATATATGGAACGAGGACGCCGCACCCTCCCACCAGCAGAACCGACAGCAGGGCGGCCACAGTCCGTTTCATGGTGGTTCCTCCGGTCCAGCAGGGTCCTCCCGCTCGTCTGAGATTTATTGTACGCTGGACTGCGGCATCTGAGCTAGAGGGCCTACGGAACCTGGAAATATACGTCGGAAAAGTGGTGGGATGGGATGAACGGCACCCTTGTTGATCGGACTAGCGCACAGTAGCATAATATCAGTAAAGGAAGATCTCCATCGCATGAAGATCGCCACGTTCCTCTTATTCGCAAGCCTCCTGTTCACAACCGGATGCGGACGAGGCCTGTCGGCGCAGCTTGATGCCGACTCGCCCAACTCAAATCAGGACCATTTAAGAATCGCTTCCTATTACTCTCGACAGGCTGTGATTTCCCGCAAAAAGGCAGCAGAACAAGCCAATCGCGCCTTGACCTACGAACAGCTCTTCGGACATGATTCGGACTGGGTGGCCGGTGCGCAAATGCTCACGCAGTTTTACGAGGACGCGGCGCGCGAACAGGACCGACAGGCCGGCCTACATCTGGAAATGGCCGGCAGACGACCCTCGAATCGTTAGGTCCACCAACCGGTATGGATTCTGGGATGGCGGGGGTGAAACTCCGCCATGCGAGGTAACTCGCCTTTGGTGCGAACAGTTCCTTCCTGTTATGTCCGAGGCCGCATGAGAGGTTCGCGTCCATCTCTTTTCCATAGGGTCCCGGTTGATTGTTGATAGAGCCCCCCCTATCTATTGGAGGCCAGCATGGAAAAAGAAGCGATACGCAGCAAGGTCAAGGCCGCTCGGCTCGGGAAGAAACTCATGATCGCGGACGTCGCGAAAGCCCTCGGCAAGAACCCAACGTTCGTGGCGGCGGCCTTGAATGGTAATCACCGATTTACCCCGGACGAAGCGGCGAAGGTCGGCAAGCTTTTGGATTTGGACAACGAGGTCATTCAGTCCTTGAGCGGCTTTCCGGTACGTACGGATCTGCCCAACATGACGGACCCGTTCAAGTACCGGTTACTCGAAATTGTCGGCGTATACGGCGATTCTTTGCGTGAGGTGGCCAACGAGATGTTCGGCGACGGCATCATGAGCGCGATCGATTTCACGGTGGACATGGAAAAGGTCACCGGCAGCCAGGGTGAAACCCGCTGCAAAATCACGCTGAACGGCAATGGCTTGGGTATAAGTCGTTCTGAGGGAGACGCGGCATCTGAAGTGTTTCATCGTGCAGCTGTTCTAGGGCGTGTCATCAATTAAGCCATGTCATTGAAGCAGCGAGATAGATGGCACCGAGGAAATTGGCGGCGCGTTTGTCGTAGCGGGTGGCGATGGCGCGGAATTGCTTGAGTCTGGCGAAGAAGTTCTCAATCAGATGCCGGGCTCGGTAGAGGTCTTGATCGTATTCGCGGGGGGTGGTTCTGTTGGCTTTGGGGGGAATGACCACGACCTTGCCCGCTCGTTGCAGCGGCTGGATCACCCGTTCATCGGCATCAAAGGCCTTATCGGCAATGATGGTATCCGCGTCAATGCCGGGTAGCAAGACATCGGCGCCCTCCAGGTCATGCGCCTGCCCTGGGGTGAGATGAAACCCCGTTGGGTTACCCAACGCATCACAGGTGGCGTGGATTTTGGTGGTCAGGCCACCCTTGCTGCGTCCGATGGCTTCCTGCGCGTGGTGCCCCCTTTTGCACCAGCGCTGTGCTGGTGGGCACGAACGATGGTGGAATCGATCATCGCGTATTCGTTGTCAGGATCGTCAGCAAGACGTTCAAACACCCGCTTCCAGACGCCGCGTCGACTCCAGCGCGTATGGCGTGTGTGGATCACTCGGAAATCTCCGAACCGCTCCGGCAGATCCCGCCACGGGATCCCCGCGCGATACCGGTACAACACCGCTTCCACAAACAGCCGGTTGTCCTTCGCCGTCACGCCCACCGTCTCTTCACGACCAGGCAGCAGATGCTCGATCTTCTCCCATTGGTCATCACGCAATCCATACCGTCTCACCATCCGCAGACCCCTCCTTTGGTCTGGGACGGAGTAAATCACAACACGATGGCTCTGTGAATCGAGAAAATTAATTGATGACACGCCCTAGTCAAATTTTATTTCGCGCCCTCCCGCGGGGGCCGGCGGCCTAATTATAGCTAAGCCCATAGTTATGAATAGGCCTTCACGATCTGATCGAGGGTAGCGGTTTCATGGTATTCCCTGCGTTTCTTGAGGGCAGCGAAGTCCTGTTCGATCGGGTTAAAGTCGGGAGAGTACGGCGGCAGGAACAGCAGCGTGGCGCCGGTGGCCTCGATGAGCGCCGCCGTCTCCGACGATGTGTGAAAGGCCGCGTTGTCCATGATCACGAGGTGCTGGGCATTGAGACG
This sequence comes from Nitrospira sp., assembly GCA_029194665.1. NCBI lineage: Bacteria > Pseudomonadati > Nitrospirota > Nitrospiria > Nitrospirales > Nitrospiraceae > Nitrospira > Nitrospira sp. Next base: position 222,664 of record JARFXO010000002.1, on the reverse strand, counting down.
CGGGCACAGCCTCGTCTTGAGCCAGGTGTTGAAGACCACCGTATCGCACGTCCCCTCAAACAGCAGTGGTTCTTCGAATCGCCCATCCATACGGGCCGCAATCAGCGAGGTCCGTGGCCGGCGCTGCCCGGAGACCAGGCCGTCCACGCGGTGACCCTTCGGTGCGTACCCATACCGCCGCGCCGTCGACGACGCAAACCCGCATTCATCGATATGGACGGGTCGTTTGCCACGGCGAAAGAACCGCTCGCGCAGGCGCAGGAATTGTTTCCGTTGCTGCGGATCGCGCTCCTGGTACCCGATCCTTTTTTTTATGGGTCAACGCCAGTTTGTGGAGTGCGTTCCAGATGCAATGCCGGGACACCTGGAAATGCCGTGCTCGCTCCGCTTGTGTCCGATCGGGATGGACTTCCACATGACGACGCAAGGCGTCCCAATCCAGTTTGTGGGGTCGTTGTGGGCCGGGACGCTTGTATGCTAGGCCGCCGGGCTTGAGCCAGCGGTAGACGCTGGCCTCGCCCACCTTGAATCGCCGAGCCGCCTCGGCCTTGCTGCCACCACTCCGGACAAAATCCACGACCCGTTGGCGCAAATCTGATGAGCATCTCATGCCCCATGATCGCAAAGTCCACCGTCAATGTCCATCAGTAATTGAGGGCTTGGCTATAACCGGTCCGCGCACCTCGGGACCGCTCTTCAGCGGACCGCTTGGTACAAAGTGGGTCTTTCGCCAAGCAGAAGAATTTGACGTCTTTGCCGGTCCCGTGATACTGCTCTAGCCATATAAGAAGGTCGTTTGAATTATGCATAAAGATTATTTAAATCACCTATGCATATGACCCTGGGGCTGGCGATGCGCCGGTTCACGGCCGGCAGCACAGCGGGACACTAGCTCGACCGCGATCCGCTTTCGTGGGTCGTCCATGGGCGCGTTGCCGACTGGAAGCCGCGAGCAGCGTACTGTACGGGAGAATATCTCGATGTGCGGAATCCTTGGAGTGCTGTACCACGGGTCGCTTGAAACGCCGGACCAAGAACGCCTGGAGGCCTCCGCGCGCTTGCTCCACCATCGCGGCCCCGATCATCAGGCGATCTTCGCTGGCGAAGGGATTGGACTCGTTCACACCCGCCTCGCCCTCCTGGATCTCAACCCACGCAGCAATCAGCCCTTTTGGGATAGTACAGCTCGGTACGTGCTCGCATATAATGGCGAGATCTACAACTATCTTGAACTGCGCGCTGAGTTGGAGGCTCGAGGTGTCCAGTTCAGGACGACAAGCGACACCGAGGTCCTTCTCGAGTGCCTCATCCACCAGGGCGTGGATGCAACCCTACCGAGGCTCGAGGGGATGTTTGCCTTTGCTCTCTATGACAAGGAGGAGCGCTCGCTCGTCCTCGCTCGCGACCGCTTCGGAATCAAACCCCTGCACGTCTGCGCGACGGAGGACCAATTCGTCTTCGCATCGGAGATCGGTGCGATGCGCCCGTGGGTGCCGTTTCGGGCGGATGCGCTCACCATCTCGTCCTATATCCAAGGCTTCGGTGGGCCCACACAGGGGCATACGTTCTACCAGAACATCCGGATCGTGCCGCCGGGAACGACAGTGAGTGTCTCAAGCGACGGCCACGCCCATTGGCGCCGCTTCTGGCACATGAGCGACTTCTGGGATCAGGCCGAGGTGGAACGACTCAGGCACCTCAGGCCGAAGCAGGTCGTCGACGCGGTGGAGGAGGTCCTCCTCGAGAGTGTGCGAGGTCAGCTGGTCGCGGATGCGCCGGTGGGCGCTCTCTGCAGCGGTGGCGTCGACTCCTCGCTCACCATGGCCATGGCCGCACGGTTTCATAACCACCTGGCCATCTTTCACGCGAACGTGATCGGCCCACACAGTGAGTACGAAGCGGCGGCAAAGCTTGCGAAGCATCTGAGGCTGGATCTGAAGACGGTTGCAGTCGTCGACCAGGACAGCATCGACAGCATACCGGAAGTCATCCGGCACTACGGTCATCCCTTCACCTATCATCTCAACTCGGTACCTTTTCTCATGGTATCAAAGCTGGTGCGCGACCACCGGGTCAAAGCGATCCTGTCTGGAGAAGGGGCGGACGAGTGCTATGTCGGGTATCCATGGCTGATCTTCAACCTACGCGCGGCCGTAGTGCGATCCCTGTTGGAGCTACCGCGTGTATCGTGGCATCTGGCGAGAGGCTTGGCGAGACGGCTGATCGGACGAGCGATGCCAGCAGTAGTTTCCGAGGACGATTCCACGGTCGTACAGGGACTGCACAATCGATTCGAGAGGGACATGGAGAAAGCCGAACTCAGGAGCGCGGTGCGGGACAAGACCGGACGGGAGCCGACGGACCAAGACCTTGTGACGGTTAATTACTTAAGCTACCACCTGCGGACGCTCTTGCATCGGAACGATTGCCTGGGAATGGCGGCGAGTATCGAATCGCGATTCCCCTTCTTGGACAGCCGCTTGGTGAGACTCGCCGTCAACATGCCCTACAACCTCAAAGTCAGGTTCTCTCCTTCAGCAGTGGCGCGAGGGCATTACTTCCTGCGCGACAAATGGGTGCTGCGGGAAGTTGCGGCGCGCTATCTGCCCCCAGAACTGGCGTATCGCAAGAAAATGGGTTTCCCGACCAACGCGCAGTATCGGATGAAGATACGCCCGGAGCTGTTCGCAGGGTCTTTCGTAGCGGACCTCTTCGAATTGACCGACCGTGAGGTTCGGCACCTCCTGGAGCGGGGCAGCCAGCAGCTGCGGCTAAGACTTTTGCACCTTGAGATGTGGGCACGTGTGTGCCTTGAAGGTCCGCCGATCGATCGGATGAGCTCCCGGCTCAAGGATCACGTGAGCATGCAAACACGCCCGTGAGGACTTCACCGCCCGACGCGCGGACTGAGGCCCACCGCGACGGGAATTGCTCGACATAGCGGAGTGGGAAACAGGCAGTTTACCTGGAGTCTCTTTAGATACAGTGGTAGGGATGCACTAGAGTGTGTCCTCAATTTAGTTTTGAGGATTCACAAGGGGTTGAGTTTGTGCTTCACTGTTCAGAGGCCGATGGGGAGGCTTCTGAATGGTCCGACGATATGGATTGCGGGACGATCAGTGGAAGCGGATTGAAGGATTGCTGCCGGGGCGTGAAGACACTGTTGGCGTGACGGCGAAGGATAATCGGTTGTTCGTGGAGGCCGTGCTCGATCGGTACCGGACGGGCATTCCCTGGCGAGATTTACCGGAACGGTTTGGTCCATGGAAGGCGGTGCATACGCGTTTTACACGCTGGTGCGAGCGTGGCGTGTGGGAAGTGGTGTTGACCCAGCTGGCTGCCGATGCCGACAACGAATACGCCATGATCGACTCCGCCATCGTGCGTGCGCATCAGCATGCGGCAGGGGCGCGGAAAAAGGGGGCACGCAACCCAAGACGTCCGCGACCGGGAAGCCATCGGGCGTAGCAAGGGCGGACTGACCACCAAAATCCAGGCCACGGTAGATGGGCTTGGCAATCCGCTCCGCTTCATCTTGACGCTGGTTCAGGCGTCAGACTGCACGCAAACCGCACCGTTATTGGCAGGGCTTCCCGCGCAATACGTCATTGTCGACAAGGGATATGACAGAGGCTAGAGCATTCCTCGAATAGCCTGGATCAGAAAATGATTCCCTATCACGCGCCGTTGTGATTCCCTGTCGAGACCGGGAAGGAGGCCGGATGGATGGGGAAAGGCTATTCGCAGGACTTGCGGGAACGGGTGATTGACGCGGTGGTTGAGGGGAAGCTGTCGCGGCGGGAAGCAGCAGCACGCTTTGGCGTGAGTGACTCGTCAGCGATCCGGTGGGTTGCCCGCTACCTGCAAACGGGGGCACGGGGGATCATTGGCACCGGCGGCCACCGCCCATCGAAACTGAAGCCGCACCGGGAGTGGCTGTTACACGTGCTGGAGGTTGAACCGGACATCACCCTGATGGCGTTGTCGACGCGGTTCTTCAACGAGCGTGGTGTGAAGGCGACAACGGGGATGCTGTCGTATTTTTATATCGGCGAAGGGATCCGCTTTAAAAAAAACCGTCCACGCCAGCGAACAGGATCGGCCGGATGTCGCTCAGCGCCGCACGCGCTGGAAGAACCAGCAGGCGAAGCTCGATCCCCGGCGCCTGGTGTTCATCGATGAGACCTGGATCAAAACGAACATGGTGCGCACACATGGCCGCTGTCGTAACGGCGAGCGCCTGCGAGCCAAGGTGCCGCATGGGCACTGGAAAACCCTGACGTTCGTGGGGGCGCTGCGCCTAGACGGCCTGACCGCGCCGTGTGTTCTCGACGGCCCTCTCGATGGTGATAGCTTCCTGGCTTATGTCGAGCATTGTCTGGTCCCGATCCTGAAGCCTGGTGACATGGTCGTCCTCGACAACCTCACCAGCCACAAGAACAAGGCTGTCCACACCGCCATCCGCAAGGCTGGGGCAACCCGCCTCCTGCTCCCTCAATACTCCCCCGACCTCAACCCGATCGAACAGGTCTTCGCCAAGATCAAGACGCTTCTGCGGAAGGCCGCTGAACGAACGGTCGAACCCCTGTGGAGGAAACTCGGCCAGCTTCTCAAAACCTTCCAGCCCAACGAGTGCGCCAACTACTTCAGGAATGCGGGCTATGCATCAACCTAAAAAGGGAACGCTCTAGAACTCTCACGACGGTGATGACGATCATGGCCATGATCGTTAAGTGACTCAACAGAGGGCAGCTTGCCGTAACGGAGCAGGGGCAGACACTGTAGTAGCGGTATCTGCCCGTACTGGGCAACCGACAGGTTTACCTCGCTCGCGCACCCCAGACGGCGTCATCTGAACGGTTCTTCTGAAAGAAGTGGAATAGAAGAGGTACTGGGACTTTCTGTGCCACAAACGCATCTCCTTCCAGTTACGTCGGAGGCTGCATGAGAGGTCAGCGGTCCATTTACTTCCACAGGGTCTCCGGTTGATTGTTGACTGAAACCCCTATTCATGGGAGGCCGACATGGAGAAAGAAGCGATACGCAGCAAGGTCAAGGCCGCTCGACTCGAGAAGAAACTCACGATTGCCGACGTCGCGAAAGCCCTCGGCAAGAACCCCGCGTTTGTGGCGGTGGCCTTGAATGGTAATCACCGATTTACCCCGGACGAAGCGGTGAAGGTCGGCAAGCTTTTGGATTTGGACAATGAGATTGTCCAGGCCTTGAGCCGCTTTCCGGTACGCACGGATCTGCCCAACATGACGGACCCGTTCAAGTACCGGTTGCTCGAAATTGTCGGTGTGTACGGCGATTCCTTGCGCGAGATGGCGAACGAGATGTTCGGTGACGGCATCATGAGCGCGATCGATTTCACGGTGGACATGGAAAAGGTCACCGGCAGCCAGGGTGAAACCCGCTGCAAAATCACGCTGAACGGCAAATGGCTTGAATATAAGTCGTTCTGACGAGCGGTTTGTCCGCAGCCGGGCAGCGCTATGATCGTGCTACCCAGTTAGGTGGTCAGCCATCGGACGGTGATCAGATGCTCGACCGCGTGGAATTCAGGATCGCTTGTTAAGACGGTTCCTGACAGGCGATGGGCGGTTGCGATGCAAAAGGCATCGGCATAAGAGACCGCATAGGCACTTTTGATTTCCGCTGCCTCTCGCACCAAAGGAAGGTCCACCGGCACCAGTTCGATGGGTAACTGTTCCAATAGATGGAGGGCTTCCACGGCTTGACCGGCCCCAACCTTGCGTTTGACGATGTAAAAGAACTCGCCCCAATTGATCCAGTTCAACAAAGCCTTAGTTCCTGCTCGTTGCTGATCATACAACGCAGCTCGGACTTTCTCCCACCCCGGCTCCTTATGAAACAGACTGACCAGCGCGAAGCTATCGAGAACGAGTTTTTTGCTCACGACGCTTCTCCTCTTGATGCTCGCGACGGAGGTCGTCCGTTAAGGAGAACTTGCCCGTGAGAAAGCCTGTAGCTGCCGCGATAGGGTCGTCAGCCGCCGGTGTGATGACTAAGCGGCCGCCTTCTTCGATCAACTGGACCTTTCCGCCCGCCCTGAAGCCGAGTTTATGTCGAAGTTGCCGAGGAATCAAAATTTGCCCTTTCGATGAAATTTGTGAGACAGCCATAGAAACCTCCACCATTTTTGAATAAGCATACCAAATATAGAAAACGCGGACAATCTATAATTATTTCGCCAAACTAGAAAAGCATGAAACTTCGTCACCTACTCTCACAGCCGTTTACGTCGATCTCCGGAGGCGTTCGGCTCATCGAGCAGCGCGGCCAAAGCGCCGACCATCCCATTCTCGCCAGCATGCCGGAGACACGGTATTTGAAGTGTTTTATTGTGCAGGAGTTGTAATCGACGGTCATCTCTGATGCAGCCCGCGCATCAACGGTCATAAGTCAATACGCGTGCCGGGCCACATAAGTGTCGAAGCACGTGCAATACATGGAAAGACGTGTGAGACTTTGTTATCCTCGGAAGGGTCGGTTCCGGTGATAGGACGGTTGCTCATATCCCTGAAACAGAGCGATGCACGCGCTCGCGCGGCATGGCCTGAATGCAAATACCTACGATGCGATACGAAATTGAAATACGCAAGCGAGCCGAGAAGATTTGGCGTCGCTCCCAAAAGCCGACGCCCAACGTATTGTCGACGCGTTATTTCTCTTGGAGGAAGGACTGACGGGCGATATCAAAAAACTGGCCAGTGCGATGCGCGAGTATCGTCTGCGGATCGGCGTGTGGCGGGTCTTGTTTGAAATCGTGGAGCACAAAATCATTATTTATCGAATTCTCCATCGGAAGGAGGCCTACCGGTAGACGTATGAAAGCGCAAATTATCGAAAAACACGGCAAGAAAGAATTTGCCGTCATACCGTACAAGGATTTTCTTCGGCTGCAAGAGGAGGTCGAAGACTATCATGATCTTCGTGATCTTCGCAGAGCCAAGGCAGATCCCAAAAATCGACAGGGGCGACCACTGGATCTCGTTGCCGCAACGCTAGGATTAAAAAGGAAGTCTTAACCTTCCACTCCGACGGACGCCACCCCATCATGACCTGTCGAGCGGCGCGTGGCAGGAATCTACCAGCTTGATGAGCAAGGTGCAGCGGCCCCCGACGCCAAGCGTGATATCCGACTCATCGACCAACGAGGCCAGAGTGCCGACCATCCGATCCTCGCCAGTATGTCGAAGACACGCTACGTGAAGTGTTTCATCGTGCAGGTGTTGTAGCAAACAACTGCCTAAAGGTAGAGCATTCGCACCAACGGCAATCGGGTAATCTGCCTGCTACCTTTTTCTCATTCCCAAGCAGATCTAGATACCATGATTACGTAGAATGTCCTGGCTTTCTTCGCAGAAGGACCAGAGTCTTGATCGTTAGGTCGAGCCATAGGATCCTGTTGTTTCGTTGCGTAGAGCCGTTTATCTATGAATGAATCTCACTCCAACGCCGAACACGTCGACGTCTTCCTCTGCCACAACAGCGAGGACAAGCCAGAGATCCGCCAGATTGCGGATGAGTTGTCCCGCAGAGGCCTTAAGCCGTGGTTGGACGAACGGGAAATCCTGCCTGGGACAGTATGGATAGAAGTCCTGGATAGGCAGATCGGTACGATCAAGGCTGCTGCGGTTTTTGTCGGGAAGAGTGGGATTGGCCCTTGGCAACAAAATGAAATGTGGGCATTCATTCAACAATTCGTCGCCCGAGCCTGTCCCGTCATTCCAGTGATCTTGTCGTCGGCCACGGAAACACCCGACCTCCCTAACTTGCTCCAAATCTTCGACTGGGTGGATTTCCGAAAGACCGACCCAGACCCATATGAGAAGCTGATACGCGGAATCACAGGAGAGAAATCTGACTATCGAAAGAAATTGTTCCCGACCAGTGTTTTACTGACACCAAGTCAAGACGATGCGAAAGTGGAGCTGTATTCTCCCATCGCTGCCCCCCGGACAAGAAGCAGCGCGAGCAACTCGGGATTCTCCGAGATCGTGTGCAGGAATACTGGGTCGATGGAGTACTCAGGCAGTCGCTCTACCATGAAGTGCTGATCTTGCTGGGCAAACGCCAGATGGATGAGATGGTGGAACAGCCGCCCTGGAAATATGTCGGTGACCTACCGGATCGCTGCCGCGAGTTGCTCCAGCAAGATCACAATATCCACACCGTCTTTGATGAAACGGGTCTTCTTCTCATCTTAGGAGAACCAGGATCTGGGAAGACGACGAGTCTGCTGGAACTTGCGGCTGTCCTGATCAGCAGAACGAAGAACGATCCAAAAGAACGAGTGCCCATCGTATTGAATCTGTCGAGTTGGCAAAAGAATCAGTCGCTTGAGGAGTGGATCGCAGCTGAGCTCTCGGCCAAGTACCGCATTCCGGTGAAGATCGCGAGGGCGTGGCTGGCGAATGGCTATCTTGTGCCGTTGTTGGATGGATTGGATGAAGTTCAACTTGCCAACCAACTAGATTGCGTGGCGGCCATCAATACATTCATTGAGACTCGCAATCCATCTGGACTGATCGTCTGTAGCCGATTGATGGAGTATGGGCGGCTCACCAAGAGGCTCAAACTGAATGGTGCCATCTGCATCCAGCCGTTGGGTCAGGAAGAGAAGATATGAGTAATTTTCTCACATCTGGCGGTCCACAATTGGCGGGGCTCCAACAGGCCATGAGTAGCGATCCTGTGTTACAGGACCTAGCACAGACTCCACTGATGCTCAGCATCATGAGCCTAGCCTGTGAGGGAGTAGATGGAAAAGCTCTAGCGAGCCACAAGGGCGAATCACCACAAGTGCGTCGAGAGCAAATCTTCCAACTCTATGTAGAACGGATGTTTCAACGGAAGAAATCAATCACAAGTCCGTTTCCTCAGGACCAAACCATTCGCTGGCTCTCATGGTTGGCTCGGAAAATGAAAGAACAGTCACAGTCCGTATTTATGGTTGAGGAACTCCAGCCTCATTGGTTGGACTCTACGGGCCAAAGGTTAGCGTACGAAGCTGTAGCGGCGCTACTTGCAGGACTGACTGTTGGTTTAATCATTTCGCTGGTCGTTGTGACTGGAAGTGGGCTAAGTGAAGGGCTTTGGCTTGGGCTGTTCAGTGGGATAAGTTTTTTTGTGGGTTGTCGGACAAAGTTGCCTGTAATAAATGGGGTAGTATGTTGTCTGTTAGTTATCATGTTGATGGTTATGCTTGGAGGGCTCGTGAACTTTGATAAAGGTTTAATACCTGTTGGGTCCTTTATTGGACCGATCGGGGGATTGGGAATTGGTTCTCTAAAGGAAATTCATCTTGTTGAAGCTATGTCATGGAGTTGGAGAGCGTTTTTGAGAAATACTGGCTTATTAGTAACAATGGTGCTCATCACGTTTTTGTTGGCTCAGATATGGGGATCTGAATCTGGGAAGGTCACGAAATCCAACGCATTGCTTTACGTGCTGGTGGGGTTTGGGCTGTTCACAGGATTGGTGGTTGGGATAAGCCGCGGGCTGATCGATCAAATTAGGGCGGATAAAGACTCTCCGAATCAAGGCGTTACGCTGTCCCTGAGAAACGGGTTGGTTGTATTACTACTCTGTGTGTTGCTCGGTGTAATGATAATTGGGCTATTTAGAATGATGGACCACGGGTTGGACTATGTGCTAAGGGGATCATTGGTCCTTGAGTTAGGGCCCAGCATGCTACTTGGTCTGACGGTCGGGCTCAATCGTGGCGGTTCAACTGTGGTGAAACACTATTCACTTCGACTAGTTCTCTGGCTGACAAGCTCCACACCCTTCCGATTCATTCCGTTCCTCGACCACTGCGCCAAGCTGATCCTCCTCAAGAAGGTAGGTGGTGGCTACATATTTATTCACCGATCTCTCCTCGAATATTTCGCGGGACTTCCCTCGCAGGATGCGAGTGCGAGGAAAACCTCACCGGGCTCCTCTTCATAATTCCAGCGAATGAAACAAAACGGAGGAGCAGAAGATAATCGGGAGGTTCTTGTTGAAGTCGACGCGCAAGCTGTCGGTGCGCCACCGTGGTTCAGTCTTCCACGCCCACGCTGATCACGATGAGCACCGCATAGTCTTGCTTCGTGCAGCCCTCGACCGGAGGCATCGTTCCCCCTGGCGCAACTGGAAATGCCGTCTACTTCGCCTTAGCCGGCGAGCACGAAATACCCACCTAGAACTCTGGACAGGTTTTGATCAGTTGATGTATGTGCTGTTCCTTAAGCTAGCGATAGTGCAAAAGGGATGGTTGGCATGAAACTACCAAACGCTGATCGGGCAGTCGTGGATGTACGCAAGCTCCGCGACTACTGCCTGAATGCCGACCATCCTCGCGGTCAACACAAGGCTCGTGTCTTTAAGCGCGCGTTGAGGTGGACAGTTGACGAGGCAGAAGATGTGCGACGCAGGCTCTTGCAGGCCGCGCTCCAAACAGATGCTAGTTTTCTCGGCGCAGATGACTACGGACAGCGGTATGCGTTAGACTTTGCTGCACAGGGAATGAGTGGGCCAGCGACCGTGCGGAGTTTATGGATCATTCGTCATGGCGAAGATTATCCCCGATTCGCTTCGTGTTATGTTCTTTAGCCGGGAGCATCCATCATGAACCATGAAATTCGCGTGCTTGATGTGGTAGCGCTGACCGAAGATATCTCTGATCGCCGCTTACTGCGTGGGCAAGTGGGGACTGTGGTGGAATCACTTGATCCGGGTGTGTTTGAGGTGGAGTTTGTGGATAACGATGGCAAGACCTACGCCATGCTCCCTCTGAAATCCAGCCAATTGCTAGTGTTGCACTATCAGCCCGCGTGATCTTTCGCAATCTTGAGGAATATGAAAAGAGGTGGGGAATCGTTTATTGACTGCCGCGCAAGTCGTCGGTGCGTCACCGCGGTTCAGTTTTCCACGCCCACGCCGATCACGATGAGTACCGCATAGTCCTGCTTCGTGCAGCCCTCGACCGGAGGCATCGTTCCTCCTGGCGCAACTGGAAACGCCGTCTGCTTCGCGTGAGCAGGCGAGCACGAACCACCCACTGTCGCCGCGGTATAGCGCGCGGAACGGCAGGCCAGGTGGGTCACATCGTAGAGCGTCGCGCCTTGATCGAGCTCCCAGCGCCTGTCGCCATGGCTGTCGGCGGGATGAATAGTCAGCACGGCTGTCACCTTGCGGGCGCCCGTGACCAGATATTTTCCGGGAGGGAGTGGAACGGTCGGTTGCTCCATGATCAAGCCATGTTCCTCCAGCCACCAGTCCGTCTCGTCGAATTTCCAGCGCGCCGGGGCGACACCATCGGAAGTTTTTAGTGATTGATAGCGGTTCAGCTTCACGCCTCGAGGACCTGGGTCCAGTGGCCACAGACCCCACAATTGCGCGCCGTGTCCGGAGGTCGCACCTGGATCGCCCAACGCCGCAATGTACTGAGTCGAGATGCGCGTGAACTTCGTCTTGCTTCCGTCTGCAGCCTGTACCGGTAGAGCCACGATGCCGATCGTCACCAGCAATGCCGTCGCAAGGCAGGCGCGGCGACTGAGCTGCTGTGTGCCCCTGAGTGTTGAGATCATCAGGCAACATTCCTTTCACGATAGGTCAGCAACCACCGGATCACCACCATCTTTCTTTTACCAGCCCGGCCGTACGGATATCCAGCATGACATCAACCTCGCTTCGGCGACACATCAGCCGCCGCGGGCTCTGGCCTACAAGGCAGCCGTTGGCACAACCAGCAACGCGGGCGGGTGGGTTGCGAGGGAGGCGCGGCACCGGAAGGGACAAAGATCGCCTGGTGGAACAGGCCGTCTAATTGTTCTAGACCCTCCATGATTCCGCGAGACGTATCTTTTGCCTTGATGGCGGGCAGTGATTGGTGTATACGCTCGCACACTGGCGCACGAGAGTAAGGTGCCTAGGGGGTGGCGCTGATCGGACTTCACGCGAGGTTCGCCGTGGAACTGCCGTTGATTCTGTCCGGTCCGATTCTTCGCAGGGTTGAGCCTGGGTTAGTTTCTGTTTGGGTTGCACTGAGCAAAGCGTGCTCGGTGCAGCTGTCATTGTTTGATGGTCTTGCGAAGGCTGGCGACACGCCGAAGTTCAGCCGGGACGCTGATAGGGCAGACACCATCGCCATCGGCGATAAGCTGCACATCGCCGTCGTGATGATGAAACTCACCGGCCCCGATGTGCTCAAGCCCGGGCAGATCTATTCCTACAACATTTCGCTCACCGAAAAGACGGGCGGTCCGCTGAAGGACCTGAAGTCGCTCAACTTGCTCAAGGACGATGTGCTCAGCACGACACCCGTCGAGAGGCGCAGGCTCGCCTTGGGCTATGCGCTAGATCAGCTGCCCAGCTTCGCCCTTCCGCCGGACAAGCTTAGCGACTTGAAGATCGTTCACGGTTCCTGCCGCATACAGGTGGCGGGATTATCGGACGCGCTTCCCTGGCTCGATGATCTGATCAAGGAGCAATTCCAGAACCCGAACCAACGCATCCATCAACTCCTCCTTGCCGGCGATCAAATTTATGCGGACGATGTGGAACGGCGGGTGCTCCCTCAGATGATCGCCCTTGGCCAAGAGCTACTGGCCAAACGGGAGTTCTTGCCGACCAACGAGCCTAACGGACTAGCGGCCAAGTTCAGCGCAGCGGACGAGAAGAACTTTCCCGTGGGGATGCGCAAGAATCTCGTGCTGTCGGAAGCGCGAATGACGACGGTCGACAATCATTCCCATCTGTTGTCCTTCGGTGAACTGGCGGCGATGTATCTCTTTGCCTGGAATAACGAGCTGTGGCGGCCCGCCGCGATCAAAGACTTCGACGACAGCATCGCGGAGTTTCGCACCAGCTACAACGTCAAGGTTCCCGATACCGTGCTGCCGATCTTCCGCCGTCGTGACGACAAAAATAAGCCCAAGATCGCTGATGCGTTGCTTCGCCGATTCATCGACTTCGCATTCAAGACACTTACTGTCGAGGAGCTGAAATCGGCCATCAAGAAGAAGGACGAGTTCGATCCTGTCGTGCGAGATCCGATCGATACGGATACGCTGCAGGCCGGCAAACTGCCGGCGCAAGGATCGCCGGTGCGCGGCACATTTCCCAAGGTCTATATGTTTGCGGATGGGCTCACAGCAGAGGAGCTCGCCAAGTTCAAAGACTTCATGCAGCAGCTCAAGGACGATCTCGGGGGTTTGTACAAAGTCGCTCTTGATCGAGGCCGAGACAATTGCCTAGAGGCCCTCAAGAATCAACACAAGATCCGGCGTGCCATGTCCAACGTTCCCACCTACATGATGTGGGACGACCACGAAGTCACCGACGATTGGAACTTAAATCCAATGTGGCGTGATCGTGTGATGACCAATCCTTTAGGCCGTGCCTGTGTCCGCAACGGCATGTTGGCGTTCGCGCTGTTTCAAGGCTGGGGCAACGATCCCGAGAAGTACCTGCAAGGAAAGCCGAAGAGACTCTTGGAACTGGCGTCGCAGCTGTACTCCACCACCTCAACTGCGACGATGCAGCAAACTGCGAATGACGAAATCGAGCAGCTCTTTGGTTTGAACCGGCGTACGGTTGATGTGACGAAGTTCGAGGATCAATTGTCCTGGCACTTTTCGGTGCCGGGCACGAGGCATCTCGTGCTGGCTCTCGATAACCGCACACAGCGGAACTGGGTCACTCGCGGAGGGCCGCCCACGAACATCATTCTCGACGCGATCGAGAAACAGATTCCAGCCGGTCCGTTGCCGGAAGGGAAAGAAGTGCTGATTGTCGTTGCGCCGCTGCCGGTGCTCGGTCCGCCGATGTTCGATGAGCTGATTGCGCCATTGGCCTATCGCGCCTTCGATGTCAAGGAGATCATCGCCAACGGCAACGAAAATCTGCGTGGCATGCCCGGCACGAATCCCGATGCGATTGAAGCGTGGGCATTCGATCCGAAAGCGACCGAGGCGTTGCTCAAGCGGCTGGAACCCTACCGCAAAGTCGTCCTGCTTTCCGGTGACGTGCACTACGGCTCGGCGCAAGCGATGAGCTACTGGAAGAACACCGATCCCGATGGCAATCCCTGCCGCTTCGTGCAATTCACGTCCAGCGGCTTCAAGAAGGTCTTGCCGGAGTATTTGCGCGATATCGATCTGCGTCTCTCTCGTGCGCAGCAGCTCATACGCGCCCACATCAACGCCGAGCGTCTAGGCTGGAACGCGAAGGCCGACGTGCTCAATGACAAGGCGAAGCAGGCGGTTCCTGCATTGCGGGCGCGGCTGGAAGAAGCCCCTATGTTGCTTCCTGCCTACGGGTGGCCGGAGGGAACAGCCGTGAAGCCGACCACGCCGCCTGATTGGTCGTGGCGGATCAACGTGTTGCTCGACGAACGGCCGGAATTCAACGGTCAGCCCTATGAGCCGGACAAAGAGCGCCCAGAGGCAGCGAAGCCTCCATCAGCGGGGATCGATATCGTGGCCACGCCGATTCCGAATCCCAACTTCCGCAGCAATTTCGCCGATGCCTATCGCCGTCTAGTCGCGCGCCATCATCGAAGCTTCGACGTCATGCGTAATGGCAGGCAGCTCTGTATCGGCAGCAATCTGGGGCTGATCCATTTCAAGATCCTCAAGGACGCTCAGAATCAAGACGTCCTGCACGCGATTCAGGAACTGCACACGGTTTTTCCGTACGAATTGCCGAATGCGTCAGAAGATCACCAACCGTTCACGACGCACAAGGCAAGACTCACGGGTAATCCGTTGGAGAAGCGGCCCCTGCTGCGAGGACAACCATGAGCGCCGAGAATTTCCTGCAGACTGTCGTCGGCAAGGTTGGCGAATTCTACGAGTGGCTGGCCGACCGTTTGAACGACGATGCGGCCCGCGCCGAGGTGCTCATCGATCTGGGGCTGCCGCCCAATATACCCGTGGGGCAGCCGTTCCCGCAGCACCAGATCAAGGGGATCAATGAGTATCGCAAGACGATCAGCGTCGAAACGGAGGTCTCCACGGCGCACGCACAGGATCTCGGCAAGGTCCTGGGCCTGTCTTCGAGTAAGGCGGCGAAGCTGGTGCTGCCGGAGAAGAATCTCGCCAATATCCGCGCCTATCGCGATGCCAAGGACCCGAGCTTCGACGATTTCAAGAAGGCGCTCGGCGATATCAAGGAAGTCTTCACCACGCTGACGAACTTCGTGAAAGCGCTGGATGTCGAGGGCGTTCATAGCATTCCGGAGCTGGTTCACCGTTTGATCGACATCTTGATGGTGGACTATCTGCGGCTGCACTACCCCATCATTTATTGGTCCGCGCAACCGCTTGGCTTTCTGGAAGAGCCGCTCACCGCCACGATTCCGCATGTGGTGTGGAACCGCTTTGTCACGATCTTTAGCGAGCACGGTTGGCTGCTCGACGATGAAGAGCAAGCACGCACATTTTCCGACAATGTGTTCATTCCCCTTTCGGCGGCGCTCGTCATTCTGGAGTTCATGGGGTTGACGTCCTCCACGTCGCGCGAGGACGACGGCGATCTTTCGACGTTGGCCATTGAGCCGCTCTACGGTTGGGAACCAGCGCCCGGTTCCGCCACGCCGCTCCTCGACAAGATGTCCGAGCGCACGCTCTCGCTCCGCTTCAATTGGAAGGAGCGCGACCCAGCCGACCCCAAGAAAGCCGTCGACAAGAACGGCACGCTCACGTTGCTGTTCGTACCCAAGATTCACGGCGGTCCCGGATTGATGGTCTCCTTCGAGTTCGGCGCGAGCATCAACGTCCCAATCAACAAAGATTGGCGCTTCAAGGTCACGCCGTCGGTGACGGCCGGGGCCTTATTCTTTCATCTCGAGGAGTTTACCAAGTCCAGCGTCGGGGGACCGGGACAGCTGAGCATCAAGTTCGGCTTCGAGGGCGGGGGTGCCGAAACACCGCTTTACCGGCTTGGCAAGGAAGACGGCTCGCATCTGCAATTCGGTAAGTTTGAAGCAGAATTCGAATTGTCTCCTGCCGTTGCAGGCGTGCGGGCGCTCTCGCGCGAGAGCGAGGTGGTGCTGAATCTCGATAAATCCGGGAATGGATTTCTATCGCAGATTCTATCGGGGGAGAAGAAAATTCCGCTGAACCTGGGGGTGGGATGGTCGACGGAGCGGGGATTTTTTCTGGAGGGCGGCAAGGGCAACGTCATCACCCAAACCAATCCGCCGCCTCCGTCCGCGTTGCCGCGTCTCGTTGCACCGTCAAGAGCCCGCCGGGCTCGCGAAGTCGTCGCCGCCAACGACACTGATCTCAATCGCATCACGCCCGTCGGCAAGACGTTCGGGCCTGCGCGGATACAGTTTCTGTCGCTTGGCCTCAAGCCACAATCGGAGGACGGGAACGCCAAACTCACTCTGGCCGCCACTCTTGCCGCGGACGTGCAATTGGGCCCGGTCACGGCCAGCTTCGACAAGATGGGCTTCGCGCTGACCGTCGATTTCGTCAAGCCCGACGCCAGCCTCGGCCTGTTCGATTTGGATTTCGGATTTCAGCCGCCCAAGGCCATCGGCCTGGACATAGACGGCAAGGTCATTCACGGCGGAGGATTCTTGGATCTCGATCGCGAACACTCGCAATATGCCGGCGCTCTGCACTTGGAGATTGAAGGCTTCGCGGCGCTCTCGGCTCTGGGTCTGCTGAACACGAACATACCAGGAGGCGGCTTCTCGCTCCTCGTGATCATCACGGCGGACGGCTTCAAACCCATTCCCATCGGCTTCGGCTTCATGCTCACAGGCATCGGGGGCCTGTTGGGCATTCATCGTACGGTCAATGAAGATGCGGTGCAGGCGGGCGTGCGCGCCGACACGCTCAATGCCGTGCTCGCGCCGAAGGACCTGGTCCGCAATGCGCCGCAGTACCTCAGCGTGATTCGCAACTTCTTCCCGGTGGCGCGCGATCACTACTTGTTCGGCCTCGTGGCACAGATCACCTGGGGCACACCGCCGCTGATCACCATCAATCTAGCGCTGATCCTCGAGTTGGGCGTACGGACGCGATTCCTCATCATGGGGCAGGTATCGGCCGTCCTGCCGAAGAAAGATCTGGATCTGGTTCGTCTGCGGATGAACATCTTCGGCGGCGTAGATTTCGACCAAAAGCGCGCGTTTCTGGACGCGGTGCTGTTCGATTCCCGCCTTGTCGATCGCTTCGTCATCACGGGCGAAATGCGCATGCGTCTGAGCTGGGGCAACCAGCCGTTCTTTGCGCTCTCGGTCGGTGGATTGCATCCGGCTTTCGTCCCACCGCCGGGCTTGGAGCGCATGCAACGCGCGGCGATCGTCTTCGCAGACTCGGACAATTTGAAGATCCGTTGCGAGTCCTACTTCGCGATCACGTCGAACACGGTGCAGTTCGGTGCGCGCGCCGAGCTGTTCGCCAAGAAATCGAAGTTCAGCATCTCGGGTCAAGCCGGGTACGATGTGCTGATTCAGTTCGATCCGTTCCATTTCATCGCCTCGTTGCACGCATCATTGCAGTTGAAAGCCGGCTCGACGAATCTGTTCAAGGTCAGCTTTGCGGGTGAGCTCTCCGGCCCGCGTCCGCTGAACGTCAAGGGTAAGGCGACATTCGAAATCTGGTGGATCGATTTCACCGTGTCGTTCAACGCCACGCTGGTGTCCGGCGAAAAGCCGCCGCTTCCTGCACCTGTCGACGTGGGGGCCTTACTGCGCACCGCGTTGGCCGACGCCGCAGCCTGGAACGCGGAGATGCCGGGGACCAGCGAGCGTCTCGTGAGCTTGCGAGAGGGCCCGGCCGGTGCGGTCCGCATTCATCCGCTGAGCACGTTGACGGTGAAGCAAAGTGTGGTGCCGCTCAACACGTCGATTTCTCGCTTTGGTAATACGCGTCCAGTGGGCGGCACGCAAGAATTCCGTATCCAGCAGATCGTGGTGGGCGCCGCCACACGAACGCCGCTGGCCGGCGATCTAGTCCGCGATCATTTCGCACCCGCGCAGTTTCGTGACTTGTCCGAAGACCAGAAACTGTCGAGCCCGTCATTTGAGCTTTTGCCCGCCGGTGTCAGCGTCGGCAGCAATGCAGCGGATTGCGGAACGCCGGTGCAGGCTGCTGTGGATTTTGAGGATATCGTCATCCCGAGCCCGCCCGAAGAGCCACGGACAACCACGACCGTTCAGTTCGATGTGGCGAAGCGATTTTCGGAATGGAGCGCGGTCGGGATGAGCGACACCGCTCGTCTAGGTGCGATCCGCTATCGCGCGGCGGCGATTTCGTCGCTCGTGGAACCGAGGACGTTTACGGTGAAATCCAAGATCGATCTGTCAAACCTCGAAGGGACGACGACGTTCGCGACAAGGCTCGAAGCTCAAGATGCTCTGAAGACGTTGAATAAAGAAGACGCAGCGAATTTCCAAGTCGTCGCGAGGCGGTAGCGGAGTGACATCCGCGCCAGAGGCATGCAACGCGGCTGGGCGGGGCAGGAAGGAGCGGTTTCTATGGCCGACAATGCAGTACGACACTTCTTACCGTGGGTCCGGCAAGGTGCTGCCTCCGGCATCACGACGCCGGATTCCCTCGGCTCCGCCCAACGCGCCGACGTCTCGCTCCCGGTGAGCGTGCAGCTGAACAACTTCAATGTGCCTGCTCGTGATGTTCGTCTTTACGGTCCTGCCGATGTCACCGCGATCGATCCGCGTCAGATCGTTCGGGTGCAGCCGCGCCATCAGACCACGAACTTTGAGTCCAATTTCTTCCCGCTGGTTGAATTCGATCGGCCCGATTTCCCATGGCTCTTCACTCCTGCAAAAGCCGGTGCAGGGGAGCGGCTGCGGCCCTGGATCTGTCTGGTCGTGGTGCGCAAGAAGCCAAGCGTCACATTCGGCCGTACCGACACATCGCCGCTGTCGGTACTCGAGTTCACAAGCCCTGTGGCGGAGGATCTGCCCGATCTCGAAGAATCGTGGGCCTGGGCACATGCGCAGGTTGTGGGTTCCTCAACCGATACGGTGCCCATTCTCAAAAATGCCATCGAAGCCGCTCCGGCGCGCACCGTGTCACGGTTCATCTGTCCACGGCGTCTCGATCCGGATGTGGCCTATATTGCCTGTGTGGTGCCGGCGTTTGAAGTCGGACGGAAGGCCGGTCTCGGACTTCCTGTCGCAGGGCAAGAGCTCGAAAAGCTTGAGCCGGCGTGGCGTCTCGATCAGCCGACGGCGCCGTTCCAGTTGCCCGTATTTTATTCGTGGGAATTCACGACCGGGCCGGAAGGCGATTTCGAATCCTTGGTGCGCGACCTCAAGCCACAGCCGCTCCCTGAAAACGTAGGTACGCGATCGCTCGATCTTACCTCGCCGGAATTCGGGCTTCCTTCCGGCGGCGTGATTGTGATGAAGGGCATCCTCAAGCCGCCGGAGCCGATCACGGCCCAGCCGCAACCGGTATCACAAACGCTACAAGGAAAACTGGCGGACATTTTGAACGCTCCTGCCGACGCACTGAGCCAGCCGGTGGCTCAGGACCCCATCGTCGCGCCACCCATCTACGGCTCGACCTATCCGCCGAGGGAACGTGTTGAAGTGGGCGTTACGCCGCAGCATTGGATCAACGACCTTAACCTGGATCCTCGGGATCGCATCGCCGCGAGCTTCGGCACGCGTATCGTGCACGAGGATCAGGAACATCTCATGGCTTCGGCCTGGCAGCAGGTGGATGCGATCGAGAAGAAAAACGAAGAGCGGCGGCGAAAGCAGTTGGCCACTGTTACGCGTCAGGCGACCTGGGTACGCCACGTCAGGCCGATTGAAGATGACGGCTTGCTGCAGGTCACAGGATCGAGCTTGGCGAAAGTCGCGGTGTCGGTGAAGGTGGGAGACACCAACGTTCAGCGTACGGTGGCATGGCAGTTGAGCGGATCGGAGGCACCGGGATTCCAATCTGCCGCGTTGAGGCGAGTGGCGCGTCCCCGCGGACCGATCAATCGGCGCGCGCTGACACCGGCGATTGTCCAGAATCAAACATTCGCGCGTCCGATGGTGAAACTTCTACAAGCGCTGCCGCCGGTGAACCGTGTCGTGATTACTGTTCCACCACGAATTTTCGTCGGCCGTATGGCGACAATCAAGAGCGTCTCGGATGCTGCGAATACCCCGCAAATCGATCAGGCGAGACTTGTGCCTGCCAACTTCAATTCCACCGTGCGGCCTCCGGTGCTGACGATCCGTGGGCCGCAGGGCGATCTTTTTCGAGCCGTCGACGACGGAGGGCTGCGTGAGCCCACCCTGATGGCGGAATTCCGTCAAGCTGCCGTCGTGCATTTGTCGAAGCTTGTGCGAATCGGAGGCATCGGCAAAATCGATTTCCGCCTTCCCGACGTGGGATCGCTGAAAGGACGGCTTCGGCCGTTGCAGCTGTCGGCCGGATCGACCAGGAGAGGGCTAAGAGATGCAGCCGTTCCGGACGAAGAGCAAATTCTGGCGCATCCGCAATTTCCGGCGCCGATGTCCGAGCGTCTCGTGGAGCTCGCCCCGGAGTTCCTCCTGCCGGGGCTCGAACATGTCCCACCCAACAGTGTCACGTTGGTGCAGCCGAATTCGCGCTTCATCGAAGCATTTATGATCGGCTTGAATCACGAGATGGGTCGCGAGCTGCTCTGGCGCGAGTACCCTACGGACCGGCGCGGCAGTTACTTCCGCTTCTTCTGGAATCGTCGTGGCTCGGCGCAGCAAGAATTCATGCAGCCCATTCACACCTGGAACAGTCCGCTGGGCCGCAATCCTTCTGCCTCGGGAAACCCCGATCAGTTGGTGTTGTTAGTGCGTGGCGAGCTCTTTCGACGCTATCCCAACGCCGTGATCTACGCCGCAAAGGCCACGGGTACGGCCGCCAATCCCAAACTCACGACGCAGGAGAATTACCCCTTGTTCCGTGGCTCGGCGCCGCCCGATGTGGTGTTCTTCGGCTTTGATCTGAAGGCCAGTGTGGCCCGAGGTACCGATCCAGATCCCGGGTGGTTCTTCGTGATCCAGCAACAGCCCGGCGAGCCGGACTTCGGACTCGACATGCCGAAGGATATCGCTCCACAGCCGCCACGCGTCACGGACTGGAATCAACTGACCTGGCGCCATCTGGTACAGTCGGCGGCCGAACTGCGGGAGCTGGTTCATGTGAAGGTCGGCGTGAAGCCCGATCAGCCGCCACCGCCGCTTCCCGACACCTCGGCCGATCCGTCCGGAGCTCAGTGGGGAGCGAATGGCGCGCACATGGCGCGCATCACGCTGCAGAAACCGGTGCGCATCGCAATCCTTGCCCGACAGATGTTGCCCTGAAGGATACCCATGCCGGACCCGTTGTTGATACATGGTGACCGCCCGCTCGTACTGTTTCCGGTTCGATTGGAGACCCGCTTCTTCGGGCAAGAGCTGCGTATTCGTGTGTTTCCAGACAAGATTCATGTCGACACGCACGAGCCGGAGCTCACCGCAGACGAAGTCGAATGGGGCAAGCATTTCCATAGATTGTTGTGGAACGCGGCCACGGACGAGGCGCGAAAGGATGCGTGGCGACAACTTGCGGAGCGTTACGGCGCGGAACGTGCGGCATGGGTGGTTCGTCAACTGACGCCGACCAATCCTACGGAGCGGCCGACGAAGCCGCCCAACTTCCCGTCGCCGCCGGTACGTCCCGACAAGCAGCAGAATGAAACCTGGACTCGCGCCCCACGCACCACGGTGCTTCCCGATCAGTGGATCGCGACCGCATTCGTGCAGGGCACAGCTGCAGTGACCGTCGCCGGGCAACTGATTCCGGATATTCTGCCTGTGGGGCCGAACCCTCAAGCCACCGTCCTTCAAAACGACGACACACTGGCCATCGATGATGGCATGAAGTGGATGGTCGACTTCGACGAAGCCGAACGCCTGGGCATGGGGTTGCGCATGCAGCTGCCGACGGCGGCTCCGAAAATCGATCTGCTCCTGGTTTTTGGTGTGAAGACATCGCTCGATAGCGCAGCGTCAGCGGCTCGGCTGAAGGAGTTGATCGAAGCACATCAATACACCGACGGCTTGAGCCTCGTCACGCAAGGCACGCCGACGAACAACACGGAAGACGTTGCATCCGGCTTCAGTACCGACGATCCGGGAGAGGACAAGAGCTTTCATCTGATTCTCGGCGCCCCTCGGTTCCAGGCAGGAGACGGATCGGATGGAGAGGAGCTCTCGAAGGCCCTCGGGCTTCCCATAGCGCTGCTGGCGCGCACAGACAACGCGGATGCGCGCGAGCAACGCGAAGCCCTCGACATGAATCGCGTACTCTGGCCGTCGACCTGGGGCTACTACTTGGAACAAATGATAGGGCTCGGCTTCTTCAACGGCGATCCGTCCGGCCTGTTTTCTGAAGACCTGATCGATGTGAACGTGGAATGGGCGCGACAACACTTTGTCGATCATGTGCGAGCCGGTGGACCGCTTCCCACCATCCGCGTCGGCAAGCAACCCTACGGCGTCCTGCCCGTCACGGCACTCGAGTTCTGGGGGCCCACGCCCGAGGATGGGAAAACGGCCTCAAAGGACGCTGCTGTGGTGGAATTGATGCGCCGTCTCCAAAACTACTGGAGCGATGAAAGCCGGACGGCGGCGCGCATGGGCAATCACAGTGATCCCGACATCGACTTCAGCGAAGTCTTTGCGATGGATGGGTTGTCCACGGATTACTCCATTCGGAACATCTTCGGACTCTTTTACACCCAAGAACTATTCGAGTTCTTGCGGACCCCGACATCCGACGTCTGGAATCGAACGCAAAGCTCGCAGGCGATCTCGGCGCTGAGGCTGATCGCCGGACTTCGCGGCGTCACGCCGCGCGCGGCGCTGACGGTATGCGATCCTGCACGTTCCTCCCTGAACCTGCCGTTGATCCAGGCGTCGTCGGCTGCGGACTTCACCTTCA
This sequence comes from Nitrospira sp., assembly GCA_029194665.1. Taxonomy (NCBI): domain Bacteria; kingdom Pseudomonadati; phylum Nitrospirota; class Nitrospiria; order Nitrospirales; family Nitrospiraceae; genus Nitrospira; species Nitrospira sp. The sequence goes on along the minus strand of JARFXO010000002.1, from coordinate 199,706 downwards.
ACTACATCGATCAGTTATTGAAGGCGCCGGATCTCGATGCCGTACTCCAACATGTGTCTATTCCGGTTCCATTCAGCCTACTGTATCTGCTGCTGCGGCATTCGATGATGGTCGAATACGCGAATGCCGCAGCGCGCCTGCTCGGTCGTGAACCGCATCTACGGGCCGAGCCGGAGCATGTCCGCTTCTCGCAACTCCCGATGGAAACGCCGCTCGACCGCATTATTGCCGCAGCACTGCACACTGGACAGCCGTTCACTCAGCCTGCCGACAGAAACGTGCAGGATTTCCGCAAGAGTCTCGAAGCCTTGAAGGGGTTGAAGACCCACAAGTTGTCGATGTTGATGCGCGGCACACTCGATCTCACGTCGCATCGCCTGGACGCCTGGGTGACGTCGTTCGCGACGAAACGCCTCAAGAATATGCGGCAGAGGGATCCGGCGGGTGTGTATCTGGGAGGCTATGGCTGGGTCGAGAACCTGCAGCCAGGACCGCCACGGACCGAGGTGACGGCGCCACCCAACGAACCCGGACCAATCTTTGGATTCCGTCACGATCCCGGTTTCGTTCACGCGCCGTCGCTCGATCATGCAGCCACCGTGGCGGTGCTGCGCAGCGGCCATCTTACGCGGTTCGGCCGGACTCCCGATCCGGAAGCCGATCCACTCGCCATTGATCTTTCTTCCGAGCGCGCTCGTAGGGCACAACACCTGCTCGATGGCGTGCGGTCCGGACAGCCGCTCGGCGCGCTCTTGGGCTATCGCTTCGAGCGCGGCCTGCATGAGCGTGGGCTCGATCCCTTCATCGCGGCGTTTCGCGAACAAGCGCCGCTGAACGCCACGCGCGTCGACGAGAACGGGCAGGCGGTGGAGAGCGTCCCGGCCAACCATGTGGTGGACGGACTGAACCTCCTGCGCCAGATCAACGAGCCGAATGCACGGCCACGTGTTCTCCAGGTCGTGGGTAATCGGGCGGGGTTCCCCGTGCCGCCCATTGTGAACGTGGAGCTCGATGCGTTAGCCGACAGCGTCGATGCGTTGAGCGATGCGTTACTGGCCGAGAGCGCCTATCACGTCGTGCGCGGAAATCCCAGCCGCGCCGCCGCCACGCTCGACGCCTTGGAGCGCGGCGAAGCCCCGCCGCCGGAACTGGAGGTGATCCGCACGCCGCGGACCGGTTCCGCCTTCACGCATCGTGTGGTGGCGTTGTTTCCGGGCACTCCGGCGGCCATCGCAGACTGGACGCCGACCCCGCGATCATTGGCCGAGCCGTTCCTCAACGCGTGGGCGGCAAAGCTGTTGGGCAATCCCATGAAGGTCCGTTGCGTGGTTGAACGCGTGAATAGCACGACGGGCGTGGTGGTCGATACACAAGAGTTTCGACTGAAGGACTTGAAGCTCGCGCCGATCGACGTGATTCACGCACAGGAAGCGAGCGAAGACTCGCCGCTTTCGGAGCTTGAGCAGCGGTTTCTTTTTGCAGCGCGGCGAAAGGTGTCCCTCGCTGCGACACAAACGCTGCGGCTCAATCCTGTGCGGGATCCCTCATGGCCCATGACGGATCTCAGTTGGTCGGAATTCACCGAAGTGGTGCGGACGGCGCGCAATCTGTTGAGCGGGGGGCGCGCACTTCGTGCGGGCGACATCAATGCCGCCGCAGTCGTTGACTCACCGACCATTCTCGATTCGGCAAACTTGAAGGCACGGGCAGACCGTGCGGTGGCATCGCTCCGTCAGCTGGAGACCAAGTTGAAAACGGCGCTGGCCGGTGTTACGCCGACCACGCTGGCGCCGCTGCGATCTGCGATGCACACGATTGCCCTATTCGGTATCCCGGGAGCCATCCCCCTGTCGGCGGTCGGCCAAACTGAAGCGGATTTGAAGACGCTCGTTTTCCAAGCGCGATCCATCGACCGCGAAGCCACGGAGCGCCTGGCGAAAGCCGATGCCGCGACGGATCCGGCGGAGCGGCTGAAACATCTCTTCGGTAATAACTTCGTGGTATTGTCGCGATTCCGCCCGCCGAATTTGCTCGAAATCCAACGGGCGTTGGGCGCGAGCACCGCGCTTCAAGACGGCGACCCGTTCACGGTCGTGACGTTCCATCAGCGCATAGCACGAGTCCGTGAGGGCGTCGCACGACTCGACGACGCGCTGCAATATGCTGAAGCCCTCAACAACGGCGACGCACTCACACTGCAGGTGGCGCAGCTTCCACAACGCGATGGCGATCGCTGGGTCGGCCTGCCTGCAGCGTCCGACACGCCGATTCCGCCGGGACGGCTCTCGTTGGTCGTGCACATGCCCGAAGCCATCGATTTCACGCAGCCTACCATCGCCGGCCTGCTGATCGACGAATGGGTCGAGGTGGTGCCCAACTCCAATGAAACCACCGGCGTCGTGTTCCAGTACAACCAGCCTGATTCTGTTGCGCCACAGGCGATTTTGGTGGCCGCTCATCCCAATCCGATGGAGCAAGCGTTCTGGACGATCCCGTGGCTTGAAAAAGTGCTGCGCGAGACCGTCAATTTGGTCCACATGCGTGCGGTGACTCCTGACCTACTCGACGAGACCAGTCACTATCTCCCCGCCGCGTATTTCGCCTTCAATGCGGAAGGCCATACCGTCTCGACGGACTTTTTTGAGAGGGACTAGCATCATGCCATCCATCACCACATGGTCTCGGTTAGAACCCAACGTCCGCGGTGCTTCGCAGAGCGAAACGTTGAAGGCTCGGATTCATGATCCGCTTTGGCTGTTGGCTCGTCAGTGGCAACTCGGAGAGTTGCAGGGAGACGACAATGGCACACCTGTCTCCGCGCGGTTGCGTGCCGAGTGCGCCGAGCTCACGCGTTACGTGCCGCAGGGCAGCGCGGCGAGCCCGGCAAAGTTCAATCCGAAACAGGTCGCGTTGGAGACCCTGGTCGAGCAGGAGACCGTGCATCCGAAGCCCGGCACGCTCGCGCGGCTGCGGGTTTGTGCCGAAGCTGGGCAACAGTTCCTGCGCCTGCTGGCGCGCGCGCCATTCGGCACGAAATATCATCAAGGTTTCCTGACGACATTCGCCTTGCCGACTCGCAGCGCGGCAGCCGCGGCGGATGCTGATGCCGAGGCGCTGCGATTTCTGGAGGTGATGTCGGACCGTGTTCCGGACGGCGTCAAGCTGTATGCCGAGCTCAAAAAGGCTCCACTCCCGACCGCCCCGACGATCGATCCCGTGGATGCTCAAGCGTTCGCCGCGCCGAAAAATGCGTTCCTGCGCTGGTACGAGGCCTTGTTCAGCGAGCCATCGGGTCAAGCCGAAGCCTGGTCGTCGCAACGCATGGAATACGCCTTTTCCGTGGAAGCTCCAACCAGTTCGCAGCGAGTCTTGACATCGAAATACTACGAAGGCGATCTCGACTGGTACGATTTCGACGTGAAGATGGGCGAAACGCTCGGGGCGGAAGCAGACCGCAAACCGGGCGTGAATCCGTTGCCCATCATCCGAACCACGATTCCGGCGCCGGTGACGTATCGCGGAATGCCCGCCTCACGCTGGTGGGAGTTCGAAGATGCATCGGTCGATTTTGGCGCCGTGGAGGCCGAGCCCGACGACTTAGCGCGCATGCTGCTGGTCGACTTCGCCATCACCTACGGCAACGACTGGTTCGTGATTCCGGTGGATGTTCCCGTCGGCTCAATCTGCGAGATCAACTCACTGGTCATCACGGACACATTCGGTGTGCGCACGCTCGTGCCGTCGATCAATCAATCCGCCCATCCCGCTTCGAGGCACTGGCGCATGTTCAACAACAGCGGCAACGTGGACACCTCCACGAATCTCTTCTTGGCGCCGACACTCAAACGCACCATGGAAAGCAAACCGCTTGACGAAGTGCTGCTCCTGCGCGATGAAATGGCGAATCTGGCCTGGGGCGTGGAGCGCATCGCGGAAGGCGTCTCCGGCCGCCCGCTGAATCGTCGTGAGGATGACCTCGCTCGACAACGCCGCGATCAACCAGCAACGCCCGCTCCGTCCAACGACGGCGCTTTGAAGTGGCGCTTGTCGACAGCAGTCCCCGGCTACTGGATTCCCCTCATCCCTGTTCAGATTCAACTCCCCGCTCAGATTCAACCGGACCAAAAGTCCATCCGCTTCCGCCGTGGCGCCACGCTGCGCCAGGACGGCACGCTCAAACCTCAACCGGCGCTGAGCCAAATCCTGAAACCCAGCGCGGGCCCGCTCGACATCTTCGAAGAAGAAATCCCGCGCGAAGGCGCACGCGTCACCCGCTCTTTCCAATACGCACGCTGGTTTGACGGCAGCCCTCTGTTATGGATCGGCAGACGCAAGACGGTCGGTCGCGGCGAAGGTTCGAGTGGCTTACGCTTCGACGTGGCAGAGTAGAACTGCATCCGGGAGGCCTTCCGACCTCCCGTGCAGGGTCGCTTGACGAAATGACCAGAAACGCTCCATCTGCAGCTTCGATGGGGAGAGATCGGCCCTCGTGGGCAAGTCGTGGTTGCTGTCGTTCACTCTCAAAGAGATTGAAATGCACTACCAACAGCTGACAGACTGACTCCGTCATGACGAGTACGGTTCCACCATTCACAGAGGTCGAGGCGAGACTCTTAATGCGCTTCCTCTCTTCACCACCGCGTCCCAAAGACACCTTGACCTATCCTCAGCTGGCCGGCTTCTTGTTCGGCTTGGCGAATGGGCCGGAGTTGATTCCACCCTCAGAATGGATTCCGCTCGTCTTCAACGATCAGGATGCCGGTTATGAGACGCAATATGAAGCGGAGCAGGTGCTCCAGGCGATGATGGCGCTCTACAACGATTGTATTCGTGAACGAACCGTTGGGGGTGTCTCGCTCCCGGCTGGGTGCGAAATAAGACCGTGGGCGATGGACAACTTGAGTGCCGATGCGCCGTTGAGTCAGTGGGCACAAGGGTTTTCAATCGGCTACGACTACCTTGAGGAGGTGTGGAACGAGTACACGTCGGATGAACTCGATGAGGAACTTGGAGCGTTGCTGATGACGCTCACGTTCTTTTCCTCCCCGAAACTTGCCGAGGTGTACCATCAGGAAACGAATGGGAACGGAACTCTGGAGCAGTTGGCCCAATTGGTGATGGAGATCTTTCCTGATGCGATGCGGGAGTATGCTCATCTGGGACGATCGATCTATCAAGCGCGGCTCGAAGTTGGTGACCTCCACCGAGAGCCCTCGGCTCACACAAAGATCGGGCGGAATGATCCCTGTCCCTGCGGCAGCGGGAGGAAGTTTAAGAAGTGCTGTGCACTAATGAAAGGAACGAATTCGGGCCCGGTCTTCCACTGACACACTGTCCTGCTGGCAGTGTTCATTCCCCGAGATTGCTGAGACGGAGATGGTAGGTTTCGTCTATACTCGCGGCATGTCTGATCGTTTTAGCTCCTCCAGTTCATTTTCAGCCGAAGCCCGTCGGGCGTTTTATGAACGCCGCCCGTCGCTGGCCCTGTTCATGCTCTTGATCGTATTTATGGCGCCATTCGCGGGACTCTATGTGGCAGGGCTATTGGGCGTGGTGGTGGGCGTGCTGGTCTCAGCTGCCGCCTATGTACTCACGCCCTGTCTCTGGAAGCGGCTCGGCGGCTGACTCACAGAGTCAGCCGCCTTTCCTCGGAGATTATTGCTGAATAGCCGACAGGAGCCAGCGTCCATTCCGTACGCGCATGAAAGTCCAAACTTCGTAAGATTCTGTCGGCGTGTCTTCACTGCCTTCGATCAGATAGCCCGGCTCTCCGCGTGGAATTGTCGTGGAGACCGTGTAGTCTCTGGCGTTCCAGCGTAAGTCCACGGTTGCATAGTCCTGGTTGCCTTCGGACCAGGCTTCGCGCACATCTCCCTTGAGCAACTCCACTCCTTCCACGTGATTCTGAACGCCTCGACTGCTGTCCTCGGCCAAGGCGGTGCTGAAATAGCTCAGCATTTCCGGCGTCAAAAATGGTCTCAAGGCCGCCACGTCTTGGGTGCTCCAAGCGGATTGAATGTCGGTCAGCAGTTGCTGAAAGGCTGCCTTATCTTCGGTAGTCACAGTATAGGCATGATCGGCTGTTGGCCCGTCGGTGGCGCTGTTGGGCGAGATGTCGAGCAGGCTTCCCCTCGCGGCGGTACTACGCGAGAGTCCCGTGAACACCGGAGCATGTGTCTGCTTGGATTTTCTGAAGAAATACACTGCGCCCATTCCTACAGCCAGCAGGAGGAGGATGAGGCCGAAAGAGTTGTTGGAAGCTGGTGCTGCGCCCGACTCCGTGTCCGTGGTCTTGGCACTGCTCTCCGTCGCGCCAAAGAGCATATGACCGATCCAGGTTCCGGCGAGACCACCGGCGATTCCGGCAAGCAGCGGATTGCGTTGCCACCAGGATGACGGGGTGGCTGGAGTCGGTTGCATTGGTGGAGCGCCTGATGCATTCGGTGGTGGCGTCGTCGACGGTTTCGGGGTGGTGGACTGTTCAATCGGCTTGGCGCCGTTGTCTTGGTAGGTACGGGATCCACGGCTACCGATACCCATTGATGAATTTCCGCCACGGGCCCCGCTCGAAAATCCTCCACCCGATCCTCGCGCCTTAGCAAACGAGAGGGTCGGCAGGCCGATGAGCGATGCGACGATACAGACGGCGATGAGCTGTGAACTTTTCAACATGGATTTCCTTTCACAACAGGGTGGCACTTTCCCACAGGCACAGGAACATCCTAGCAGGTTTGGGTGAAGAAAACCTGACATTCGCTCGATGACGGACAGGACGGACATTGCGCGTGAGAGCGACGGGTCGCACCGATCCTCTACGCTGGATGTGACAAGAGGCGGCGCTGAGAGTGGATGAAGCGGTTGTATGAAGAACCGAATAACGAGTTGTCGAGGTCAACAGGTCGCTACGGGCTGACGGTGGAATTCGGCCACGACGGGAAACACCAGTGCGGCAAAATCCCAGTACCGCATACGGATCGCCTCCGAGTGAGTACCTCCTTCAAAAACGATTTCCTCGTCATGGGTGAGCGCGCGATCGACATACACGGGAAGCCCATAGAGTGTGCCGAGCGGCGGCATGGCGCCCAATTCGCAGTCTGGGAAGAGCTGCGCGATCTCTTCCTCGGTCGCAAGCCGGACGCGGTGGGTTCCGAAGAGCTTTCGTAGGCGCTGAACATCCACTTTTTCCGTTGCAGGCAGCACCGTCGTGACAAATCGCTCCTTCACTTTCACGATCACCACCTTCGCGATCTCTTGTTCTCGTAGATGGAGTGTCTGGGCGACGGCAAGAGCCTGGAACGTCTGTGAGTGGGGCAAGACCTCGTAGTGAACATGTTCACGATCGAGACGACTCTTAAGCGTCCGTGGAATGGGCATGGTCGCACCTCCTGTGGTGGACAACCTCCAGACGGAGATCGTTGGTGGGTGATACAGATCGGAGACTGCAGAGAGACGAGAGGACGACAGTCGGGATGATGTTCATGACTACGACCCCCCATAGATCATGACGACTGGCCGTGCAGGGTGCATTATATTCCGTTAGAAAGTTTATGCAACAAGTATTTAGGAACACGACTTTAATTTATTTAGGAACCAGACATGCCTTCATTTCCACAAGGCTGGCTTGTAAAGGGATATGTCGTGTGAGGTGGTCGTGTGCGGAGTCATCGTGATTGGGAATGGTGGGACAGTCGATTCAGTCCGTCGAGCGCCGCGGTGCGGTAGCATTCAGCCATCGTGGGATAATTAAAGACGTTGTGGATGAAGTACTCCACCGTTCCTCCGTAGGTCAGGACCGATTGGCCGATATGGATCAATTCGGTCGCGCCTGGCCCGATGATATGGACGCCCAGGAGCGCGTGCGTCGCACGGTGAAAGATCACCTTTAAGAGACCGTGGACGTCGCCGCTGATGTGGCCACGCGCCATTTCTCGGAAAAAGGCCCTCCCGGTGGCGTGCGGAATGTCGGCGGCGGCGAGTTCCGCTTCGGTTTTTCCCACCATCGAGACCTCGGGAATGCTGTAGATGCCGTACGGAATCACCTTGATGTCGTGCGTCTCGGAGACGTGAAATGCGTGACAGGCGGCGAGACGGCCTTGTTCCATTGCTGTCGCCGCAAGCGCGGGAAACCCGATGACATCGCCTGTCGCGTAGATGTGGGGAATGGCGGTTTGGTACTGGGCGTTGACCGCGATCTGCCCCTGCTGATCGACGGCAATGCCGATAGCGGGGAGATTCAATGCCTCTATGTTGCCGATCCGTCCCATCGTGTGAAGCACCATGTCGGCTGTAACTGTTTTGCCGTCTAGGAGGTGGACTGCTGGACGTCCTGTTCCATTGACTGTAATGCTCAGATGTTCCTGCCCGAGCCGCATGGTGACACCGTTGTGCTGCATCTGAGCGTCAAGCGACTGGGCGATTTCCTGGTCCAAGAACCGCAACATCTGAGCCCGCCGGTCGATGAGGGTAACTCTGATACCGAAGGCGGCCAACATCGAGGCATATTCCGTACCGATGACACCCCCTCCGAGGACGATGATGCTGGCCGGGTTCTTGGTCGTGCGGAGAAACGAGTCGGAGTCGCACACGATCAGGTCGTCGAAGGGGATCTCCGCAGGGCGGCGTGGGCGTGACCCTGTGGCTAGGACGATGGTCGAGGCATGGACATGATCAACCTGCCCATCCGGTCTCAGGACGCTCAAGGTATGGGGATCGACAAAGCCGGCCGTGCCCTGGATGATCTCAATGCCGTTACGCCGCAGCTGATCGGTGATGACGGCCACTTCGGTCTCGATGACCTGATCCTTGCGTGTCATCAGGTCCGGGAGCGTCAGCTGCTTGGTGAGTTCGGCGCCCAAGTGGTGCAACCCTCGCCGTCCCAATCCATGAATGTACTCGATCGTGTCCTTCAAGGTTTTGCTGGGCAGAGTCCCGGTATTGAGGGACGTTCCGCCCAGCTGTGGTGCTTTCTCGATGATGGCCACGCGCTTGGACAGTTTCGCTGCTTGGACCGCCGCTTTCTGGCCGGCCGGTCCACTGCCGACCACCACCATGTCGTAGGATCGCATAGAGGATCTCGATGATCTGTCTCGCCGGTGTGTCGCGCCTACCATATCGCGGCGAGCTCCACCCACCAAGAAAATAGATGAAGTCTGTAGCCGAATCTTCTGATGTAGAGCCCCCGAGTCACCTCTCGGTCGACTCATTAAACAGATGCCGTGGCTCCGTGGCAGTCGCTTGAAGAGCGGCCGGATAGATGGTATCGTGAAAGCCTTATGCCTCAGAATCGTATCATCAGATGGTCCATGGGAATCTGTCTCGCGATGAGCGTGAGTCTGTGCGGGCCGCTCTCCCATGCCGGTACGATCAGAGACGGAGGTTCTGTGATTGGGCCGGCAACACCCAGCAGGATGATCTCGGCGGCTCCTACCCAATCGAAGGCAGCAGCGAGGCCGATGCCGCCCGCCATCGTACCGGAGCAGAACGAATTCGTGCTCCGGAATATTCCGACTCTGTCGAAACCGATTTCAGTCGGGGGGCGGACGCTTTTGCCTTACATCGGGGCAGGGTTTGGTGGTGGCTATGCGACGGAGTTTGATCGTACGCTCCATCCTGCGGCATCTGCTTCCTCCTCTTCTTCCGGTTCCTCGAATGCCGAAGTGCGAAACTTGCTCGGACAACACCTCGTCCCAAACGAAGTCCAGCTGGGCATTCGGTTTCCGTTCTAACCTGAGTTCATTTTGACCAGCTTGCGCGGCTTCTCAATCGAATGAGACCGAGAGGCTCTCGTGTCGCTGCCGGCCGGAACGGAGGAATCTTGTGAAAGCGGGCTATCGTCTCCTGTTGGTCGATAAAGACGGCGTGCTCGTCAGTGAATTTCAGTTGACGGAAAACGCTCTGGCTCAGCCGGAGGCCTTTGTGGCGGCGCTACGAGATGCGATTGAGTCTATCGAAGAAGAGCCTTGAGGATGACGCGAGCCGGGGCAACGACCAGGGCAAGGGAGTCCCCTGCCCGGATCGTCTCGCTCACAGTCAGTTGCCCACTTTCAACAGCCAACCATCGGTCTTGTCACAGTCGTTGGGTCCTTTGGCGAAAATGTCGAGTCGGATGTAGCTGCCTTTGATGCTGGGGGGCAGTTTCCCTTTGACCAGGAAGCCGTTGTTGATCGTAGTCACCGTGACCGGGACTTTTTCCTCCTTGATCTTCACCGTGATGCTTGGAAAAAGAGCGGTCTTGGATGCAAGGAATGAGAACTCCGATTTCGGGGCCACCGTAACATTATTCTTATCCATGGAGAAGGGAGGAGGCGTGAAGGCAGAAAAGATGACGTCGACACAAGAGTCCACACCGCTACTGGGATTAGGACCAGCGTCGTACGCCCAGACTTGACCGACGGTGCCGTACACACCCATTGCCACAACAAGCCGGAAAAGATTTCGCAGACTCACGGTTATGCCTCTTTGGTGAGGGTGGATGATTAGACCAGCATGAGCAACGCGGCGGTATTTTGTACGTCTCACAGAGAAAAAACAACCCCAAAAATCTGAGGCGGCCTCGTACAGGCCGGTCGATTGTTACCTTCAGAATCATTGCCTTTCTCATGAAAAGACGGTATGCCTCTCCGCTGATTTTTTATTCCAGAGAGGAGAGCGTACGAGTGATCCAGTTAAAAGGAAATCCGCATGATCACCGGTGACATCAGGAATCAGATCGATCGCATTTGGGACTCATTCTGGTCCGGCGGGATCTCGAATCCGTTGGAGGTGATCGAGCAGATCACCTATCTGCTTTTTATTCGCCGCCTCGACGATCTGCATCAGCTTGAGGAAAACAAGGCCAATCGCCTCAAGCAACCGATGGAACGTCGGATCTTCCCCGAAGGGCAAGGACGCGAAGCACCGACCATACGAAGACTACCGCTGGTCGCGCTTCAAACACTTCGCCCCAGCCGAGATGTTTACCGTCGTCGGCGAGCATCTGTTCCCGTTCCTCCGCGCCGACCTTGCGCGTCAGCTCGGCAATGGCGACTCGACTTACGCGTACCACATGAAGGACGCGCGGTTCACCATCCCGACTCCCGCGCTATTGGCGAAGGTGGTGGACATGCTCGACCATGTGCCGATGGAGGAGCGCGACACCAAGGGCGATGTCTATGAGTACATGCTGGCCAAGATCGCCACCGCCGGGCAGAACGGGCAGTTCCGCACCCCGCGTCACATCATTCGGCTGATGGTCGAGCTGACTGCACCGACGCCGGCCGACGTGATCTGCGATCCGGCCTGCGGCACGGCGGGCTTTCTAGTAGCAGCGGGCGAATACTTGCGCGAGCGGCATCCGAATCTACTACACGACGCGAAGCAGCGAGAGCACTTCCACCACCGAATGTTCCACGGCTTCGACTTCGACAACACGATGTTGCGCATCGGCAGCATGAATATGCTGCTGCACGGCGTGGAGAGCCCGGACATCCGCTACCGCGACTCGCTCGCGCAGGACCATGTGGGCGAGGAGGAGAAGTACACATTGGTGCTCGCCAATCCGCCCTTCGCGGGAAGCCTCGATTACGAGAACACCGCCAAAGATCTTCTCCAGATCGTCAAGACCAAGAAGACCGAGCTGCTCTTTCTCGCGCTCTTCCTGCGGCTGCTGAAACCATGCGGCCGCGCGGCGGTGATCGTGCCGGATGGCGTGCTCTTCGGCTCAAGCAAGGCACACAAGGAACTGCGACGCATCCTGGTGGAAGAGCAGAAGCTCGATGCAGTGATCAAGCTGCCAGGCGGGGTATTCAAGCCCTATGCAGGCGTCTCGACCGCGATTCTTGTGTTCACCAAGACAAACTCAGGTGGTACCGACTTTGTCTGGTTCTACGATGTCGAGGCCGATGGCTGGAGCCTCGACGACAAGCGCACGCCGCTCCTGCCCGAAGACAAGCTCGGCCCAGTGCCCCGCGCGCCGTTCACTGAAGACGAACATGCGAAGAACAACCTCCCGGACGTACTCGCGCGCTGGACCCAACGCGCTGGGTCTGAACGAGAACGCCCACGTACCGCGCAGAGTTTCTGCGTGCCGAGGGCCGACATTGCAGCCCAGGGCTACGACCTCTCATTGAACCGCTACAAGGAAGTCGTGCATGAGGCGGTCGAACACCGTCCGCCGAAGGAGATCCTCGCCGAGCTGGCGAAGCTGGAAGAGGAGATCCAGCGAGGGATGAAGGAGTTGGAAGGGATGTTGGGATGATCTCCCGCAGTTCAGTGGCAGGGACTTTTCCGACCAAGCGACTCGGGGACGTTGTGGAGTTCCTGGACAGCATGCGCCGGCCCATCACTGAGTCAGACCGGCGTCCTGGTCCATATCCCTACTACGGAGCCAACGGTCAGCAGGGGACGATCGATGAATTCATTTTCGATGAACCGCTCGTTCTTCTTGCTGAAGATGGCGGGCATTTTGAAGATCCTGAGCGAGGAATTGCTTATGGGATATCCGGCAAAACGTGGGTTAACAACCACGCCCACGTTTTGCGGCCACATGCGGAACTGGATTTACGATTCCTTTGCCGGGTTCTTGAGAACTATGACGTAACTCCGTGGGTCACGGGAACAACACGAGGGAAGCTCACTCAAGCGGGGGCGGCTCAAATTGTAGTTCCATTTCCGTCCCTCCCCGAGCAGCGGCGGATTGCGGCGATCCTGGACAAGGCGGACGAATTGCGGGCCAAGCGCCGCGCTGCCCTCGCGAAGCTCGATACCCTCACCCAATCCATCTTCCTCGACATGTTCGGCGATCCGATCACGAATCCGAAGGGATGGCCAACCGTGTCTTTCGGCCAGCTCGGTGAGAATCAGGATTCACTTCGCGTCCCTGTAAAAGCATCTGATCGTGATGGTAGGCAGGGTATGTTCGCCTACTACGGCGCATCGGGAATTATTGACTGGGTGGACGACTTCATCTTTGAAGGTGAAAGGCTCCTTATCGGTGAGGATGGCGCAAACCTCGTCGCACGCGTGACACCCGTCGCCTTCATGGCGCGCGGGAAGTATTGGGTGAACAACCATGCCCACGTGATCGCGGAAAATGATCGTGCGGACTTGCGGTTCTTGGAACATGTAATCGAACGGACCGATCTGAAGCCGTTCCTGTCCGGCACGGCACAACCGAAACTCAATCGGGGTAACCTGGACCGTATTCCAGTGCCCGCTCCACCACTGCTTCTGCAACGTGAGTTCGCACGACGTATTGCTGCTATAGAGCAATTGAAGGCAGATCATTACCGGTCGGTAGCTGGGATCGACCGGCTTTTCGGCGCGCTGCAATTCCGCGCCTTCCGGGGAGAACTCTAGCCATGTCCTTCGTCCCGCGCTTCACCATTACCATGCTCCGGCGAGCCTCAATCAAGCCCGCTCATTGATTTACCTTCTCAGCACATCCTAAAATAACGCCCATCCTTATTTTAGGTTGTGTGTCGCCATGCACAGACGCCCACCTGGAACATACGTCGAGGTCGCTACGACCGACGAGCGGTTCAAGGCGTTTGTGCCGGCGCCGTTGCCGCCCGAGCCGGCCATCGCCTGGTCGCCTGCGCTGCGTCGGCGTTTCGACGATGCGTTGGTGGCATTGGGTCGCCTGGATGCGCTCTCGGCGCATCTGCCCAACGCCGCGCTGTTGCTCTACAGCTTCATCCGCAAGGAGGCGGTCCTGTCCTCGCAGATCGAGGGCACGCAATCTTCACTTGCGTGTCAAGGGTCATCCAAATTGCCCCAGTTATGGTCATCGAAAATTCCCCACCCCGTTAGGTTGTCGTTGACGCTTCTTCGACCCGCACAAGTCCGGCTTTGAGTTTCTCCTTCAGCCGGTAGGAATGGCCCCGGATGTTGATGGTGATCGCGTGGTGGAGCACCCGATCCAGGATCGCAGTCGCCAGCACCCGGTCGCCAAACACCTCGCCCCAAGCCCCGAAACTCTGGTTACTGGTCAAAATCATCGGCCCCTTCTCATAGCGGCGTGAGATGAGCTGAAAGAACAAGTTGGCCCCGGTGCGGTCAATGGGCAGATAGCCGATCTCATCAATGATCAGCAACCGGGGAATGGTATAGAGCTTCAGCTTGTCCTCCAGCCGATTCTCCGTGAGCGCCCGAGTCAGCGTAGCGATCATGGCGGCGGCTGTCGTGAACAACACCCGATAGCCCTGGGCAATGGCTTGCAGCCCTAGCCCGATGGCCAGGTGGCTTTTGCCCACACCGGGCGGCCCCAAGATCACGACATTCTCGCCGTGCTCGATGAAGTGGCAGGTCGCCACCTGCTGAATCTGCTTCTTATCCAACGAAGGCTGGTAGCTGAAGTCGAAGACCTCCAGACTCTTGACGAATGGAAATCGCGCCAAACTCGTCCGCATCGCAATGTTCTTCGCGGTCTTGGACGCGACTTCTTCGCCGAGCACCTGGTCGAGGAAGTCGGCATAGGGCAGCTCCTTGACGGCCGCTTCTTGTAAGAGGGCCTCCAGCCGCTCCCGACTCTTCAAGAGCCGTAGGCGCGTGAGTTGGTCACGGAGCCGTTCCAGTTGCGCCGCGTTCATGGCCGCCCCTCCTGCGACGCCGTGCGCTCACACACCGCCTCGTACCAGGCCAGATCCCGCACTTCGACCTCCGGCAAGGCATCGGGGCGAGGGGACCGATCGCTCACCGTGGACCGACGGTGGCGGGCGAGACGCGCACTGGCTCCAGGGCCGTGCTCGGGCTGGATTCGGAATTGGTGCTGGCCCGGGAGCACCGGGTGCGTCGCGATCTCTTGGTCACGGTGAAAGATGTGGACCGTGTCCCCCCGTCGTTGCACTTCAACCCGCTGACCAATGAGCCGGAAGGGCACGGAGTAGCGGTTCGTCGCCAGGCTGACCAAATAGTCCTCGGCCACGATCCGTGAGACGCGCGCCTCCTGCTGGAAGGCGCGCTGGTCCGCCAGCGGGACCAGGTGGTTGCGTTCTCGCGCAAACCGGACGAGTGGCTCCTCATGCGTCGTGCCATGGATGCGGCGGTCGGCAATTGTCGCGGTCCATTCGTCAAGTTGGGTTTGAAAGTCCACCAGATCGACAAACGTTCGTCCCGGCAGAAAGTTCCGTTTCAGATATTTCACGCCGGATTCGACCTTACCCTTGGTCTGGGCCCGATAGGGCCGACACACGCGCGGCTCAAAGCCCCAATAGTCGGCGAAGGCTTTGAAGGTGGGATTCCAGAGCCGCCGCCCCGTCTCATCCGCATAACAGACGGTTCGCGGTCGGTCATACAGATGCTCTCGCGTGTGGCCACCGAAATGCGCAAAAGCCCGTTCATGGGCCTCGAGAAACTGCGCCAGCCGCTCATCGGCACAGGCGTAATAGAACCCACGTCGGCTGAACCCCAACGTCAACACGAACACGTGCACCACCGTCGGGCCGGCGCGGAAGGGCACGGTGGCTTGGCCCCAATCAATCTGACTCTGCTGGCCCGGCGGTGTCTCAAAGCGGAGGAGGGCCCGCTCCGCCTGCAGCTGACCCTCACGCAGCGGCGCCACCCCTCGCTTCACCGTCTCATAACTGCCGATGTACTCGTGGCTCGCTCGCAGTTCCTGATAGAGAATCCGCGCCGAATAATTAACCTGCGACGCACGGGTCCGCACAAAGTCGGCATGGGCGGTCAGCAGCGTCTCCGTCATCGCCGCTCGGCGATAGGGTTGCCACGTCGTCTGCTGCAGACTGCGCCGCACGGTCTTCCGATCCAGGTCCAACCGCCGCGCAATCCCTGAAATGGATCCCCGCTCTTCATGACGCAACCGTCGAATCTCCGCCCACCGCTCTTGATCCACCATACATACCTCCCGAGTGTGGTCTACCTGGGACGGTATGATCGTTGTCTCCTTGCTATCGTCAAGTTCCATCACATCCCTCCTTCGGTGAGAGGGTGGGGAGAATTCATTGACCACATCTGGGGATTATTGCATGACCGCTGACACTTGCGGATCTCTTGCTCTACGAGATCGACGAGCAGCCCGGCGTGCCGGTGGAGGATGCGCGTGAAGTGAGCCGCTGTGTCGCGGCACTCGAACAGGGACTGAAATCGTTGCGCGGCGGGCTGCCGCCCTCCATGCGGCTGCTGTGCGGCATGCACAAGGTCTTGATGTCGCATCCCCGCGGCCGCGGGAAGACGCCGGGTGAGGTGCGACGCTCGCAGGTCTGGATCGGCGGCACGCGGCCCGGTAAGGCAGCGTTCGTGCCGCCCCCGGTCGACGCCCTGGCGGACTGTCTCACGCGATTCGAGCAATTCTTGAACGACGTGCCAGAGCCGACGCCGCCGCTCATCAAGGCGGCGCTCGCGCATGTGCAGTTCGAGACCATCCATCCCTTTCTGGATGGAAATGGTCGCATGGGACGGTTGCTGATCGTGCTGCAGCTGGTCGCCGACGGCGTGCTGCGCGCGCCGATGCTCTACCCCAGTCTGTACTTCAAGACGCACCGCGCGTTGTATTACGACCTGCTCAACGGCGTGCGTTTTCACGGCGACTGGGAGCGCTGGTTGGACTTCTTCGCCGAGGGCGTACAGGTCAGTGCCTCGCAGGCGACGGGTACGGCGAATGCGCTGCTGTCACTGGTCAACGCCGACCGCGACCGCATCGCGGTGCTTGGTCGGGCGGCGCCGTCCGCCCTCGCCGTGCATCAGGCCATGCAGAAGCAGCCGCTGGCGACGTCCGCAGCACTTGTCAAGGCTACGCGGTTGACCGCCGCGACGGTCAACAAATCGCTCGCCCATTTGGAGCGTCTCGGTATTGTTGCTGAGTTGACCAACCGGCAGCGTGACCGAGTGTTCAGCTATCGACGCTATGTGGACGAACTGACAGCGGAACTGGAGAGCACACCGTGAGCCAGTTCGCCTTCCTCCGGCGCGAATGGGCCGCCGTCTTCGAGGCGGCATCGAAGGGGGCGTGCCGATCCGCGAACTGCCTGCTTCTACGCCCGTCGCACGCTGGAGCTGGCGGTGAGTTGGGCCTACAAGCACGATGCGGCGCTGAAGCTCCCCTATCAAGACAACCTGTCGGCGCTGATCCATGAGCCGAGCTTCAAGCTGGTGGCAGGTGAAGCCGTCTTCAGCAAAGCACGGGTGATCAATCAGCTCGGTAACCGCGCGGTGCATAGTCATCGTCCTGTACCGGAGTCGGATGCGCTCGCTGCTATCCGGGAACTGTTCCATGTGGCCTACTGGTTCGCTCGCACCTATGCTCGCTCCGAGCGACCGGATGCCGGACTCACCTTCGATCTGTCGGCGATTCCCCGGCCTGTGCCGGCTGCGAGGCACACCTCCGAGCAGTTGCAGACGCTGGAAGCCCGTCTGCGCGAACAGGACGAGAGCCTCGCAGCGCTGCTTGCCGACAAGACAGCGCTGGATGATGAACTGAAGCGCCTGCGCGCCGAAGTCGCCCAAGCAAAGAAGGCAGCGGTTGCACAACCCGACACCCACGATTACTCAGAGGCCGAGACCCGTGATTACTTCATCGACCTCTTACTCAAAGAAGCGGGATGGTTGCTCGATCAGCCACGCGATCGGGAGTTCGAGGTCAGCGGCATGCCGAACGATCAGGGTAAGGGTTTCGTGGATTATGTGCTGTGGGGTGACGATGGCAAGCCGCTAGGACTGGGGGAGGCCAAGCGCACGAGACGCGATGCGCGAGTCGGGCAGCAGCAGGCGAAACTCTATGCTGATTGCCTGGAACAGCAGTCAGGCCGGCGACCAGTCATCTTCTATTCCAACGGTTACGAACATTGGATCTGGGACGACGCTCGCTACCCGCCACGTCGGGTGCAAGGCTTCTACAAGAAGGCAGAGCTTGAGTTAGTTATCCAGCGCCGCGAGACGCGGCGATTGCTAGGGGAGGCCCCGATAAACTCGACAATCGTCGAGCGCCATTACCAGACGCGGGCCATCCGGCGCATCGCCGAAGCGTTCGAGCGCGACCACGACCGCAAGGCTCTGCTCGTCATGGCAACCGGCGCCGGCAAGACGCGCACGGTGATCGCCCTCTGCGACCTGTTGCTGTGCTGCAACTGGGTCAAGCGCGTGCTCTTCCTCGCCGACCGCGTGGCATTGGTCCGCCAAGCAGTCAATGCGTTTAAAACTTATCTACCTGATGCTTCGCCGGTAAATTTGGTCACCGAGAAAGAAGCCGAAGGGCGCGTCTACGTCTCGACCTATCCGACGATGATGGGGTTGATCGACGAGACTGCAGATAGCCAGCGGCGCTTCGGCGTCGGACATTTTGATCTTGTGATCATTGACGAGGCGCACCGCTCGGTATTCCAGAAGTACCGCGCGATCTTCGATTACTTCGATTCTTTGCTCGTCGGGTTGACGGCCACGCCGAAGGACGAGGTCGATCGCAATACCTACAGCCTCTTCGATCTCGAAAACGGCGTACCGACCGATGCCTACTCATTGGAAGAGGCAGTCCGCGATGGATTTCTCGTACCGGCTCAGGCCGTTTCAGTACCTCTGAGGTTCCAGCGGGAGGGCATCACGTACGCCGACCTGTCGGAGGAAGAAAAGGACCAGTGGGACGCGCTGGAGTGGGACGACGATGGCGCCGTGCCTAGCCGCGTGGAGTCCGAGGCGGTGAACAAGTGGCTCTTCAACAAAGACACGGTAGACAAGGTGTTGGAACACCTGATGACGCGCGGGCTCACGATTGCCGGAGGCGACCGGTTGGGCAAGACGATCATCTTTGCCAAGATCAGCAACATGCGGACTTCATCGCCGAACGATTTAATGCCAACTATCCGCACTACAGGGGTGAATTTGCGAGGGTGATCACCTTCAAGACCGAGTATGCACAGAGCCTGATCGATAATTTCTCGAACAAAGACAAGGCGCCGCATATCGCGATCTCGGTAGACATGCTCGACACGGGCATCGATGTGCCGGAGGTTCTGAACCTCGTCTTCTTCAAACTGGTGCGGTCGAAGACGAAGTTCTGGCAGATGGTGGGGCGTGGTACGCGGCTCTGTCTCGACTTGCTCGGGCCAGGGCAACACAAGGAGTCCTTCTATCTTTTCGATTACTGCCAAAATCTCGAGTACTTCAGTCAGGACATTCCTGCGACTGATGGCATGGTGGGAGCTTCTCTGGGAAAGCGGCTCTTCAATGCACGATTGGAACTCCTTGCAGCACTGGATTGTGCTTCGCACGAGAAGCTGGTGACGGCGGTGAAGGAAGCATTCGCAACCTATGGTGGACCGGCGACGAAGGAGGACCTGAGACGATCCGTCGCGGATCTGCTGCAACGGGAAGTCGCTGCCATGAACCTTGATAACTTCGTCGTGCGGCCCCATCGGCGTCTGGTCGAAAAATACGCGAAGCCCGAAGCCTGGGTCGTGCTGGCGAACGAAGCGCTGGCCGAACTTTCTCATGAGGTCGCGGGGCTGCCCTCTGAACTCGATCCCGAGAACGAGGAAGCAAAACGCTTCGATCTGCTCGCTCTGAGTCTACAGCTCGCCTTGCTGCGTGCCGAGCCAGGGTTCGCGCGTCTGCGCGACCGGGTCAGGGAGATCGCCGCGTTGCTGGAGGAGAAAAGCGCCATATGCTTATTACTTTGACTCCGGTTAGCTCTTTTGGCACTCTCCAGCAATGGGGCGACTGGGTTATCCTAAGGACGTGCGGGAGTTTCGTCAGCGATTCTCGACCTCCGAAGCCTGCCGGGACTACCTGGTTCAATGCCGGTGGCCCGATGGCTTCGTTTGCCCGACATGCTCGGGTAAAAAGGCGTGGCTGAATCAGACGCGCTACGTCTTCGAATGCCCGCAGTGCGGGCGTCAAACTTCACCGACCACGGGTACGATCATGCATCGTTCGCACGTACCGATCCAAGAGTGGTTCTGGGCAGCCTACTTGGTTTCGACGCACACTCCTGGAATCAGCGCATTGCAACTACAGCGACAGCTTGGGATTGGCGGGTATCAACACGCCTGGCACCTGCTCCATCGGCTGCGCAAGGGGATGGTCAATGACAACCGCACACAACTCTCGGGGCTTGTGGAGGTGGATGAAACACACATCGGAGGACCGGTAAAAGGCAAGAAGGGCCGCGGAGTTGCCGCAGGAGCGCATAAAAGCCTTGTGGCCGGTGCGGTGGAAGTGCTGGTCTACACCGATGTCCAGGGCAAGCGCCGAGAACGCGCAGGCCGGCTCCGGCTCGCGCCGATTGCCGATGCCAGCGGGATGGCGCTGGGTGCGTTTCTGACGCAACACGTGGAAGGCGGCAGCAAAGTAAGAACCGACGGTTGGCGTGGGTACTCGGAGTCAGCCCTGGGAGAGTACCAACATCACATCCGCGTCGTCGGTGATCCTCGCCAAGCCGCGCGACGGTTTCCCCACATCCACCGCGTATTCAGCAATCTCAAGGCGTGGCTGAACGGCACGCATCACGGTGTTGACCCCAAGCATCTTCCGAGCTATTTGGACGAGTTTGTCTTTCGTTTCAACCGGCGTAAGACCCCGATGGCCGCTTTTCAAACTTTGCTGGGAATCTCGGCACAGAAAAGCCCCATTTCTCTCATCGAATTACTGTCACCGGAGTCAAAGTAATAAGCATAAAGCGCCATTCCGATGGTCCGCGAACAGATGGTCCTGATTCAGGACGTGCAGAGCGATGAGTGGTGGCAGGATGTGACGGTGTCTATGCTGGAAGTGATGCGTCGTCGCTTGCGCGGGTTGGTGCAGTTCATCGACAAGCGCCAGCGCAAGCCCGTCTATACGGACTTCGAGGATTTGATGGGAGGCGAGATTGGTATTGCCTTGCCCGGCTTCGCTGTGGGTACGGATCAAGCCAAGTTTGTCGCCAAAGCGCGAGCGTTCCTACGTCGGCATCTTGACCACGTCGTGGTTGCCAAGCTGCGGATGAATAGGCCGCTGACCGCCTCGGACCTTGCCGAGCTGGAGCTGTTGTTGAGCAAGAGCGGCACAGGTGAGCCGGATGACATCTGCCGAGCGACAGCTGCATCCAAAGGGCTTGGGCTATTCGTGCGGTCTCTGGTTGGGATGGATCGGGCTGCTGCCAAAGAGGCGCTGGCCGGATTTATCGCAAACAAGACGTTCACTGGCAACCAGCTGGAATTCGTCAATCTGATCGTGGATCACCTCACTGAGCACGGCGTGATGGAACCGGCTCGACTCTACGAATCGCCCTTTACGGACCTCACGCCACGTGGACCGGAAGGCTTGTTCAAGACAGCGGAGATGGATGAGCTGATCCGCGTGCTTGAGGCCGTCCGGGCAACGGCTTCGGCGGCGTGACCCTCTCCCCCTCTTTCGGCTAGTTACAACCCCTCGGCGTTTTCGTGCAGATTCCACCCGGCCAGTTTTGAGGCCGGTGTGACGAGTACTTTCTTGACAGCCAACTGACAGCCTCTTAGACTCACGCACCTTTTAGATTAGGAACACAAATGTATTCAACCGTTCCTATATTGCCGGTATCCTCTTGATCCTTCACGCGTTACAAAAGGAGTGTGAATCTATGGGTGAATCCAAAGACACCATTGCGCTGAATGTGCGATTGAAACCCTCCGAGTCCTCCGCCCACCCACGTGCAGCGAATTACACCAACGTTGGAGTCGCGCAGGGCATCGCCTATCTGGATTTCGGCTTCATCGAGCTTTCACTACTGGCTGCCATTGCGAAAGCCGCGAAGAATGGCCAAGCAGCCACAAAAGGCTTGGACGGGCATCTTGTCAGCCGTGTGGCGATGGATATCGGTGCGCTCGCTCGGTTGCAGCAGCAGATCCAGCAGGTGTTGGGAGGGTTGCGAGCAACGAAGGCTTGGAAGCCGAAGGGGGAAGTTTAAGAAAGGACAGAGATGATGGATAGTCGAGTGTGTGATCTACCAAGGATTGCCATGCGTCCACAGCGACACGTCGTTGTTTTCCTGCTGGCCCTCGCAGGAAGCCTACTCTGGTTCGGACTCACCGCCGAAGCCAAGAGCGACTATGACATCATCAACACTGGGATTAAAGGCGGAGGGTGTTGGTATGACGATTCGCACTTTGTTGTGATCCAGGGGCATCAGCCAGCTCCGGGACAAGGGTTTGTGGTGGAAGGGCTCTACTACCTCGATCCCAACCAGCCGAAGGACTTGCGGCGCATTGATCTGTCGCCCATCGAGCCGACTCTTCAGAAACAGATTCGCGATGTGACGTGTCAGGAGCAAACGATCCTCTTTGACATAATGGCACCCGATCGAAAAACCAGCCGCCTTTACAGGGTCAAAATCGGGACACAGCCTAAATTAGTTGCGGACATGCGCTGGGCGAAGCCAGCGGTAATCAGTCTCAAGGGGCAGTATGTGCTTGGCAATAAGTTGACTGTCGATAAGGGGGTCTGGGTGGAGCAAGCTGATTGTGATGTCAAGTTCTTAGAGCCGGGGCTGAAAGCGCTGTGCTGGCCAAGAGACACTATCCCTCAGTGGTTAACTCCACAGCTTGTAGTTAATCAGTATCTCTGGAGAGAAACCATCTTGGTTAGAGAACAGGATGGGAACGTAAAGAGAATCCCCAACCCAAAACCCCCGTTAAGGCTGGCTGATGGGACCGAACTCAAACAGGGGTATCTCTTGCGAGACCTGGAGAATCGGATTGTGCACGAAATCTCGATGAAGCAGGACCCATATCAAGTTGTCGATTTCCACCTGGATCCACGTGGAATTTATCTCTACGGTGTCTGTTACAAGGCTGGGGATCATGGCGATAAGCACTACACCGTTGGCGGGCGGATCTGCCGGTTTCGCCTGGATGGTCAGAACCAACGTTGGGAAGAAGTGGTGAGCGTGCAACAGAGCCCACGTGATCCATTTAGTCTTCATGCTCTCGATGTGAATGCACAAGGCGATGTCCTGATGATTGAGAGAGGCCATCGATCTGCTATCGGGCTTTGGATGTACGACGCTCAATCAAAAATGGTTAGCAAACTGTTGCAGGTTGTATCCCCAGAGGAGCTTCAAGGATTTCGTATCTCACCGAATGGTCGTTGGATAAGCGTGACCAAAGAATCGTCACAACTCATCCTGATCAAACGTAAAGGAGTGACGCCATGACAGCGGTTGTCAGTCTTGTAGAGGCTCGTGAAGCAGCAGATAGAGTCTACAATGAGCTCGGTTCCTTACCTACAGGATGGACCATCGATGCGACATTCGGACTAAATGGGAGCGGACAAGTCACTGGCTCTGCCGGCGGCTATGTCTATGCGCTGAAACCGGCTGGCACCGACGATGGCCAGCGGATGCTGGTGTTTCGCGGCACTGAACTCACACTCACGAATCTGAAAGATCTTTTTGCCGATATGACTGATATCGGAAGGATTCAGTTCGAGGAGTTGCGCGGTGGTGCGAATGGAGTGAACCAGTGGCTCGCGCAACAATTGGTCACGGGGAATCGCGTGGAACTCGTGGGCCACAGTTTGGGTGGGGCCTTAGTTCAGTGGGCTATTAACGACACCAACATGCGAGAAGAGAATGCAGACAATGATGGAACGTTGATCTCTGTCCTTGAGATAGCCAAGCAGCTCGATGGGGATTTCGTACTGGATCCGTCGCAGCTCCACTTCACCACCTTCAATGCGCCGGGGATCACGCATGTCTTAGGGGGCTCGACTCCAGCTACGGATCGCACCTCTGCGGTGGTCGGGGAGCATCACGTCGTGATCGGGCAACCGCCCATCATTCAAGGCGATCCGATCCATTTATTGGGTGGGCTACATGTGGGAGCACCGGGCACTCAATTGGTCGGTCATCAGGTGGAGTTTTCGGAGTTAAGCACAAGCTTTCAACAATCGGGACTGTTTGCGCACACCATTCAGGTCCCTGAGTACTGGACCTCGCCCGTTGTACCATACACGCCATTGCAACTCGATCTGGCCTTCGCCCAATCATTCGCCAATCACTATTCCCAACTCGGTAACACCGATGGCACGGTCGAGGGTAATACGGAAGCGGTAGTTCGATTGACGCTGTATGTGTCGTCTTTAGGTGTCGCGCTCTCGGTTGGTCAGTTGGCAGAACAAGCTGAGGCAGCCACGCAACTCGCGGGATTGCAGTTTGATCGTGACATGTTTGCGAACACGTTAGCGATTCCAGGGGTTGGAATCAATCAAGCCTTGAACATACTCACTCAAGCAGCGGATGCGGCTGGACAGAGTGTGGTGCAACTTCAGAAGCTAGTGAGCTCGGCATTGGTCAGTGTGGGAGAGCGCATCCAGGGTACTGTTGGAGTAGTGGGAACAATCATTGAGGACAGACTGGTTTCCTGGTTGACGGACGTGGCGCATGGCATCGGCAACGCGATGTCAGAGTTTTTCCACAATGTTCCCGATACCCTCTTCGATCTCGGTCGCACGCTCAGCTTTGCAGATCTCAATCCCTTCACCAACACCTACGCGCAGGCACTGGACGACCCGAAACTGGACCCCACCCTTCGGACAGCCCTTGAAGAGGCCCAAGCCATTGTCCAACAGGCCGGCCAAACGGTGGTGATCCAGACAGGAGTGGGGCCGAATCCGTTTCATACACCTGGCTATGCGCCAGGTGGGGCATCCAGTGCCACAGTGGAGGAACGCCTCGGAGAGTTATTCCGGCTTTCGGTACCCTTTGCGGCTGGGGCGGGCGGACAGCGCGTCTCTCTGCGATTGCAAGGTCCGCAGGCCGACCAACTTACTGTTGCGACGGATGACGGTGCACAGGTCATCGGTGCTGATGGGACATTCCAAGTGACCGTACCGGAGGGCGCCGATCAAGTGCTGTTTACTCTGGTCGCGAGCGACGAGGTGTCAGCCGACGCCACCGTCACACTCTCCGCCACGCTGGTGGATGTGAATGGTGACGCGACGCATACGACACAGATTGAAAGCGTAGTGAGCGTGAAGCCCTTCGTCGGTACCACCGATGACCGGTATGGGACGTATACCGAGGATTGGTCGTCGATCACCGATCCGACGGTTGGTGTGGCGATGGGAACCGCTGGAGGCTTTTATCATCAAACCCTCATCGGGGGAGCAGGGCCGGACGCGAATGCTCCAGGAACTGTGTACGGCGATGACAAGTTCTACGGTAACGGAGGGAATGATTCCTTCTTCGGTGGACGGGGCCATGATCTGCTGGATGGAGGGGCGGGCAATGACACGTTATTCGGAGACAACATTGATGACCGTGTTGACCAGCCGTGGCATGAAGTCCCTGATCCTCGGAGTACGCAAGATGGTAAGGACTACCTGGATGGCGGAGCTGGGAACGATCGGCTCGGTGGAGGTGGGAATGACGATCGGTTGATTGGAGGCGTTGGTGATGATGTGCTCTGGGGTGACGTTTACACGGCCGGCCGTATCATCGAGCAAAACTTTAATGAATATGTGATCCAATATCTTACCGGAGTGCTTTACCCCGGTAACGATGTCTTGGAAGGGGGCGAGGGCAACGATGCGCTCAGTGGCGATGGTGGAGACGACGTGCTCGATGGTGGTGAGGGGAACGATATTCTTGTCGGGGACACGGAGCAAGGTCTGAATTTGATTTATCCTACAACGCCCGGCAATGACTTTCTGACCGGCGGTGCCGGGAATGATCAATTGGATGGGAATGCCGGGGATGATGTGTTGCTCGGTGGATCGGGCAATGATCAGTTGTCCGGTGACGATGATGGGGTGGATTCGTCCCAGGAAGGGGCCGACTGGTTGGAAGGGGGCGACGGGGATGATGTCCTGCTTGGCCGTGGTGGTGATGATACTTTGCTCGGCGATGCCGGCGTAGATGCCCTGTATGGTGGGGTAGGGAACGATAGTTTGATCGGTGGTGAGGGGAATGATGTAGGGTTCGGCGGAACAGGAGATGATGAGATTATTGCGGGAGAGGGGATCGATCAGTTCGATGGGGAAAGCGGCAACGATGTCGTATTTGGCGATGAGGGAAACGATCTCCTGCTCGGCGGCGATGGATTGGATGAACTGGACGGAGGTGCGGGCGATGACCTCTTTGGTGGCGGGGCAGATGCGGACACAATCTTCGGCGGAGAAGGGAACGACGAACTCCAAGGCGGATTGGGCAATGATGTCCTCGCTGGTGATGCCGGCGACGATAGAATCTTCGGTGAAGAGGACAACGATCAGATATTCGGTGGCGATGGCAATGATGGGTTGAGGGGCGACGACGGTAATGACGAGCTTGATGGAGGAGCGGGCGACGATATTCTTGTCGGCGACGTGGATGGACAGATTGGGGGAAGCGGAGGCAACGATATTCTCGTCGGTGGTGCCGGAAACGATACGCTTGTCGGCGGCGGTGGACAAGATACCTATCTCTATGAGTTAGGCGACGGGTTTGATGTTATCGAAGAAGCCGCTGGGGAGGGGAACCGGCTGGTGTTCGGTGCAGGAATCAGTTCGACCGCAATGATCGCAGCGATGGGACCTGACGACTCTCTCGTATTGCGCACAGGGATAGGAGAAGAGGCGGTTCAGATCCAGAACTTTGGAGTCGGTAACCTGAATGGGCCGCATCCTATCGAGTCATTCGAATTCTCCGATGGCACTATCCTCACGTACGCACAACTTGCCGCAACAGGTTTGGCCATCTCGGGTTGGTTGGGAGACGACCAACTCGCCGGTACCGCTCAGGGAGAACGGATTTTTGGAGGGGCCGGTAATGATGTGGTCAACGCAGGGGCTGGAAACGACGTATTGATGGGCGCTGCCGGCAACGACACGCTGTTTGGTGAGGCAGGGCAGGATACGTATATCTTTGCTAAGGGCGGCGGGTTCGACAGCATCCAGGACCGGCCAGGAGAAGGTAACCGGCTGGTCTTTGGATCAGGGATTTCACAAGCCAATCTCAGTCTCAGCTTCAAACAAGTCACGATTCCTGGTGGAGGCGGAGAGGAGGAGGGAGATCCCGGCACTGTCATTAATTACCTGGTCCTACGCCCGGGAGGCACGGGTGATGCGGTGGAGATTCAATGGTTCGACCCCGCTAACCAGTTGGCATCCCTTGGAGTTGACCAGTTCGTGTTTGCGGACGGGACCATGTTGACAGCTTCCCAGCTACTTGCGAATGGATTGGAACTAGTGGGTACGGCCGGATTCGACACCCTGGACGGCCAAGAGATCTACCGCACGATTCGGGGGCTTGCCGGCGACGATGTGCTGATGGGAGGGACGATCGACAATGTGATCGACGGGGGCGATGGACGCGATGTGCTTCTCGGCAACGGTGGGTTTGATCAGATTTTCGGCGCGACCGGAGACGATGTCCTGCGAGGCGGCGACGGCAACGATGTACTGAACGGGGAGGCTGGGAATGATTCGCTCGAAGGAGAGGCAGGCGATGATGTACTGGTTGGTGGAGCCGGGGACGATCAATTGCTCGGCGGGGACGGGAGCGATACCTATCGCTTCAACATAGGAGACGGGCTCGATTCTCTGTTTGATTCCGGTGCTGGCGCTGATACCGATACGGTCCTGTTCGGTAGCGGTATCACGTCCGATTCGGTCTCGCTCTCTCCGCAGTTCGGTCAGATCGTGATCAACGTGGGAACCGGTTCAGACGGGATTCAGTCAGGCTCTGCCTTCGATGTGTTTGGATCGCAGACGATCGAGCAGTTCCAATTCGCAGATGGTACGGTGCTCTCCTTTGCTGATCTGGTGGCACAAGGGTTCAATATCGATGGTACCGAGTTCGACGACTTTTTATCAGGCACCGATCTGGCCGATCGCTTCCGCGGTGGGTTGGGCAATGATCGACTGGAGGGTGCTGAAGGACATGATTCCTACTTCTTCAATGTCGGCGACGGGATCGATACGATTATGGATATGGCGTCGGCCGACGCGGGGAATGAGATCGTGTTCGGTGCCGGAATCACATACGCCGATCTCCGCCTCGATCTCACTCTCGATCAATCAGATCCCGATCAGAGCGATTTGCTGATTCGCATGGGGACAAATGGCGATGCGATACAGCTCGATAGTTTTGATCGCAACCATGTGTTCGGCCCTCGCACTGTGGAGTCGTTTCGATTCGCCGACGCCAGCACGCTGAGGTATGAGCAGCTGCTTGCCGGTGGGTTCGATCTGACCGGAACTGACGGCGATGACCAAATCACCGGAACGAACGTGATGGATCGGATTGTTACCGGTGACGGTGCCGATGTGCTTAGGAGCGGACTGGGAGACGACAGACTCGATGGCGGGTTGGGGGCTGATCGGTTGTTCGGCGGGCGGGGCAACGACACGTATCTCTTTGGTCCAGGGGCCGGGCAAGACACGATTGTAGAATTTCAGGGCAGCTCGGATGTGATTCGCATGGCACCAGGAGTGGCTCCCTCAGATGTTGTCGTTTCCCGGAACAATAATGACCTTGTCCTGAGTCTCAACGGGGGTGCCGACCGGCTGACGGTGTCCCTCTACTTCCTCGCTCCTCCGCTCCAGACCGAGCTGGTGCAGTTTTCCGATGGAACGGTTTGGGACCAGGCCCTTATTGAGAATCTCACGCGGCCGGTCATTAGCGGAACAGCGGGACCAGATTTTCTCGTCGGCACCAATGGTCACGATCGTTTGGTCGGCCTAGCCGGGGACGATCAACTGACCGGGTTGGCTGGTAGCGATTTACTCGATGGAGGGCCTGGAGTCGATCAGCTTGCCGGCAACTCGGGTGACGATACGTACATTGTGGATGATCAGGGGGATGTGGTCACAGAGTCGGCGAATGAAGGAATTGATACGGTGCGGAGTAGTGTGACTCGCACCCTGGAAACCGATGTCGAGAATCTTACATTGACGGGGAGCGCGGCTATTCATGGCACCGGCAATGCACTTGACAATGTGCTGATCGGCAATAGTGGCGCCAACGTCCTGACAGGGGGATCGGGGAACGATTCCTATGTGATCGGCGCGGACGATACGGTGGTTGAGTCAGCCGGAGAAGGTATCGACGGGGTGCAGACTGGTGCAAGCTCAACGCTTGGGACCAATGTTGAGAACCTGACGCTGACCGGTAGTGCTTCATTGATCGGAGTAGGAAATGAACTGGCCAACGTGCTGAAGGCCGATGGGTCAATCAGTGTGCTGGCGGGCGGTGACGGCAACGACACCTATGTCATCGGACCGAACGGCGATGACGATATTCTTATTGAAACCGTCACAGGCGGCATCGATACAGTGATCGCCGGCCACGACTATCGTCTGCCGGTGAACATCGAAAATCTCACCCTTCTCGATCCTCGCGTGCCGGATTTCGCGAGCTTTTCACTCATCCCATACGGTTCATTCGAACAGTCCGTGACGGGATATGGGAACAATTTAGCGAATACGTTGATCGGCGGTCGAACAAACAACGTGCTGGATGGCGGACTCGGTGCGGATAGGTTGATTGGTGGCGACGGCAATGACACCTATGTCGTGGACCATGTCGGCGACATGGCCATCGAGGAAGCAAGTGAAGGTGTAGACACGGTGCAGAGCATTGTAAGTTACAGTCTCAGCGCGAATGTCGAGAATCTCACGTTAATCGGCATCACTCCTGTTAACGGAACCGGCAACGAGCTGAATAATGAATTAAGAGGCAACGAGGCATCAAACGTGCTCGACGGAGGGGCTGGGGATGATGCGCTGCTTGGATTCGGTGGGGCCGATACGTATCTCTTCGGCCTGGGCTCTGGTCGCGATACGGTGTTCGATTCAGAACTAGCCGGTGAAATCGATACGATTCAGTTCAATTCGACGGTGGCTGCTGAAGATGTCGAGGTCTATCGCAATGGATTCAACCTCGAACTGGTCATCAGCGGGACCACGGACGAGTTGACGGTTCTGTCGTTCTTTGGTTCGCCCGAATACGATCAGAAGCAGGTGCGATTTGCCGATGACACGCTGTGGAACAGTGCTGAGCTGAGCGCGCGAGCGTTGATTGGCAACGTGGTCACAGGCTCATCCGAAAGCGAAACCATTCTGGGAAGCGACGGCCATGATCTGTTGATCGGATCGTCCGGGAACGATGTGCTAATGGGAGGGCGTGGCAAGGACTCCCTCTACGGAGATCTTACGTTCCAACCGCAGTCTGGACAACAGGTTGTTGGCGACGACCGGCTGATAGGAGGGGTCGGTGACGACAGCCTCATCGATTTCAGAGGAAATAACGTTTTCGATGGAGGGGCAGGGGACGATACGCTGATTCTCGGGACAGGTGTCGATCGGGTTCTCTTCGGTCGAGGATCCGGCGATGATCACGTGACGCTCGACAATAACAGGAACGACATCGATCTCATCGAGATGGCCGCGGAGATTATTCCTGCCGATGTTGTAATGACGTGGCGCGCTCCTTCCGTGGCGGACATTCTTATTCCTGACAGTGGAGATAGACTGACAGTACAGCTCTCAACGGATTGGTTCGCGGTGGGGCCGGAAACCACACAAGCAATCGTGCGATTCGCCGATGGTACTGAGTGGAATTTGGCTTGGTCATCTTCGAACGTCGGTATCTCTACAGCTACTTCATCCGACGATGTGCTTGAAACATCTTTCCCAGCCTCCCTAGTCGGGTTGGATGGAGATGATACCTACCTGTTGGGAAGCTCGAGCATCCCGGGGAATTATGAGGTTATCGAGGCGCCGGGCGGTGGGATTGATACTGTTCAGAGTGCGCAGGACTACACCTTGCCCGACAACGTCGAGAATCTTGTCCTTGCCGACTTCACCGCCGACAACGGGGTCGGAAATGAACTTGATAATCTCATCGTGGGCAATACACGTGACAACATTCTGGACGGCGGTGCCGGGAACGATGTGTTGGTTGGAGGGATCTTTCGTGAGCTGGAAGGGCCACCCTACATCGAAGGAACCGGCAGCGATATTTTGATCGGTGGAGAGGGTGATGACATTCTGATGGAGGATGCTGGAAACCTCTCGTTTGTTGGGGGGATACCATTTCTAGGCGGGGGGCTGGATAGACGAGACGCAGTCCCACGTGAAACCGACGATCTTTTAATCGGAGGGCTCGGCAACGATACCTACATCGTCCATAGCCAAGAGCAAACGGCGGCGGAGCTGGAGAATGAAGGAACCGACACGGTGAAGAGCACGGTTTCCTATATATTGGGGGAGCATCTTGAAAATTTGGAACTCGTCTCACCACCGGCCAGCTTCGACGATCAGGATAACCTCATCTCTCCGCCACCGCTCAATGGAACAGGCAACGAGCTGGACAACGTCTTGATCGGCTCGGAGGATGGCAATGTCCTATCCGGCCTTACTGGTCGCGATACTCTCGTCGGCGGGCTCGACAACGACGTGCTCCGCGGTGGGACCGGTCACGACACCTATCTCTTCAACCTCGGTGATGGCATCGATATGATCGAGGATGTCGCGGCTGTCGGCGAGGGAAACCTTATCCAATTCGGCGTAGGGATCAGCCGGAATGACCTTATCGTAAGGCATGATGAAGTCGCTCGAACGCTCATCATTCAAGTCGGCACGAGCGGGACAGATCGACTGGTACTGAACAATTTCGATCTCACAGGGGCGAACGGTTCGCTGGTGGTGGAGACCTTGGCCTTTGCCGATGGCAGCACGACAGGTATCAACAGTTTCTTCAGACCGACCATCACCGAAGGGGACGACACAATCACGACCGCCGCAGGGGATGATGTCATCGACGCCCTCGGTGGAGACGATATCGTGGATGCCGGTGCAGGCAACGACACCATTGCCGGAGGAATCGGGAACGATACGCTTCTGGGCGGTTCCGGCGACGACACCTATGTCTATAATATTGGTGACGGAGTCGATACGATTAACGATTCGAGCCTACCTAGCGGTACGAATACGCTCGAATTTGGTGCGGGCATCGATCCCGCTGATCTCAGCCTAGATGTAGGTTCGCTGCTGCTGCATATCGGGACCAGCGGCGATGCTCTTCATCTCTCGTATTTTGACCCGAACAATGTGTTGGGGCCTCGCACGATCGAAACCTTCAGGTTTGCTGATGGCACCGTCCTGTCCTATGACCAGCTTGTCCAACGTGGGTTTGATCTGACAGGGACGGGCGGCAATGACTCTATCACCGGCACGAATGTGGTTGATCGGATCACGGCTCTAGCCGGCGACGATAGCCTAGCCGGTGGACAGGGCCACGATCTTCTCGACGGCGGATCCGGCACAGACACGATGCGCGGAGGGACCGGCAACGATACCTACATTGTGGACGTCGCGGGTGATGTCGTGACCGAACTGGCCGACGAGGGAACCGATACGGTGCAGACCTCGCTCCTCAGATACACCCTGGGTGCGAATCTTGAGAATTTGACGCTGACAGGGACAGGACCAAGCACAGGCATTGGGAATGCCCTAAGTAATCAGTTGTCTGGAAACAACGAGGCCAATCTGCTAGACGGCAAGGCCGGAGCCGATACTATGGTCGGTGGTGCGGGGAATGACTTGTATATAGTGGATCAGGTCGGTGATGTTGTGACCGAAGCGACCAACGAAGGCTTCGACATAGTCGCCAGCTCCGTGACCTATGGTCTTGGGGTGAATGTAGAACACCTGGTTTTGACCGGCTCGGCGGCGATCAACGGGATCGGAAACGATCTTGACAACAAGCTCACGGGCAATAGTGGCGCCAACGTGCTGGCGGGACTGGCAGGCAATGACACCTATGTGATTGGTGTCGATGATACCGTCATTGAAGAGGTAAACAGCGGCACGGACACGGTAGTCAGCGCCCTCACCCACAACCTTGCTGCCGACGTGGAGAATCTGACCCTGGTGGGCTTCAGCGCGATCAATGGAACCGGCAACGAGCGGGCCAATGTGCTGAATGGTCTGCTTAGCCTAGGACGCAATACCCTGACAGGAGGAGCCGGCGACGATACCTACATCATTGGTTCGAGAGACACCGTGGTAGAAGCTGCGGGTGAGGGAACGGACACAGTTCAGACCAGTGCGACTCATACCCTCGGTGCCAACGTGGAAAACCTGACGTTGACCGGGGCTGATGTCATCAACGGGACGGGAAATGGACTGAATAATACGCTCATGGGCAACAGCTCCAACAATGTTTTGACTGGAGCCGGTGGTAACGATACGCTTCGAGGCAATGAGGGCGACGACAGGCTCAACGGTGGCAGCGGCAACGATACCTATCTCTTGAGCCGGGGAGACGGACAAGATCTCTTACAAGACAAGAGTGGCACGACTGACAAGCTGCGCTATGACACCGGGATCGATCCGCTTGATCTCGTGATTAGCCGCCAGGCCAATGACCTGCGATTGGCCATCCATGGTTCGACGGATATGGTCACGATCCAGAACTGGTATACGAGTACAGCGAATCGTACGGAAACGATTCAAGCAGGCAACGGAGAGATTCTGCTCAGTACACAAGTGGACCAGCTCATCCAAGCGATGGCGGGTTTTACGCAGCAGACCGGTCTTCCCTGGGATCAGGCCATCGATCAGCAGCCGCAAGATGTGCAGGCCGTGCTTGCTGCCAGCTGGCAATAGATGAGGAGTAGGATTGGCTCAGAGGGATTCAGACGACCGATCTAATCACTGGGGGGCTCGAAGTGTCCAGAAGGGCGTTGTTGCCACGGCACGGACGTTTCCCGAGATTGTTTCACCAAACTGCGGAGACTCATCTCGGCGGCCCGCAAGAATCTTGGGTCACCGGCTTGCATGAGCGTCGTCAAAAGGACATAGAGGGATCGATCAGTGCGACATCCCGCTAAGATCCGTTCTGTAACCGGATCTACCTGAGAAGCGCACGGCTCTTCCATCCCATCTGCCTCTGCGAACAGACATTCGAAGGAGTGGGGACTGTCGAACAGCCATGAGGGAGGAATGCGCAAGACGGAGGCAACCGCTTCAATCGTACCGGCCGTGGGGTCCGCCTGATCTGCCTCGATCTGCTCAAGGAAGCTCTGGGCAATACCTGCCGCGTCTGAAAGCGATTGGATGGATTGGTTCCTCGAGATTCTCCAGCCCCGGATGAATTGCCCTATCGACATAGGGCCATAATACACAACGAAGGGGTGATCTTCAATCACATTGCGCGAGCAAAACGAGATTTGATCAGTAATATGAACATCTTATGTGCTACTTCAAGATCAGGTCTGAAATCGGTATAATGCTGCCGCAAGTTTCATCTCGTTGAAGGAGGTGGGGACCTATGTTAGGGACCGATATTCGTGGGATCATGGCTGAAGAAGAGGAGGTCCAACGTCGTCAGGAGGCTCTTAAATCTCTCATGACGATGAGGGCCAGGCAGCTTCGAGAATCCTTGGAGGAACGAATCAAGCGTGCCAGAAGCAGCGGGGATTGGACACAGCTGTCCAAGGCGGAATGCGCAAGTCTGCATAAACAGGAAAAAGCCCACTTGAAGTCTCAGCTTGAACAGTTGCAGTTCGAGCAAACTCGGACCAGGGGAAAACTGACTGCACTGAAGCGAGCCAAGGCGAGGGCGCAGCGTATCCGTGCGGCGGAAGCAGCCTCCGAACGAAGGCGCCGGTGATCGACGGCCGCAGCTGTCTTAGTAGTAGGTTCCTCAGTGTGATGATGGGTGTATAGTGGGCGCCGTGCCGAAGCTTCCGGCTCTCACCCGTGCACAGGCCTCCCTGATCCGGCAACTGTTTTGCGATAAGAAAACCAGATCGAGAGAAGGAGCCTTTGTCCTTGAAGGGACCAAGTCCTGTCTCGATCTGATGCATCGACATCCACAGTCCATCCTCAGCCTGATCGTATCGCCGCGGTTTCTCTGTGACGAGGCCGAGGCGGCCCGCAGAGTGCGCACGAAACTGTCTGTGCGCCAGTTCGTTTGCCCGGACGCCGGCTTTGAAAAACTGACTGATGTGGAAGCGCCGCAAGGGATACTTGCGGTCGTCCGTCAGCCTCGATGGGACGAGGAGCAGGTGTTCAAGCAATCGAGAGTATTGGGAATCTACGGAGACAGGCTCCAAGATCCAGCGAATGTGGGAGCGATTATCCGAACAGCCGCAGCACTGAAGCTATCCGGAGTATGGTTGAGTGTCGATTCCGCTGATCCTTTCAGCCCTAAAGTCATCCGCGCCACGGCCGGCACGATCCTGAGCCTTCCGGTCTTCCAGGCGCAGGACTTTCGAGCTTTCTGCTCGTATGGATGTGACATCTATTCAGCAGTCATGGCTTTGGTCGAGAGAGTCTCGATCAGGGATATTCGGACAATACCAAGCCGCCTCATGATTGCTGTTGGAAACGAAGGAGCGGGGTTGGATCCGGACATCGTGAAGGCGTCCCGCGTCAGGTTTTCTATTCCAATGGCCGAGGGGGTGGAGTCATTGAACGTTGCAGCGACAGCGGCGATTTCGGCCTTCTACTTCGGAGGATTGCGGCCCGATTCTCAGGTCGCATCGAAGATGCCGTAATGGTCTGGCTAGTTATTTGAAACTCAACCACATTCGGACTATTATGATCGATCGACCGATGATTTGCAGTCTCTGTTCTACAGAAGTTGTACTGAAATAGGAGCGCACGATGAGACTGATTCCGGCTCTGGTTTGTGGGATGACTATCAGCCTTAGCATGGCAACGGCTTCTGCCGAATCCCTAGAACAGATCTACAACCTCGACATGATCGTCAATCTGGCCTTGGCACGAAATCCCTTGGTTTCGATCGCTGAGGGAAACATCGACCAGCAGAAGGGGAACCAGACAACGGCGGGCGCGTACCCCAACCCGACTGTGACAGGCCACGGTGGTCAGGGTAAGCTTAAAGACACGATCGTGGGACCACCGGAGAATATTTTGTCAGTCACCGAATATAACGTCATGGTGGGGCAGCCGATCGAATGGCCGGCCATGCGGGCCGCACGGCGACAAGTGGCGGATCTCGGGGTAGTGACCGCCAATGTCGGCATGGTGGAAACACGGTTGAATTTGGTTTCGCAAGTGAAGGTGGCCTTCTATGATCTGCTCTTGGCGCAACAAGGCGCCGATCTCGCACGCCAGAACCTGGACATCGTTGAAGGTGTGACAAGGATCGTCAACACACGCGTCAAGTCAGGTGAAGCCCCTCAATTCGAATCCATCAAGGCCGAGGTCGAAGTCCTGAAGGCTCGTCAGCATCTCGCACGCGCGGACAATTTCGTTCGGAACAGCCGTGTGGTCGTGGACACCTTGACCGGCGGTGCGCTTGGGCCAACCTATATGGTCCACGGTGAATTCAGAATGCTTCCTCGAGATTTGCAGATTGAACGGTTAATGGCTCGCATGATGGAGCAGCATCCAAGCATCCAGCGTTTGATGAAATCCGTGGAACAGTCTGACTGGAAGATTGAATTCGAACGGCAGGCGCGGATGCCGACGGTGACCCTCAACGGTGGCTTTTGGCGCGAGATCGGACGGGAAGCGGTCCAAGGGGGCCTGTCTGTGCCGATGCCGCTTTGGTACCGCCGTCAAGGAGAAATTGCTGCATCGTTAGGCGCGAAGCGTCGAGAGGAAGCCGAGCTGCTTCGGATGCGCAACGATCTGGGACGAGCCATCTCTCAGCACTTTCAGGATGTCCGTACCACGGGGGAGTTGATTGAGGTGTTCGACAAGGGTCTGCTGAGACAGGCTCAGGAGGCTCTGAGGATTGCACAGTTTAGCTTCCAGCAAGGGGCCTCCAGCTTGCTCGAAGTATTGGATGCGCAACGTGTGCAGCGACAGATCTTGCTGGACTATGCGCTGGCGCGGCACGATCTCTCTGTCTCGCTGGCTCGGCTTGAACAGGCGGTGGGAGGATTGTTGTGAGGAAGGACCACCGGAGGATCAGACTGATTCACATTCTCGCATGTCTTGTCATGAGTCTCATGACCGTGGGGAGCGGTTGCGAGTTTTCTGCTTCCGGGGACGCGGCTCCGAAGCCTCCGGTGCCGACACCGTCCGAGGGGATCGTTCGATTGCCGAGTGACCAGGTAGTCAGTGCCGGGATAGAGATCCATCCCGTCGTTCGCAAGGAATTTCGAACCCATCGGGACTTCCCCGGCACTATCGCGCCGAACCAACATGCCTTGGCGGAAGTCACGACTCTGGTACGTGGACGGGTTACAGAAGTGTATGCGGATCTAGGCCAACAGGTGAAGGGGGGTGACCTGCTCGCTCTCTTATACAGCGGCGAATTGGGCATCGCGCAATCGGCTTATCTGAAGGCGGCTGCCAGGCTGTACGTTGCGGAACAATCCTACGAACGGGCAAAGATGCTGTTGACCGAAAAGGTCATCGGCTTGGCTGAGTCTCAACGGCGTAAGGGAGAAATGCTCAGTATTCGGGCGGAAAAACGAGAAGCTCGGGATCGATTGGAATTGTATGGGATGTCGGAAAAGCAGATTCGCCAACTCGATGGCGACCACTCGATTCGATCGTTCGTGCCGATCGTGGCGCCGTTCGACGGCCGGGTGATCGGCAGGAATCTGACCAAAGGAGAGGTCGTCGAGACGACAGAAAAGTTGTTCGTCGTCGCGGATCTTTCAGAGGTATGGGTGCTTGCCAACATTCCTGAAAAGGACATTCCCTATATCAGTGCCGGTCCGACCCCGGAAAATCAGCGCGTCGAAGTACTCGTCAATGCCTATCCGAACCAAGTCTTCCACGGGGAGATCACGTATGTCGGCGACGTGCTCGATGTCGCCACGAGGACGATGAATCTGCGGCTTGAACTCCCCAATCCGGACAAAAAGCTGAAGCCGGAAATGTTCGCGACGATCCGGGTGTATTCCGAGCCGGAGCCGAACGTTTTGGTCGTGGCGGAAGCCTCCGTCCAGCGAGATCGGGAACGAAAATTCGTGTTTGTGCAACGTGAGCCGAGCGTCTTCGAGGTCCGCGATGTGAAGCTGGGCGATTCCAACGGCCATGAGGTCAAGGTGCTGGATGGGCTTCGAGAAGGGGAATCGGTCGTGACGAAGGGCGCGTTCGTGCTCAAGTCCGAGCTTCTCGGGGAGCAGGTCTAGCCGGATGCTCGCCTCCATTCTGGAGTTCTCCCTCCGTCAACGGGTTCTTGTCGTGGCCCTGACCTGCCTGCTGGGTGCCGGAGGGTTCTATGCCTTCCGGACCATCGCGATCGATGCCTTTCCCGATGTGACCACTGTGTTGGTGCAAGTGGTCACCAAGGTTCCGGGATTGTCACCCGCCGAAATTGAACGATTCGTGACGTTTCCCATGGAGTTGCAATTGACCGGGGCGCCGGGACTCACCGATATCCGATCGCTCTCCAAGGTGGGCCTGTCCATGATTACCGTAACCTTTCGGGACGACATCGATATTTATCTGGCTCGCCAAGTCGTCCTCGAACGCATCCTCGAGGTTCAGGAACTGCTCCCGCCGGGGGCCATCTCACAGCTTGTTCCGAACACGACAGGGTTAGGGGAGGTCTATCAATTTTATCTGGAAGGACCTCGCGACAATCAGCCCGGGTTCGTGATCTCGGAAGCCGATCTGATGGAACGGCGCACGCTTGAAGACTGGGTGATCAGGCCCCTGCTCAAGGGACTGCCAGACGTTGTGGATGTCAATTCGATGGGCGGTTTCGTCAAACAATATCAGGTGCTCGTCGAACCGGGAATGCTCAGGAAATATGGCCTTGCGCTGCACGATGTGTTTGGTGCCGTCGCCAAGAACAACGCCAATGCCGGAGGAAACATTCTTGAGAAGGACGACGAGAAGTATGTGGTCCGTGGGGTGGGACTCATTAAGACGCTGGCGGATATTGAGAATATCGTCGTCAAAGAGGCACACGGAACACCGGTCTATGTCCGTGACGTGGCGGAAGTGCGGATCGGTCACGCCGTTCGGCATGGCGCCGTCGTCGTCAACGGTGATCGTGAAGCGGTCGCCGGCATTGTACTGATGCTCCGAGGCGGCAATGCCAGGGACGTGGTGCAATCCATCAAGGACAAAGTGGAAGAAATCCACCACAATGACGTCTTGCCCGGAGGCCTGCGCATCGTGCCGTTTTATGACCGCATCGAACTGATCACCGCGGCATTAAACACGGTCTATAAGGCACTGATGGAAGGCATCGTCCTGGTGGTGGCGATCTTATTCTTGTTCCTCGGCAACGTGCGCAGCGCGCTCATCGTGACAGCCACGTTGATCGTGACGCCGCTGGTCACCTTTATCATCATGGACCGCGCTGGGCTGACGGCCAATCTCATGTCACTCGGCGGACTGGTGATCGCGGTCGGGATGATGGTGGATGGCTCCGTGGTCGTCGTCGAGAACGTGTATCGCCATCTATCCGAACATCGCGGGGATCAAGTGGACCGAAGCGGCCTCATCGTCCGAGCGGTGACCGAAGTGGGGCAGCCGGTCATTTTCGGGATCCTGATCATCATTCTGGTCTTCCTGCCGATTCTCACCCTGCAGGGCATGGAAGGGAAAATGTTCCAACCCTTGGCCTATACGATCATGATTGCGTTGGTCGTGTCGCTGGCGTTCTCGCTGACGTTGTCTCCCGTGCTCTGCGCCATGGCGCTGAACAAGGGGAGCGAAGAAGATACCTGGCTGTTGCGGTCGATCAAACGCGCGTACCTTCCCATGTTGAATTGGGCCATGGCCCATCGTCGCACGGTCTTGACGAGTGCGCTGGTGCTTCTTGGAGCCAGCTTATCCCTGTTCCCGTTCCTGGGGGGAGAGTTCATCCCGATCCTGAACGAAGCGGCCATCGCTCCCCAAATGATCCGGTATCCGAGCATTGCGTTGGAACGGTCCATCGAGATCGAGAAGCAAATGCAGCGGGCCGTGCTTGAGTTGCCGGAAGTTCGGATGGTGGTTTCCAAGATCGGGCGTACTGAGCTTGGGAACGATCCCCAGGAACCGAACGCCAGCGATCCGGTGATCAGCCTGGTTCCGATAGATCAATGGACGACTGCCAAAACGAAGCAGGCACTCGATGACGCCGTCCGCAAACGTATTGAAAAGGTGCCCGGCGCGAATTTTCTCATCAGTCAGCCGATTCAGCAGCGGGTTGACGAGCTGGTGTCAGGAGTCCGATCTGAAGCGACGGTGAAAATTCTCGGTGACGATCTGAAAGAGTTGAGAACCCTTGCAGAAAAAATTCAGGCGATCATGAGCAGTATACGAGGCGTCGGCGATATTCGTGTCGAGCAATTGTTTGGTCAGACCTATCTGACGATCGATATCAACCGCAGCAAGATCGCCCGGCACGGTATTAATGTTGCGCATATTCAGGAAATCATCACCACGGCAATCGGCCAAGAAGCGGCCACTCGTGTCTATGAGGGGCAAAAGCGCTTCGACTTGACGTTTCGATACCCTGAAAAATACCGGGACAGCGTCGAGACGATCAGCAATATTCTCCTGACGACCGCCACCGGGGCGCTGATTCCGCTCGGTGATCTCGCCACGGTTGAACTACGCGAAGGACCCTCCCTGATCAGCCGAGAAGGGCTGAAACGGCGAATCTACGTGGGGTTCAACACAGTCGGGCGCGATATCGAGAGTATCGTTGCGGAAGCTCAAGCCAAGATCGACAAGGAGGTCAAACTTCCTTCCGGCTACCAAATCACCTGGGGCGGCTCGTTCGAGAACATGCAGCGAGCCATGGCGAGGCTGAAGATCATCCTGCCGATCACCATTGGCCTGATTTTTTTGTTGTTGTTCGCCTCGTTCAATTCGCTGCGCCATGCGGCGCTGATCATCTTGAATCTGCCGTTCGCGTTGATCGGAGGCATTGTCGCCCTCTGGCTGACAGGGGAATATCTCAGCGTGCCGGCGTCCGTCGGCTTCATCAATCTCTTCGGCGTGGCTGTGTTGAACGGGATTGTGCTTGTTTCCTATATGAATAAATTGCGAGAGGACGGCCATAGTTTGGATGACGCCGTCATCTCAGGCGCTCTGCTTCGGTTGCGTCCTGTCTTGATGACCGCTCTGGTGGCGCTGTTAGGGCTTGTCCCACTTGCATTTGCCAATGGGATCGGGTCCGAGGTGCAGCGGCCATTGGCGGTGGTCGTCATCGGCGGCCTCGTGAGTTCAACGCTGTTGACCTTGATCATGCTGCCGGTCCTCTATCGGTGGCTGGAAGGCCGCTCGAATCACCCGATGCATCCGGGGGGGCCACAAACCGAATCGACAGTTGATGGACACCGAACAACGGGCAAAACTCCTCATGGTATCGGTGAACCACGCTTCTCTCGCCGTCCCGGCGAGATACCATCGACATGAT
The DNA here is from genome assembly GCA_029194665.1 of Nitrospira sp. NCBI lineage: Bacteria > Pseudomonadati > Nitrospirota > Nitrospiria > Nitrospirales > Nitrospiraceae > Nitrospira > Nitrospira sp. The sequence goes on along the minus strand of JARFXO010000002.1, from coordinate 158,485 downwards.
GAGGAACCGTCCCAAAATGAATCGCCTAGAGATGGGCAAGATATTCATCAAGATGGTCATGGGGCTGGCGGCGATCGTAGCGGGAAGTCAGCTCGCGATCGCTTCGCCGAAAGCAGCCGATTCATCGAGTGTTGACCAGACCAAAGGGAAAAGAATTTTTGCCCAGCATTGCGCAGGATGTCATGGGACAGCAGGAAAAGGGGATGGGTATGTCCTGCTCGGTCCTGAACCGGCCAATCTTACAAAGCCGGCGACGAAGACAAAGTCGGATGCAGCCCTGCTTCAAACCATCCACGAAGGAAAGCCCAACATGCCTTCATGGAAAGTTCGCTTGTCGGAACGGGACAGTCGCGCCGTACTGGCCTATATCCGGACGTTGGCAAAGTAGAGAGATCCAGCCCGCTACTCGCACCACGTTTCAGCCGCTGTCATAGCCAAGCACAGGTCTCATGGCTACTCTTTGCCGCGGGTTGATCCGGAGGACGTTGCCGGTACTGCTGACATCATCAATCAAACAGTAGAAGTTGGACCGGAATGTGGTGCCGAGGGACAGAATCGAACTGTCGACACCAGCCTTTTCAGGATTAGAAGAAAGTGAGCAAGATCAAATAGATAAGACGAAAACGCAGTGCAAAAAGTGACATTTCATGTCATGAAAAATCAATGAGTTACAGAAGCAGGTGCCACTACTGGCACCTCCATTTTGCTTGTTTCCAATCATCTTAGTGTTCCTATGTAACACGAAACTCAATACCTAATTTGTTATGACCATGTATTGGCAAGATCTGTTACTTGGGCTAGGCTCACCTTCAAGTAGAGGTATGAAAATGCCGGTCCGGTCAGTTCGTAGGGAAAAGCTGGATCTTCGATTGAGTTCTGCAGATGAGCGGACCTTGGAAGCCGCTGCCTCCATGTCCAATCGTTCCGTGAGTGAGTTTGTCCGGGACAGTGCCTTGTCTCGTGCGGATGAAATGCTGGCTGATCGTCGCATGTTCGTCTTGAGTCAGTCCAAGTGGGTTGAGTTTCAAGCCGCCCTGGATGCTCCAACTCGGCACAACCCCCGTATACAGCGTCTCTTGACCGAGCCGGGATTCTTTGACGCTGATACTTCTTCTGCAACGGCAAAGAAGCGTTGACCCGGCCGATCGAAAAACTTCGGCGGCATTATGCCATTGAACCGTTCGATTGTGGTCTGGACAAACTCAATGGTCCTTGCCAAAGACGAGGCGGCGAGAAGCTTTTACGCGCATGTGGATTTCCTTCCTTCCTTCGCCAAGCGACCCGTTGCATCTCTGCATACTTCTGAAAGACGCTCCTAGGATTGTCTCCTGAATCTCCTCACTCGATAGTCAGGAGCGGTTCAGCCTTCAACTCGTCTCGGTTTATTATTGTTCTCATATAACAAGGTGTTCTTGTTCAATCAGATCATCTATAAACTTTTCTGCTGCAGTAGGTTTAACTGAACGGCATCACGAAACAATGCCTCGTTTACAAGGAGAGCGTCAGTGTTGTATGGTCCCATACAATTATATGGTAGTATGAAATGCCAAAGCCCACCTTTGAATGGGATGACGGAAAAGATCTCCTCAACCAAAAGAAGCATGGTGTGTCGTTTGAAGACGCGCAAAACGCCTTTGATGATCCCAGACGCATCGTTATCCGAGATCTCGATCATGAAAAAGGGGAGAAGCGGTTCTTCTGTCTTGGAGTGGTCGAGGGCAATGTGCTAACGGTACGATTTTCGTATAGGAAAAAGCGGATCCGCATTTATGGAGCAGGCTACTGGAGGCAAGGGAGGAAACGCTATGAGCAAGAAAATCAGATACACCGATGAGCGGTTGGCCATGGGGGAACGTGTCACGGATTTTCTGCCGCCACCGTCGGCCTTAGTCAAACGTGAGCCGACCACAAAAGTCACGCTGGAGTTGACGCAGAGCAGTCTGGCGTTTTTCAAGAAGCAAGCCAAGCGTGCACGTGTCCCCTATCAACGCATGTTACGGGGTCTCATCGATGCGTACGCTAAACAATACGACGTGGCGGTGTAAGAGACCCGCAGTAGGCGTGAGATATGCCCCATATCCCCAACCGTCTGAGAGGCAGGTCTTTTGAGCAGACCTCCCATGCTCTGCCTTCTTGAGTCATCAACTCACCCGTTCTCATCACACCGCACTCGCCAAAGGCACGCTACGGAGCAGCATCCGGCATACACATCTGTCAGTGGAGGGATCTAACGCATTGCTGTAAAGACGACACGGCTCTTTAGACACCCGCTGTCAGCTCATACTCACCGCAAAGAACAATTCCAGAAAATCATCCCGAAGGATCCAAAAGCAAAGTGTCGAACGGGTGTCTGCAGAGAGGGCACTGACCTCCGCTGGGTGAGTAACTTCGGCAGTCACGCATCTGAGGCACCGCGTCCGGAGACGCCGTGCCAGGCGGAGTTTGGCACCGTCGTGTCGCGAAAGGCGACTCGACCGTGCCAAGAGAACGGCCGTCGCCCATTAAGGGGTGTGGCACGCCCTAAGCAACCGCGCCACCGAGGCGGTGTCACGCTTGCAGCCGTGCTTTGCCACAGACAGGGAGATTCTGTTGCGCCCCGGTGTAGGTGAGGGGCGCAACAATGTGTTAACGAAGAGGTCAGTTCGCAAATCCGTTGTGTGAGGCCATTCATGATCGGCTTGGCTTTTCAGTGGGGAACGTGGAGGACAATCTTCATGACTTGGAATTCGACCAGGACGACATCTTTTGGAAGTCTGTGATTATGACGCGAACTCGGGCAACGGCATTCCAATTGACGTGCACAACGTATCACTGTCCGTTCTCTAAACAGGCCCCGTCTCAATGATCTGCTCTGAATTGGGGGCCGAACTCTGAGTCAGGATGTCACGTCCAAGGCCCGCCGGCTGGCCAATGGCGGTCAAAGCGCTCGCTGTTGGCCACGGCTCGCATGGGAGGCATCAGGAAGTCTCGCAGTAACTCCACAACTGCACTGAGTGACATCTGCTCAGCAGCAAAATGGCCTTTCCGGACAAAGGCATTCCACTGTGTCTGTTTGAGGCGATCCTTCACAAAAAGGTCCGTCAGTGCAGTGGGAATGTCCAATGGGAAAGGGGTCTGTCGCCGCGTAAACGTGGCCTGGAGTGCGTGGCTCACAACAGAGCCCTCAAATGGATGACCGCTGGCAAGCAGCCAAATGTCATAAAAATCCTTCATTCGGCTATTCGCTGAATCCAGCAGCACCATCGCCTGAAATTTTTCCGCGATCGCACTCTCAGGGGAGTACGCCAGAAGATGAGGGGCCTGAAAATCCAGGAGTACCGGGAAATCAATCGGAATCGGTCCTGGAACGATGACGTCACCAAATCCGACATCCACCTGCATGTTGAGCCGCATCTTCCCAATATGGGACATGAATGCGACACGGATGCCCCCATACTGATCTTCAAGCCGAATGGGCTGGGCTCGCACGGTGGCTGCCTCGAAGCGGCAGCCGTCATCCGGCACCGCGTGCACACAGATGTCCTTGATGACCTGCTCCAGCTCATCCTGGGACAAGATCTGTCGCCCCATCAGATCCACATCGATCGTTGGACGCGACAGGGGTGCATCCCAGAGCCGAAGCATGAGCGCCCCCTTGAGATAAAATCGGGTGGCATGCGGCGATTGACTGAGACGGAACAGGAATCGTTCAATGGCAAAATACTGGAGCAGCTCTTGAAGAGGCCGGCCTTGCTGTTTCGCGTGGTTGAGCAGCCGCTGATGAATCGATGCCGGCAGATTGGATGGATGACCGGCCATTATGTGAGTGCCTCCAGATACGGACGCATCACACGTTCCACTCGGCAGAGGCGCGCATACTGAAGCAGCGCACGGGGCGTCACGCGTTTCCGCTCACGGGCCAGTCGCAGTGCCTCAACGGCCACATCAATGCCGATTTTGTTCCGAAACTTGAAGCAGTCCACCACCGTCTTTGCTGGGTCATAGACGCGAAGCGGAATTCCCTCGATAGAATGCGTTTCGACCCCTTCAGTGTACGCAGCACCCGTCATCAGAAAGACGCGAAGCGGAGGATGGTCGAGCCGTGGATACCGGGTCCGACGAGGCAACGCAATCTGGACCTCGTGCGGGATTTGGGTGGTGAGGCCATGGAAGGAGAGTGCCGAGATGAGACACATCACGGCCTGCGGGACTCGGCGTGCCACGACAAGAAGATCCGGATGGCTCGGCTCAGGGAGGTCGGCCAGCCGATAGACTCCCCGTGTCACTGCAACAAGTCGTCCGGCGTCACGAAGGCGGTAGAGAATGCGTGGATGGATCCCAAGCTTCAGGGCATGAGAAGTCCGTAGCACGCCTCGATGGCGGCGGAACACAGCTTCAGCTCGGCGATTCAGCTCAACGTGCTTCATAGGTATGGATAAATATGCATGCACTTACAATTAAATGCAAACGGTTTTATCCATACATAGACCACTCCCGGCCAGTTCGGGTCTGGAGGAATTGCCCAGAAGGCCTCTCTGGGCGGAGACTTTGCCAGTCAGGTCTCTGAGGCACCGCGTCCAGAGACGCCGTGCCAGGGGGGCCGGCACCGTCGTGTCGCACAATGCGACTCGACGGTGCCAAGAGATCAGCCGTCGCCCATTAAGGGGTGTGGCACGCCCGTGGCAACCGCGCCATCGCGAACGATGTCACGCCTGCAGCCGCACGTGGCCACAAACAGGGAGATTCAGTTGCGCCCCGGGGTAGGTGAGGGGCGCAACAATGTGTTAGAAAGAGGTCGCCACGCGAGTCCGATGTCTGAGTCCGTTCAGGCTCGCGTTGGCTTTTCACTGAAGATCGAGGAGCAGAACAGAACTGATCGGGAGTACAGACGCGTATCACCGTGCCCTTTCCTGCTCTCTCGCTGCCGTGAGAACGGCGTTCTTGACGTAGCCTGCATTCTTCACGAGGGCCATGATCTCGCTCATCATCTTCTCGTAGACTCCCGCACTTGAATGCCTGACACACATGTGTGGTATATCAAACCCGTATGGAGAACCAACGGCCAGCCAGAACAAGTCATGATATTCATCCACCGACCACTGGGTTTGGTGCGCTCGACCCCGCGCTCCGCCAAGCCCTCATGCGAGTGAACCCGGAATACTTCGCCTGGTCCATTGAGGCGCAGGAACGCTACCGTGTCAGCATGCCGGAACAGGACGCGTTCCGTCTCCGTCAGGAGTTGGTCAAGGCGCTGTTTGGTCTCCACGCAAAAACAGATGAAGACCTTTCACGGATCAGCGACCAGTTCGGCGATCAAGAGCATCTGGTGTTCAATCGAGTACTGTTGCCCGCCACTGGGGTGGGCGAGGATTACTTCTTCCTGAATGAATATCTGGACAAGGACAAGACCCTGCTCGATTTCGACACGCTCTACGCGTACGACTACGACGACCACTGTTTTCAAGAACAGGCGCGCAAGGAGCAGACCCCGGAGTACGTCGTCAAACCGTACCGTGGCGCACTCTACTATGCCTGGGCCCGCGTGTTTATCGATGGTGTCTTTCACTACGCCTCGCTCTGCATGGCGGCTGGCTACGTCTACAGCCGCATCAAGGAGTTCGGACAGGAGAAGGTGTCCACGCTCATTCCACACCGCTACGTGAATGCCAAGGATCACGGCAAGCGTGAGGGCAAGGGGACGATCTTTAGCCAGCGGATCGATGCGGATGGAAAGGAAGTGCAGGCCGAGGAATTGCTACGGAGGTTCTGGGACTACCTGTCACAACGCTACGATGCCCTCTGCACTGAATTTAACGGTGAGGCTCGGAAGGCTGTCTACATGGAGGATCTCAGCCGTCACAACGACCCACACATGACGTTCATCTTTAGCGACAAGACCGCCTTACAAGCCGTGCGATTCCGGCATTTCATGCGCGACTGCCGTCCTCTCGTTGCCGATCGTGCAGAACTCGATGTGGTCATCAACCGTGAATGCCAGGCGCTCGATGTCTACTTAGAATCCGTCTGCCTGGATATCTGTACCAACTTTGATCCCAAGGTCGCCCCATTCCGCAAGAAGAACAAGATCATCATCGCCGACGGCGCACTCAACGAGTTGTTGTGATCCGCCACAACAGAAGAGAAGTCATGCTTCGAGTTGCTGTAGAGTGTAATAAGCGGATCAATCTCCGGGTGCGGACGGAGCAGAAGGCCATGCTCCTGCGGGCGGCGGCGTTGAGATACACGGAGCTGACGGATTTTGTGCTGCGATCGGCCTTGCGCGAAGCTGAGAGTGTGATCGAAAAAGCTGAACGCATCACGTTGTCGGAGCGGGACAGCCTCACGCTGCTAAAGTTGCTCGAAAAGCCACCTCCTCCAAACGCCCGGCTCAGGAAGGCTCTTGCCTCGTATCGAAAGCGAAATAAGCGTCTCGGCCTGGCACGAGGAGCCGATCGCAAAACGCCACTACCGGAAGGCAGTTGACTGCAGCGATTTTGGGATGAGAAGAGACGAACGAATCCATGACCACTTCGACCAGAGAACCGATTGAACCGACCGCCGAGGACATCGCGCTCGCGAAGAAAGCGCGACAGGTCCTGGCATCGCATCAAGACCAATCCATGGATCTCTACGTTCAGATTATTCAGAAGCGGAACCCCACTGAACGTCTATTGTTGCCTCCTTCCGCTGTGCGACTCCTGTTCACGATCCTTGAGGAAATGTCGGATGGCAATGCCGTCACACTTATTCCGGTCCGTGCCGAACTCACGACCCAAGAGGCTGCTGACGTGCTGAACGTCTCCGGTCCGTTCCTCGTAAATCTATTAGACGAACAGAGAGTCCCCTACCGCAAGGTTGGCACCCATCGACGCATTTTCTTCACAGATCTCATGCGCTATAAGCATCAGCTCGACGCGGACCGCCGTGCGACCCTCGATCAATTGACCCAAGATGCGCAAGCACTGAAGATGGGCTATTGAATGTGGCCACCTTCACCAAGCTCTACGATGCCTGCGTCCTGTATCCTGCTCGCTCCGTGATTTGCTCCTCGAACTGGCTCTCACGGATCTGTTTCGAGCCAAATGGTCCTCACGCATTCATGACGAGTGGATATGGGCGGTACTTCAGGATCGACCAGACCTCACTGCTGTGCAGCTCGGTCGCACGAGTGACCTCATGGATGAACGTGCACGCGACGGTTCTACAGTGCTGGTCGAGGAGCAGAACGGAACTGATCGGAGGCCGATACGAGTGTCATCAAGTCACAGCTTGATTCGGCACCGGATGGCTGTTGCGCGGATGAGGGCGAGATCCCCCTTCGTTACGCCGCATGGGGGCGCCGACGCGATCGTGTACGATTTTTCGGCATGTGTTGCTGGTGCTGAGTCTGGTGCTCCATGGCTGCGCGCAAAATGCGGTTCAGTCGAGTCTGATAGCCCTTCCCGTGCAGTTTGAGCCAGTTGAGCACATCGACGTCCAGGCGCACCGTGACTTGTTGCTTCGCCGGTGGCCAGGCCTGGGTCGCCTTCTTGAAAAACGAAGGATCCAGCGGTGGAATCTCCGAATAGTTGATGTCCCGATCCTTTAGTCGGTCAAGTCTCGCCACGTCGCTTTTGATAGATTTTCTACTCACCTCGGTTCGCCTTTCTCATGGAGATCATGCGCGTCACCTCGTGCTTGCGCGGGGCTGAGCCATCACCACGACACGCCCCGCGAGCATTCCGAGAGTAACCAGCCGTTTCTCTCCATAGTCGAAACGGTCATCGATAAAGCTGACGCAGCGGCCGGCGAAGACCTGTTCGGCATCGGCAAAGTCCAAGCCGTGCTTGGCACGATTGCTGCGGTTCTTGGCTTCGTCCCATTCATAACGCACGAGAGAGTGTAACTACTTTTGTCGTGCTATGCAAGTCAACCATGCGAGCGGTTGCGAAGACTTCGGTAGGGGCGGAGCACCGGTCATGCTAGGTGGCGAGGGATCGTGTGCGACGACATGTGTCCGTAGGCTCCAGAGTTCCCGCTTGATCACGGAACATTTCGCCTTTCGCCGACTCGGGCCGTCCAGCATGCCACGGCGTTCATCGACTCCCGTGAGATGTGCTCAATCGCCTGCTAGCCGACAGCCGCGTCAAGCTCACAAGACCGTCTCGAAGCCGACTCGTTGATCTTCTTCCACTTTGGCGAACGGGCTTGGTCTCTTCGGTCTATCTGAAGAGGACCTTCTCGCCTCATATCTTCCTTCTGATCATGCCGTGCTCTCGGTGCGTGTGGCCCGGCTGGTAGTCTCGGTGCCTGTGCGCATCCGGCCTTCGCCCTGGCTTTCCCCCGGCGGGCTGCGTCGATCATGCCCGCACGCCGCGAGAACCCGCGTCGTCTTTCGCGGGCATTCCTCCGCATCGCGCCCGCCGGCCCGCCAGGTGGCGGCGTCCTCTCTGTCTCCTTTGTCGTCGCTGTGTGGCCTCCCCCTCCTCGTGAGAGGCCAACACATCAACTCTAACCAAAGGAGACACACCATGGCACCTCAAGACAAGAAACCCAAGCCGGTCACCACGCTTCGATGCAGCAGCATCAAGGCGAGCATCTGGAAGAACGAGGGCATGAACGGTTCGTTCTACAACGTAACCGTCGCCCGCTCGTACAAGGACCGAGATGGAGTTTGGAAGAATTCCGAATCTTTCGGCCTGGCGGACCTTGACGCGCTTGTCGCGGTCGCCCAACAGGCGAAACTCTGGGTTACTGATCGGTCAGGTCGCTGACCGCAGTGTGGAAGCCTCCGGCCCTCCGGTCGGGGGCTTCCTGCACGCCAAGAAAGGAACACGATGATGAAACTGTATCGAGCCTTTGCCACGGATTTGAATTGCTTGCTCAACGGCGCACGTGCGGTGCGTATCACGGTCCCTGGCTATTTGCCGCTGTCTGTCGAGGAGATTGGATCCAGTGAAGACGGACACCGGCTGGTGTCGCTGTGCCATTACGGGGAACAGAACGGCGATCTGATGCGCGATCCCGACATGGTGTTCCTGTATCACAACTTACCCGACGGCGCGGTAGCCGAACCGGTGTGGTATAGGAACGACTACCTGGGGATCGTTCAAGACGTCTATCGGTATGACGAGGCGGGCAGGCGTACGCACGTCGTGCCCGCGCTGAAGCAGGACTTGAAGGAGTTTGCCTGGGCCTGGCTTGCCACGCTCCGAGATCAGGGCTTCTTTGCCCCCACTGCGGTTCGAGAGATCTTATCTCCGTAGTCTCCTCGATCCATTCAGAGGGCATGATGTGTTGCGATCATGCTCTCGTCAAAAAGGAAGCTCTTACAGAACATGGAACCGGTGAGGCTTACCGCTTCGTGCCGAAAAAGATAAAGCTATTGGTCCTGGCCCTGTTGAGAGCGGCACCGTAAAGCCGGTCGGTCGCGGCATCGTAAAAGGCCACTCCCCTGACTGTCTCGGTTCCATCGCGACAGGCGCTACCTCCGAATGTAACCGAGGCATGAAACACATTGCCCGTTGCACGAGGAGACAAGGTTCCAGCAACGGTGCAGCCGTCGGATGAATGACCTGACAGTGTGCCAGCTGAATCTACGGTCACTGTCACCGTGTGATTGTCGGTGCGGAGCCCAGCATAGGTCCCGGCCACCAGATTCAGATTCGGAGCCAACTCAGAGTCCCCATCGTACGTCCTCGTAAAGTTCTCTGTGTCGCCGTTGAAGTAGGTGATCGTCCCGTGAAAGCTCTTGTTCGGCACATAGGTGCCACGCATCGTCGCCGCGCGAATACCTCCGCCTTCCACATTGAAATCTCTCGTGTTCGAGGAACCGAAAGAGCTGGAGTGGGAGGTGCCAGTTCCCTGAACCAGCCCAGCCAGGAAGTTGGGATTACCTCGTGCCGTATAGAACACCCAATACGAGCCGTCATCGAGGACCAGCCCAGTGACGATGCGACCTGTGGGCGTCGCGCCCGTCCAGCGACCTTCCGCCGACGTGGCCGTGGGTTGAGGCAGAGAAGAAACGTCGCTCTCGCCATACCCGCCGCCACAGGCGATAGGAGCGAACCCACTGTTGAAGCAGCTCGCCAGGCTTCCACAGGCCACGAGCCCGCTCATCAAGCAGATGGTCAGAAGGCATAGAAGACCATTCATCCAATTCAGGCGCATGAGAGTCGCCTCAATAACGCACAGGCTGTGCCCTGTGACCCAGGATATCAAGAAGAGAATCCGCCTCATATGGGGGACCCCGAATTGCTGGAAACCGGACAAGCCGACTCCCAATGCCAGCCAGCCCACCTTGCCGGAGGCTCCACTGAGCGACTGATCCGAGCCCGTTTCGGGCGTCTTTCGCACGGCGTGAGCGGTTGATCCCTGGTCTTGGTCTGTGTCGGCATAGGTATGATGTAAGACCGATTTTAAGAGGTTGTAAGAGGTTTTCAGGATATGGCTGTTGCCCGTAGTTGTCTTACATTCTGGGTTTATCGTATTCTTGTGCGTATTGTGCTTTGATCCCTCATGACCGGAATCAGCCACAGGTCGGTGAGGGGAGTTGGGTGTCTCAATTTGGGCTGGTGCAGGTGAGCTGATGGGGCAGCGGGCGAAACGGACGACCACGGTCACGGTGGATTTGGGTGAACTCAAAGCGCCATGGCAGGCCTGGTGTGAGCAGCAAGGTATCACTCCGAGCCATGCATTCCGGAACGCCCTTCGGCAGGCCATGGACCGGCGAGCGACGCGGGCCCCGATGACTCGGAGTCGCGCCATCCCAAAGCGAGAACGAGCGACCGCTCGCATCGAACTGAACCTGACGACCTCAGAGCTCGCCGCCCTGAAGAAGATGGCCGGTCACGAAGGTTACGTGCCGACGAAATGGGTGGTGGCAATGGTGCGCACCAAGTTGACCGGGCAACCGCAGGTCGGACAGCCGGAATTGGAGACATTGGCCCGCTCGAACCAACAACTGCTGGCTTTGGGCAGGAACCTGAACCAGATTGCAAAAGTCTTGAATACCGCGCCTCAGAATCGGACCGCCTTTCGGGTCGAAGTCATCACCGAACTATCTCGCGTCATCCAGGCCCATACGAAGAAAGTGTCCGATGTCTTACGCGGGACCGTGGAGCGCTGGCACCTCCAATGACCCCGCCAACCAACCAGATTGACGAGAAGCTCGATGAGTGGGGGAGTCGGCTCTTCAATGTCTCAACGGAGACCCTCCCACGACCGAGGTCCAGCAGGAGTGTTCGTCTGAGTTCCGCCAAGCGCGTGAGTACCGGCGGACGGCTTAGCACGTCACAGGCTCGGGCGACCTATGTGCGGCGGAAATTACAAGCGATGGTTCGGCGTTCACCCCAAGTCGTGGTGAAACTCGTCAGGGCGCCGAAAGGGATGAAGGGCATCTCGAACAACCTCACCTACATTTCGCGCGATGGGCTTCTCGAGATCGAAGATCAAGACGGTCAGGTGATTCTCGGGAAGGAGGCAGTGGCCGATCTGAAAGACGAATGGCGGGATGGAGGGATGCCGATCGCGGCAAATTCGACCATGCGCGATGCCTTTCATCTCGTCCTCTCCATGCCGACACGCACCGATCCGTTGTCTGTTCAACGCGCGGCCCGTGACTTTGCGATGCGGGAGTTCTCAGGGTTTCAGTACGCGATGGTGCTGCACACGTTTGAGACCGATCCAGATCCGCACCCCTCTCCGCATCCACATGTGCATCTTACAGTGAAAGCAGCAGGCCTCGATGGGGTCCGCTTGAATCCGAGAAAGGCCGATCTGCAACGTTGGCGGGAGGGGTTTGCGGAAGCCTTACGCGAGCATGGCATCGAGGCCACCACTACGAGCCGGATTCACCGCACGACGCATGAACGTTGGACGGTGCGGCACCTGCATGAGGTGAGTAGGAAAGGGGAGACGTTGGAGCGACTGAAACGCACCACGCGCCGACCTGGACGAACCCAGGACGTCATGCGGAATTATGAGCAGGTGATGCGGACGTTAGCCCGGTCAGACCGTGGGGAGGATCGGCAACTGGCCGCAGACCTTGTCCGCTACTTGAGTGAGCGGTCGCGGGGCGTTCTAAAGACTCGTTCGCCGGAGCGAGACCGGTCCTAAGGTAATACACCGCCCTGTGCTACGCTCATGCGGCTGGACTTGATCAATCTGAAGTGAGCGGCTATCGCATCTCTCTGGACGTCACAGTCCTTGAACCCAATCCGGCCATCGCGATGCATCGCACTGCCCAACTGAAATCGGAATGACCGGTTGCTTCAGTGTCTGCCTGGCAAATCGCTCAAACTGCCTGGCGTATGGGCAGCCGATGGTGCGGCAACATATCCCACCTGCAGGTGGAGATGCCGGGATAACGGAGGCATGTAGTAAAGAAAGCAATCTAGCGCGGCTCCGGTAAACCGCCAACAGGAATAGATGTGGTGTCGTTGTTGTTCCTGCAAGTCCAACTCGGAGAACTGGATAGAGAGTGACTTCGTTTGCGAATGGAAGTATTCTGAGCGGTGAAACGTGCCACGTTGCACAATTATCGATGAGCAGCAAATAGTGGAGTATTTTTCGTTCTTTCTCGCCAGTGGCTCTCGGTAGTTAAGGCAATCTGGATTTCATTTTCTTATGGCTGAGTTGTTCTGATGAAAGTCGTGTTCGGACTCCACTTGGATGGTGAACACGGCTGGCGCCCGGCCAATCGATTGGGGGAGCCTGTTCTTGGCCCCCTAGGATTGTTGAACCTCCTTGAGACGAGGGTTGGATTGCCGCGTGCGGAATGCACGCAGGCACAACGAATCACCCAGTATCGTGAATGTCTCAAGCGTTGCGATACGCCAGAGCGCTTCTATCATGCATCGTTCGCTGTCGATCCGATCGGAGTATCCGCTTCACTCTTGTCATGGCGAGACGAGTGGTATCTGGGTGGCTGGAATGGCAATGCGCCACCTGGAGCAGAACTGCGAATCGGCGACATAGCGGCGGTGGAGAAGGTTGCCCGGGAGGTAGTGTTTCCTTCGCTAGGGGAACGACTGGGCCAGTTGGCGGAGGCGCTTTCTGGACAGAAATCTGGAATCGAAACTCTCAAGCTCGTCGATTCGGTAGAAGCCTTTTCGAAGCGCTGGCGGGAAGTCCTCGCGAAGCTGCCGGTCCAATCTCCACGAGCCTATGAACCTCAAGCGTCCGAACACACCGTTCTGGGGAAGCTTCAGCGTGTCCTCAAGGTGGCCCATGAGGGCAAGAAACCAAATGGGAAGGTTGCCTGGTCGGACGATGGGAGTCTGCGTGTGGTGTGTGCAGAGACCAGTCTGCTTGCGGCACGATGGGTGGCACAATTGCTTACTGCACATCAGCAGGAGGTCGCAATTGTCGCTGAGCATGACGGTTCGTTACTTGATGCTACGTTTAATGCAGCCGACGTCCCCAGGCAGGGATGTCAGGATTCGAGCCCGTTAGTCCCTGCGCTGCAAGTGTTGCCTCTCGCCCTCGCCATCATCTGGGAACCGCTTGATGTCTACGCCCTTCTGGAATTTCTCTCTCACCCCATTGGACCTGTGCCTGGATATGTCCGCAGACGATTGGCTGAGGTTATTGCAGAAACCCCAGGAATCGGCGGACCTCGCTGGCGGGAAACTATCGATCACCTCGAAAGACAGTATCCGGATCGTGTTGCGGAGATCCGCGATTCTTTGGCAGGCTGGATCGAACATCCCCGCTATAGCCCTATGCAAGGTGCCCCGATTGCGACGGTGCTCGAACGCATCTGGAGGGTTCGCGACTACTTCCAAGCTGGTATGTACGATCAGGACTCCGTTCTCAGTCTGGCGAATGCCACAGGATACAGGCAGGCCATGGCGGTGGCCGCCTCGCTTGAAGCGTTGGCTGCTCAGGGGGAAACCTCCATCAAGCCGGTCGCGATTGAAACCCTGGTGGCTCATTGCACAGGCCGAGGCGCGCCGAACTTCGCGATGCATGCTCAGGTCGGATGTGTGCCTTCTGCATCTAACCCTGCCGCAGTGATTGAACCCTTTGATCAGGTGATTTGGTGGCAGATGGGAGCACCCTCGCTGCCTAACCGCTATCCTTGGAGTCGCCGCGAACTGGACATGCTCGCGCGAGCCGGTGTCGAACTCCCGCCTCTTGATAAGGTCCTGGCACATCAAAGCCATGATTGGCTTCGCCCCATCCTCAGCGTTCGGAAGCAGCTGGTGCTTGTGCTTCCTCCTCCGGGTGTGGAAGTGCACCCGATTTGGCTTGAAATTCAAGGGCTCATCAGCGATCTCCGGCCGGAGCCGCTCGAAGTCCTGGTGAATGGTCATGCCGGGAAAGACCTGCAGCAAGTGGCCCATGTGCCGCTCCCGCAACGCAGGCGATGGTGGCAGCTCCCTCGTGAGGTCGCAATTGCGCGTCGGCCCAGCGAGTCCTATTCGAGCCTCAACCTGTTCCTCAATGCGCCCCATCAATGGGTCTTGAAGTACGCGGCTCGACTTAATCCGTCGAACCTTCTTGCCGTGACCGATGAGAATCGGCTCTACGGTAATCTCGCGCATCGGATCGTTGACCGATTTTTTCATGTCGGGAATGCGCATGAGCTTCATGGGGATGCGCTGGCAGGTTGGTTGTTGCAGGAATTCGAGTCTGTCGTGGCGGAGGAGGGTGCTGTCCTGCTGATGCCGGGCCGTCGCATGGATCGAGAGTGGCTTCGCGCAGCGTTGGGCCGCGCGCTTGAAGAGATCCAGCGACAATTCTCTGCCGCCGGTATTGTTGTGGTGGAATCGGAGCGCAGTCTGACCGGAAAGTTTGCTGGAGGCAACCTCGAAGGACAAGCCGATCTCGTCGTGCGCAAGCAAGCGGGCGGCCAGGCCATCGTCGATATGAAATGGGCAGGTGCCAACACACACAAGGATCGCCTCGCTAAGAATAGGCATCTGCAGTTGGCTCTGTATGCAGAGCTGTTGCGACAGGAAACAGGAACCTGGCCGGAGGTTGCCTATTTCATCCTTGAGGCGTCGCGCCTCCTCGCGCCCGATGCAACATTCTTTCCCCAAGCGCAAACCGTGCAATCAAACTCTACGGGAACCACCCAGCAACTGTGGGATCAACTCGTCGCGACTTGGAGATGGCGCCGTTCCCAAATCGACGGAGGAAAGATCGAGATTGCCGTCGAAGACATCGAGCCGACCCCGGATTCGGAAGCACCTCCCGGCGCCCTCGTACCGGAAGCGTTGTCTGAAGAATATGACGAGTACCGCTGGCTTGTCGGGTGGGAGAACTGACCGATGGCTGGCAGGATCACATTTGTCAGTGCAGGCGCAGGAAGCGGGAAGACCTACCGGCTCACGCAGATCCTTCACGAAAAGCTCAGCTCCGAGCAAGTCTCGCCCAGCGGCGTCATTGCGACGACCTTTACACGGAAGGCGGCAACGGAGCTGCGCGAGAGGGTCCGGATCGCGCTTCTTGAGAATGGTGAAGTAACCCTGGCCAATTCCATGGGTCAGGCACGCATCGGCACGGTCAATAGTGTGAGTGGGGGACTGCTGGAGCGATTTGCCTTCGAGGCAGGATTAGCTCCGGTGCAACGGGTGCTTGAGGAGGCACAGGCTGGCGCGCTCGTGCGGGAAGCGCTTGATGCGGTGTCCGACACCGAGACGTTACAGAGGATCAACTCGCCCGCTCGGAGATTGGGCATCGACGATTGGGATGAGAAACTCAAGTTGCTCATTGACCAGGCCCGAGCAAACGATATCGCACCAGACCGTTGTGCAACCTTCGGCGCCCGCAATGCCAAGGATCTCCTCACGCACCTTCCCGCTCCGAGCGTGGAAGACCTTGATGCGGCGCTTGTCCGAACCATTGAGCGCGTGCTTCCCGAACTCGATCAACGCGCAACCGGAAAAAAGAATACAGCCGAGTATATGACGCTGGCGCGCGAGACGATGCGCGCCGTGAAAAACGGCAACACCACCTGGGCCGACTGGGTCAAACTCTCCAAGGCCGCACCAGAGTCGGGACTCAAGACACAGGCCCAACCGGTGACGGACATCGCCGGCCGATTTGCCGCCCATCCGAAACTTCGAGAAGATATCGTGGAGTATTTGTCCGCCATCTTTAGGTTGGGTGCAAAGACGCTGGAGGCCTACGCGCAGAGAAAACGGGAACTGGGTGTCCTCGACTTCGTGGACCAGGAGCATCTGTTTCTTGGCTTGTTGGAAAACCCTTCCGTCCGTGAGGTCTTGTCGGAAGAGCTGGAACTCCTTTTGGTCGACGAGTTTCAAGACACGAGCCCTATTCAACTCGAAATCTTCGTGCGGCTCTCACGCATTGCCAGAGAAACGGTCTGGGTCGGAGACGTGAAACAGGCGATCTACGGATTCCGGGGCAGTGACGGCGAACTCATGAAAGCCGTCATTGGAAGACTGTCCAGTCTCGGAGGCACCAAAGAGATTCTCGGGCAATCCCGCCGCTCTCGGCCTTCTTTAGTCCGATTGGTCAACGCCGCGTTCGGTGAGGTCTTCTCCCCTGGATTCTCGCGCAATGAGGTGGAACTGACACCGGTGCGGGATGAGAAAGTCCAAGACCCACCCTTCGCCGGCTGGACTCTGAACGGCAAGAACGCAGAGGAAAGAGCTGCAGCCCTCGCCGAAGGCATAAAGGCATTGGTTGGCTCGGGATATTGCATCGTCGATCCCAAAACGGGCAGTCCCCGCGCGGCTCATTTTGGTGATTTTGCCGTACTCTGCAAGACCAATGATCGAGTGCAGACGGTGGCGGAAGCCCTTCGCGCCGCCTCCGTGCCATGGGCGACGCAACAATCCGGACTACTCTCCACCCCAGAGGCGGTGTTGGCGCTTGCCTGTCTCAGACGGCTGAACGATCCGAGGGATACCCTTGCAAGCGCCGAGATCCTATCGCTGGCAGACTGTGAGGAACCGGAGGCCTGGTTGTCCGATCGGTTGCAGTATCTGGAAAAGGATGGGGACAAGGCACGTTGGCGGGATGAGGGCAAGGGCGGTCATCCGCTGCTGACGAGAATTGCAGAGTTGCGTGCGCAGGCATCCTTGCTGTCTCCGTATGCAGCGATGGAACTGATCATCACGCAATGCGATCTCGCAGGCAGGGTCCTCCGCTGGCGGCGGGACGAACTCGTGGCGAGAGTGCGTCTGGCCAACCTGGATGCGTTGCGCAATCTGGCGCGATCCTATGAAGAGACCTGTCTGGCGCGACGTGAACCGGCGGCCTTGTCCGGCCTGATCCTCTGGTTCGGTGAACAAGCGCGAGGGAAGCTCGACATCCTTGCCGAGCCGCCTGTTGATGCAGTGAAAGTCATGACGCATCACGCGGCCAAAGGGCTGGAATGGCCGATCGTCATTCTCCTCGATTTAGAGAAGGACATCCAGGACCGGCTCTGGTCCGTCAGCGCCAGGTCCGATGTAGATCTCGACGTTGCCGCCCCGCTCAAGGACCGGTGGATCCGCTATTGGCCTTGGCCCTTTGGTGCCCAGCAGAAAGTCGACATTGCCGATAGGATTGCCCAATCACCCGAGGGGGTGCGCTTGCGTGCAGAAGCGATTGATGAGGCCAAGCGTCTCCTCTACGTGAGCATGACGCGAGCGCGTGACTGTCTCGTCTTTGGATTGCCCGCGAAAAGAGGCTCGTGTGAATGGCTGGGTTCCCTGAATGCCCCATGGCTGGCGCCAGACGCTGCGACTGATTCGATCGTGCTGCCGGATGACTCCAAGATTCCATTTCAATTCCGGAGTCTTCAGGCTCCCAGCGCAATGGCAGCCACGATGGAACCCGATACAGCCCTTCGGTGGTTTCCCGTTCCCGATTCGCGCACGGAACGCTTGCCGGCAGTCTTCCTCGCGTCGGCTTCCGTGAGCCAACCCTGCAAGGTTATGGAAACCCTATCACTGGGAGAGCGAATCAAGCTGAAGGCGGAGATCGACATGACAGCATTGGGCAACGCCGTGCATGCCTGCATGGCGACAGCATTCACCGATCCCCAAACAACGCTCGATGAGACTCGGGTCACACGTATCCTCGACGGTTTTGGCTTGGCCAGTGCGATCGATCCGACCGAACTCGGCCGTCAGATCAAGGCGATAGAAACCTGGGTTGCTGCTCGGTGGCCTGATTGTCGCCGTCATGCGGAGATCACGATCGAGTCTGTTCTTTTCAACGGCCAAATCTTGCAGGGGCGGATCGATCTCCTGCTTGAAGTGCCGGAGGGGTGGGTAGTCCTTGACCATAAGGCCAATCCAGCATCCAGAGACAAGTGGAACGATGTGGCTTCCGAACACAGTGGACAATTATCCTGCTATACCGAGGCGCTGGTTCGGGTCACCGGCCGCTCGGTTAGAGAAAGCTGGCTTGTGCTGCCAGTCGCGGCTGGAGCAGTTCGGATAGCGATAGGTGAGTGATATGAAGATGCCGGAGCAAGGAAGAATTGTCGTGAGGGGAATATTCTAGGTGGTAGTTGACGCGGCATCCGAGACAAATAGATGCAATGTATTGTGTGTCTCAGTCAGATTCCTTCTCAAAGGAGTGGGCTGATTTTTGAGATGAATGCAGCTATTCTTCCCAACGGTTCTTATCTCCTTTGGATCGTAACCGATGGATCATGGAAAGCCCTTTATCCATGAACATGAATTCTTCCATTCTTTCTTACGCCCCCGGCTCTCGGGTCGTTATCCGAGACGAAGAATGGCTTGTCCGGCGAGTCGATCCGTCGACAGACGGCGGTTATTTACTCACCTGCGACGGAGTATCCCACCTGGTGAGAGGCAGAACAGCGCTTTTTCTGACGGAGCTTGAAGGGGAGATTACCGTTCTCGATCCCGCCAAGACAGAACTCGTCCCTGATACGAGTTCCCATTTCAATAGCACATTCTTGTACCTTGAGGCCCAACTGCGGCGCAGTACCCCCAACGATCAGATGATCCATCTGGGGCACCGAGGGGTCATGGATTTGGTACCGTACCAGCTTGATCCAGCTCTGCAAGCGCTCAGACAGCCACGGCAGCGCATCTTGATTGCCGATGCAACGGGCTTAGGGAAGACGCTCGAAGCCGGCATTCTGACCACGGAGTTGATTCAGCGTGGGCGGGGCCAGCGCATTCTGGTGGTCGCACTGAAGAGCATGTTGACCCAGTTCCAAAAGGAGTTCTGGTGTCGCTTTTCAATTCCGTTGGTACGGCTGGATTCGGTAGGCTTGCAACGGGTTCGCAACAACATTCCGAGTAACCACAACCCGTTCAACTATTACGACCGCACCATTATCTCCATCGATACACTCAAGAACAATCTCGAGTACCGCAACTATCTGGAAAATGCCTGGTGGGACATCATCATCATCGACGAATGCCAGAACGTGGCAGCCCGGGCAAGCGAGGAGGGCTTAGCCAGACGGGCGCGTCTGGCACGGTTGCTCGCAGGGCGCTCGGACACCATGATTCTGTTGTCGGCCACGCCGCATGACGGCTCAGCACGCAGCTTCGCGTCTCTCATGACCCTGCTGGACCCGACTGCCATCAGTGATCCAGACGACTATACCCCTGCCGATTTTCGCGACAAAGGCCTCGTCATCAGGCGATTCAAAAAAGACATACGGGATCAGGTCAAGGAGGACTTCCAAGAGCGCGTCACTGAGCAGCTCAGGCAAACGGCCAGTCCCCAGGAAGAGGCTGCCTACGAAGCCCTGCTGCGGATTCCATTCACGCAGGGAGGCCAACGCAAAGCGGGAAGACAGCAGGAACTACAACGCGTGGGGATGCAAAAGGCCATTTTCTCTAGTCCTGTTGCTGCTTTGGAATCCACGGAAAATCGAATGAGATCGCTACAAAGCAAGCCTTCTGTTAGCGCCGACGAGCAGGTCGAAATTGCCGCCCTCCAAGAGTTTGCAGCGACTTTGCGCAAGATAGACGCAGCCAGCTTTTGCAAATTCCAGCGTTTGGTCCAGCATCTGAAGAGTCCGCAGTTTAACTGGAAGCCGACTGACCCAAATGATCGCTTGGTTATATTCTCCGAGCGGATTCAAACGATCCGGTGGCTCCAGGAAGAACTTCCCAAAGCAGTTGGCTTGAAGGCGAATCAGGTAGACCTCTTATGGGGAGAGATGTCGGATACTGAGCAGCAGGAGTTGGTCGAGCGTTTCGGTCGGCATGCTGACCCGATCCGTGTGTTGCTCTGCTCGGATGTGGCTTCAGAGGGACTGAATCTGCATTACTTTTGCCATAGGCTGGTCCACTTTGATCTGCCCTGGTCGCTGATGGTCTTTCAGCAGCGGAATGGCCGCGTGGATCGCTACGGCCAAAAACAACAGCCACGCATCGTCTATGTGTTTACGGAGACGGATGTTGAGCGCATCAAAGGCGATCTCCGCATACTGGAAATCCTGCAGAAGAAGGATGAGCAAGCAAACAAGAATCTAGGGGACCCAGCCTCTTTTCTGCACGTGTTTGATCCTGAAAAAGAAGCGGCCAAGGTCGCCGAAGTCATGGCGGCCGGGACAAGCCCCGAGCAATTTGAGGCAAAGATTGATGGGAACCAGGCAGCTTCACAGAGCATGGGAGAAGACGATGGCGACTGGCTACTGAAGTTGTTCAGTCAGGCCGAATCATCAGGAGGTGCGGCAAACCTGCGCTCGTCCAGTACCGACTCTATCCGCGATGGTCTGTCATTGTTTGGCAATGCCCAACTGAGTGGCGACTACGCCTTTGCCAAGACTGCACTACAGCAGCTATCAAATCACGATCCCATTGCGCAGTTTGGCGCTGATGATCAGAGCCAAACCATTACGCTGACTGCTCCACTGGACTTGCAGGAACGATTGCGTGTCACCCTCCCATTAGAAGTACGCGACAGCGATCATCGGTATGCGTTATGCGCGCGCAAAGACCAGGTGGCGCAAGCAATTGAAACGGCCCGCCAGGCCAAACAAGAAGAGGACAGCTGGCCCACGTTGCACTATCTCTGGCCGCAACATCCTATTATGGGCTGGCTGTCAGACCGGGTCCTGACGGCGTTCGGACGACATCGCGTTCCTGTGATTCACTGTCCACAACTTGCAGATGGGGAGCAGGCCTTCATTCTTATGGGGCTTATCCCGAACCGTAAAGGCCAGCCATTGCTCATCGAATGGCAAGTCGCACTGTTCAACCAGAATGCCTGGTCGTTGCAAACCTTTCCAGCGGCATTCTTCAAAACATCTTGTCTTATGGTATTCATTCTCTCCGGTGGAATTCGCCCTTCCGCAAACGACATGTCTATGGAAGTGGCCCTCCAACTGCCCACTAGGTCGTTCCCATCACTGAAACCAACGAGCCAAGCGGCAGCAAGAACGATACTAACTGAAGCTATATTCGTCATGTGCACTTTCCTCCTCTTGGGCAGTTTAGGGACCCACTCCGATGCGAGCGAAGCGCCGACCCGTTTTTACCCGATCCCTCTGTCATTCTTCAATCTTAATCTCCTCTCTTTAATCTGTTCCCAGTAGGATCCGTGATGGCTCATAGCTTCAGTCTCTCAATCTTCTGCAATGCCTATCGCCAGGCCGCTTCTCGGGGGCACTTGGGGGCAAGGCCAAGCTGGGAGATTTTCGGCGCGCGGCAACTATTCAGGCATGACCAAGACCTTGTGGCGGAGGGTTTGCAGCGTGGCGTTATGCGTGTGTTGTCAATGTCTTCGACGATCTTGAACAGCTTGCCGGGCATATTCAAACATATGAGTTTCGTACCGAAGACCAATCGCATCGAGAAGCGTTTCTCCTGGCTGCCAAATCGCATCTAACTGCTCTTGGCATTCATCATCAATGATGGAGTGTACAGAAAGATTGCCTTAGTCGTCGTGCAAGAGTGAACACCCTACCCCAGTCCGGCCATGGGGTCCTCACCTGCCGGACTGATCCCGGATTCCGCAGTTGAAATCCAAGGTACGTTCAAATACTTCGAGCAATCCGAATGAATTCTTGCATCACCACCGAGACCGATTTTCACCGAGTTCAACTGCGGCGCAGTTCAAACTTGGCAGCTTAAGGCCTTGGCAATCAAGGTGTTTCAGGAAATGGTTTTGGGCCTGCATTATCTACTGAGGAATCCGGGCTGATTAGACCCACCATCGCGCAATTCTTGATGTTTGTTTTTGGCTGGACTGCAACGAAATTCGCTCGCCGATGAAGGAGGCTCAGAGCCTGCCCGCTCTCACCAGCCCGGCAAGAAACTTTGCAAACGGCTTGATATCGCCATCCACGCTGGCGCGTTCGAGCCCGGCCAGGCGGAACGCCGGGGCGCTCGCATGCTGCGGACCTTTCGGACGATGTGATGAATTTGCTATGCTGGTCTGGCTGAGGATTCCTACACGGCCACGGCTGTGACGTGTTCTTCAACGAACAGGAGAGCACTGCAATCGCCTGATCGTGTCAGCGAAATAGAGGAGACCGTTGCAAGTATCAATCGTCCGGCAGGGCTACAAGCAATTGTCGATGACCGAAGACGAGCTTCGCATCATCCGGAATGTCGCATCGTATATAAGCCAGGAATTCAGCGACCTCGACTTCTGGACAGTAAAGAACACCAGCAAGGCGAAGGTCGACGGTCTTTCCTCGTTGCTTTCCGCTGTAGCTCCCGTGCCGAACGGCGTCACGCTGGAGATCGATACCGTGAATTTTGAAGTGCTCTTCGATGTGATGGATTTTGCTGATGGGTTTCTCAACGAAGAATTTGAATCGGATCACGGCTCAATCATCGAGATCACGAACGTATTGCTGCCTGCGCGAGACTAGATAAACGGGACAATGCAACCGATGAAACTGACAAAACCCAGCGATCATACACGGCAGCTCGAAATGAGCGAGGCCGAGTTCCAGATCATCCAAAAGGTGACCGACCGTATTGCCCTGGATTTTGACAGGCTCGATTTCTGGACGCTCGAGAGCATCGAAAAAATCCAGTTGACGACATTGAGCGCCGCCTTCTCCAGTGCCGTACGTAACGACGGCCATATTGTTCTCGATATTAGTGATGCGAATTACAAAGTTCTGCGCGATGTCATGGATTTCGCCGACGGATTTATGAACGAAGAATTCGAACAAGAAAGAGATGCAATCATTCAAATCGCGGATATTCTGACACAGCCCAGCTAAGAGGGCTAAGACTACCATCACAAACCTAAACAAGAATTGAAATTACCCGGCGAGACTGGTAGTCACGAATAGTGATCCGCATCTCCAATCCCAATAAGCCGAGTGAAACATGGTCAGTATCAAGGGCGTAGTAAGTGGAGTTGAGAACGAGACAGTTGCGGTGAACTTTCCGCAATTTTCCGATCCTGTGTTGTTCATCAGCACTTCCGTGTGCGGGCTAAGAGAACAAATTCCAGGCGCGCTCAGTGAATAATTTTCAGGCAATGAAAACAATTGCCTATGGTTTCTCCTTACGCTGGGGTTTCGAAAGAATCTCCAGATGACGATTTGCTCGGCGTCATTCCCTGCGAAGTGCATAAGTTAAACGGACAATGGGTTGTCGAAGTGGGGAAATTCTCCCCGGTCTTATAAAGCAATTCCACCCTGCAAGGCTGTCATCATGGCCTGGATCGTCCACGGTGCATTACCCTCTGACCGAAATATAAGCACGCCGCGAGGCGGCGAGTTTTGTGGGTTGGTGTGGCCATAGGTCTGGTGTTTCTCTAGGTTTTGACGCATTACGACTTCTAGGTTATTACGTAAACATAGAACAACAGAGCTATCCGGCGCGTACGGGCTCACCATGAATGTACGGAAAAACCCCAGCTTGTAGAGGCCGGGGGGCAGCGTGAAAGCCCGGTCGCAATCTAAGCACGATGAGGTTGGGCGTATCCCATCCGCAGGGTTGGTCATGGGGTGGTCTAGAGGGGCAGCACACGCCCCTTGCCAAGATGTGTGTTGTAGTACAACACACATCTTGCGGTTCGCCGGAAGGAAGAACATATCAGGGACATGGCCCGTAAGCTGGGACAGAGGCCCATAGCCTGAGCCTAACCTTCCGCCTCTCAATATTGACCGCACCGCTCGCCTGGTGATTTCACGGACGGGATGAAGCCACCCGTTGCGGACATACTCATGGTATAGAAGGATCGGTAAATTGGACCGGACCCTCTCATGGAAGGTGGTGACATATGGCGATCGGTCACGAATGGTCATCGGTGGGACTATTTTTCAGTTCGTTCTGGAATGCCTGGGGGTTGTTGGCCAGCGGCGGTGTCCTAGCAGGCCTGCTCCTGTGGTTTGAAACGATGGTGCTCCGTCGCAAAGCTTCTCGCCTGAGTTACATGTTGATCCTTATTCTCTGCGTCGTTTCGGCCTGTTTTGTTGCCTGGCAGGAGCAATACCTCCTGATCCGTGACTATGAGAAGAGGCTTCACGCCTCTGACACGGAAAAAGCTACTTTAGCCGACCAAGTCGATAAGCTTTCGAAACTGGTAGAGGAACAGGAAAAGGGGTTGAACGCCAAATCTACCGCTCTGGCATCGCTTGAAGCCCAATATCGGACGGCGCGGTACAGTTTGGGCACTTTGAAGGAGAAACAGCGAGCTTCTTCGGCAAGAGCCCGATTAGCGATACTCCGTGCCGAAGGTTTACGACTGTCTCAGAACATGATTGCCAATCCGAGTGGCCCTACACCAGACTGGGAACTGGGAGTGTGGACGGACGCAACAGAGAAAACTTTGGAGTACCTGTTTCATCACGAACAGATTCAGGAATTTCACGACGCTGAGAATGCCGTGTTCACGTATGCGAAGAAGTATGCTGACGATTACCACTCACGTCATAGCGGTGTTTTCTTGGAGGAAGAAACGCAAGAGATCGTGAATCGGCTGTCTGTTCTGCTCATCAACGTGCAGGTCGCAACTCTGGAAAAGTTTTCAAGAAATCTCAAGACAATCCCATTGAAAAACTAGCTCAAACTTTTCTGCTGCTTCGCAAAACATGCACGAGTTTCACGTCAAATTCCTTTAGAGTGAGAGGGTGGCCGTGAGGCCCCCCTCTGGTTGATTAGCGTTGCAGACGTCTCCAGTTCCTGGCCAACTGGGCGCATTCGATCAGCGCCTCCAGGTCATGGCTAAGATAGGAATGTCCGTTCTTCCATTGATCGGACTTGTCCTTGTAGGACCTTGAGAAGGTGACCGTAAGGAACGACCCTTTCTCGCTAGTCTGCTTCCAGATGGAAGCCGGACGTTACCGATACGGATGTGATGGAGGGGTTTTTGTGTAGTTGCCATGATGTGTTTTCCTTTCTGGGTTGTTGAACATTGGCTTCTCACCCGGACGCGGAAGCCAATTTCAACGACCGGGAGAACACAGCGGCAACGGAACCGCCAGCGGCCCTACCAGCAGCGCAAATGACAGCTCTGCTGGCATGCGGCGATGCAGGCCGCACGGCAAATACAATCCCCTCGGAAATCACAATCAAAGGAGACGGGCTAGTGCGTCATTAAAGGAAAGGGTTGCCCGCGAGAACTTCTCACCGAACAGGATGTCCGGCCAAGAAATGGCTTGGGCCAATTTCGCTGGCTCGGAGGTGGCGCGAAGGGATGCTAAGAGACCCAGAGGCGAGCCGTCAAAGACGAGAAATCAACCGTCTGACTATTAGCCACGAATATGTATGTTGTGCAAAAATGGTGGAGCAATGCAACCCATGAAACTGACAAAATCAAGCGATCATATATGGCAGCTCGCAATGAGCGAGGCTGAGTTCCAGATCATCCAAAAAGTGACCGGCCGTATTGCCCAGGATTTTGACGATCTCGATTTCTGGACGCTCGAAAGCGTCGAAAAGAGCCAGCTGACGACATTAAGCGCCGCCTTCTCCGGTGCCGCATATAATGATGGCCATGTCGTTCTCGAGATCAACGATGAAAATTATAAAGTCCTCCGCAGAGTCATAAATTTCGCCGACGGATTTATGAATGAAGAATTTGAACAAGACGGCGACGCGATCATTCATATCGCTGATATTCTCACACAGTCCCTCTAAGAGGGCGAAAGTACAAATTGTAATTGCGTGTAATGGGGTGTGTGATTGACGACTAATCCTTCAATACAACAGATCACCACGATCATCGGCAATGACCATGCGCACCAAAAGCGTGTGCTTGATGACGACCTCTGGGCAGTTATATAACGGCAAAAACCAGTTTCGCATCAAGGAACAGACCAGGAAATGAGGCAAAGACGCCTAGAATAAGCTTGGCATATGAACGGTTATTCCGTACACTGAAAGAAGATGATTATCCGATCCGTGCGCCACCGGGGCCTCAGACGCCTCATAGAGGACGATCAAACCAGGGGACTGCGGCCCGACCTGGTGAACCGGGTTCGCAATATCCTGACGGCCCTAATTGTGGCTGAGGATATGAAGATGCTCCGGGAAGGAGCGCCACCGGGCTGGCGTGTGCACCAGCTCTCAGGCGACCGCAAAGGCACCTGGAGCATCTCGACCTCGGGCAACTGGCGGATCACATTTGAAGAGGAGAATGGGTATTTGGATTTCTTGGATTTGGAGGACTATCACTAATGGCACGAAAAGGCATGAAAATAGGCATGACACCTTCCCATCCGGGAGGCTTCATCAAGACGGAAATCCTCGACGAGCTAGGGTTAAGCGTCACCAAGGCCGCTGAAATTTTGGGCGTGCGCCGTGCGACGTTCTCGGATCTTGTGCATGAAAAAGCGGCGCTCTGCCCTGAAATGGCGTTGCGATTGGAAAAAGCGTTTCATCTGAATATGGAGATGTTGCTTCAGATGCAGGCCTGGTATGACGGCACGGAGATGCGCAAACAGGCGAAGAAGATCAAGATTTTGCCGTATGTATCGGCGTGAGAATCAGGCAGGATGAAGCTAGGACACTAGTGCGGCGGCGGTTTCTCGAAAACTGTTGAGTCCCGCTTCGAGGTTTTCGATGATCTCTTGAACCAGCCCATCCGGTTCCGGCAGGTTATCCATGTCCGTAAGGCTCTTATCCTTCACCCAGAATATATCGAGGTTGGTTTTATCTCACGCCATCAGCTCGGCATAGGTGTATTTGCACCAACGATCCTCGAGATTTGTTTTTGGTCCCAAAACCGCATCGTCTTCTTTTTCAATGTTGGTGCGCCCGGCAGGAGAAAGTTCGAACCCGCCGACGCCCATAGATACCGAAAATCTCTTCAAAACGCTAGCAGAATGGAATGCCTGTCTTAATGCCCTTGCTCCTCCTCTCCAAGCCTACTCGCCATGAGCGATTTACTGGACTCACAGGCTGCTCCGCCGCTGTCCGGGGTGTTCCAAGGGGCTGCAAACCAAGCCAATCACATGCCAAATCTGACAAGGGAACCCCGCCGCCATTCTCCCTGCGCCTGACCTTCGAGGAACGGGCTCGGCTGGAACGAGAAGCCGGAGACATGCCCCTTGGGACCTATATCCGGTTCAAGCTATCCGACAAACCGGCCTCCGACCGTCCTACAAGGAAAGCCACACGCCCGGCCAAGGATCATCAGGTCCCTGCGAGCGTTCTGGGCGGAACACCTCCTAAAGCGCCTCAGGAAGC
The DNA here is from genome assembly GCA_029194665.1 of Nitrospira sp. Classification (NCBI taxonomy): domain Bacteria; kingdom Pseudomonadati; phylum Nitrospirota; class Nitrospiria; order Nitrospirales; family Nitrospiraceae; genus Nitrospira; species Nitrospira sp. Next base: position 130,967 of record JARFXO010000002.1, on the reverse strand, counting down.
ATTTACCCCCCGTCAAAAGCAGCGCGATATCGATTATACACCTGAGCGTTAGCACCCTTTCTTATTTATGCGCCGGTCTTTTTTGAAACCTGTGGTCCCGTTGGCACTAATCCGGCGTTATCCATTTCGCCGCATTTCACCAGCAGATCGTCAAGAATCTCATAATCTCTTTTGTCTCTTTGCGGAATCTTGTTGCTCACGGCATGGAGCAGGCCCGTGTAATTTACCCAGCTGTGGAAATTCATGGGAATGACAACAGGACTTTCTCCTGAATTTTGATAAGGCGTCATTTTTTGCAGTATCTGGTTAATGTCATCCAGGCTGATCATCTGGGCGGCGGGATCCCAGGCATTCGGGTCGTCAAAATGATCGCGCATGTAAGTGAATGTTCTCAGCACGATGCCGAGCGTGTTCTGGTCGAGTTCGACATTAATTTCTTTCACTGGACCCATCACATCGTTCTGTTGTTTTACAAGTTACCCACGATAAGCATCCGTCACTAAATGTGCATGGCGCCTTGCTGCCGGGGACCGGGAATAATGCGCTAAATACACATAATCAATCAATGCGTTGCCAGCTATCGCGGGCGAATGACACTATTGAACAGCGTCTCATCTCACAACGTTTCCCAACTTTCATTTCCTCCTTAATTCATTGATCGACCCTCAGCCCATCCGCGCCTTTCGCCTGTGATGATCTGTGTCCGGGTCCAGAAAGGCTCCGGTGATCTGGGCCTCCAACAAACGGAGGTACCAGTGAAACTCATCACACGTTTTGAACCGGCATCGCGCAGCACAAGTGAGCTGTACGCGCTTCACCGCGACACCCTCAACGCCTTCTGTCGTTGCAGACCGCACAGCGCCGATCAGCCCACGTGCCTTGCCTCTCTCGCCAATCTCGAAGCCGAGATTAGTTCGCGGACGCCTAGATGCAGAGGTGAGAGGCGCAGCCGCCCTTCGGCGCCTGCGCCATCTGGCGTTCATCTTAGTCCCGTATTGCCTCGGTTTCATCTTCAAATGCTGCACGCGCGGTTTCAACGGCGTAAGTCAACCAACTGGATTCCGCATCTACACTTGGCTGATATAAATCATTATCCAGGTCGTACTCGCCGAACTCGGCCAATTCCTCCTTATCTCCGTGCTCAGGGTTAGTAATCGGTTCTCCCCATAGCGGGATGGTGGCAATGGCCTTAAGGGGATTCAGTAATTTCTCATCGGTCGTCACGTCTCGCTGCCTTTCTGTTGCTTCGTCCCCGGTTAATTGGAAAGCGGGGTACGCATGCACCCCGATGGGTGCCTAAAAACCAAGCGGGGGGAAATCCGTCACAGGCCGGAAATCATTCGGGAGTGGTGCGGCCGCAGCCGCGTTTTCAGCGGCGAGGCACGGTCCCGCGATTTCCGCCCGAAGGGTTGCCTTGACGGATGGGCCGAAGGGGCCAGGACAAAAAGACCGATGAGCCGTGTGCTGCTCATTCACTGCTTGCGCCAGGGATCGTTACCGGGAGGCCAAGACCCTGAGAGGGGCTTGGCGGAGCGAAGCGGAGTAGACCTCGGCGCGGCAGAACGCCGCGGGCGCCCACATGCTGCCCCACCTTTCGGACAATCTGGGGAATTTGCTATGCTGGATTGGCAGAAATCCTTCAGGGCGAGTTTGAATCGGATCGCGGCTCAGTCATCGAGATCACGAACACGTTGCTGCCTGCCCCATGTGGATTTATCGATGCGATTCCGTGGAATGAACGGCGACAATGTCGTCGTGGAAATGCCGGGCGATGAACGTCATGATCTCGCTGCGATCGTTTTCGGTGCAGCCAGACATGTCGACCACCTTGATACGTATGCCAACGGGGTAACGCCTGAAATTGCTGAAAAAGTCGGCGAAGCTTTGATTGGCAGCCAAGAACAGATTTTTGAAATTCCATGGAATTACCTCAGCATTCTATTCAGGATCACGATTGCCATTAGTTCGCGCGCTCTTGATACACAAAAAATAGCCGGCCTTTCATTGGAGAGATACAAAACTTTGGAACGAGGCGTCGAACAAATTTATGATGAAGCTTTCCCGCCGGAGGCCCAAAAATAAAACAGCGGAGGAACAAAATTGTCATGACGCGATGTTTTGTCACAACCTCCTATACGGAAAGCTGTTAAGTCCTAGCTGGCCCGCAAGACTGTCATCAATGCCTGAATCGTCAACGGCGCATTACCTTCCGACCGGTTATTCACGATCACATAGGAACGCCGCTTGTCTTCCATCGCCTTCCTGACCAGATCAACGGTGTCCTTCCGCATTTCGGGAAGTTCTCCGACAATTTTGGTGTAGGGCTCGGCCCGCTTCTTGGCCGCTTCATATGACATTTTTAATGGGGTGAGCAGGCGCAGAACCGTAAAGGGTGCGGTGAAGGACTCCATGCGCTGATGTTGTTCACTCAAGGACGGCATGTAGGACCAGTGATTATAGACGTGGGCCACCCCATGGCGCTCCAATACCTGCCGATACTCAACGCCCACGAGACCGGCGTTCCGAATTTCGACCGCGTACATGAAGTCTTTCGGCAGTTGACTGAAGAATTTATCGAGACGCGAACAGAACTCCTCGCTCGACATACCGTGACGTTGGAACTCTAACAGAAAGGGGCCCGCGTGCGGTTCAAACTTTGCCTCGCGATAGGGTGTGAGCACGAGATCATTAAATAGCTTCGCATCAAGAAATCGAGGATTCGGTTGTCCGGCCTTCACGCCATAGCGGGCCTGCCGCGCAAATTGCTGGATAGTAAGTTCTTCCCAGACCTTGAAGCACATCTCGAAGTCTTCCGGGATCTGATTCAAATAGTGCCGAAGCTGATTCGGGGTCGGTGGCCGATAGAAGGTGGAGTCATTCCCGACCGTGCGAAAGCAAGGTTCACCGTTGTGGAGGTACTGGCAGTATTCGCCTAAACATTCTCGCGCAAAGGTCGTCTTGGCATACTTCTTCAGGTAAACCTGGCCTTGCCAGCCTTCATACGTCCAGGTGGACGTCCCGAACCGAATGAGCGGTGAGAGCGGCATGGAGTGGGAGTGTACTGGCTACACGCTTAACTCCTCAAGAGGCTCACTCGGTGCCGGGATTCCACCGGTGGTGAGGAGTTGTAGTGTTTTCACGGTGACCGTGACGGTCGCAAAATGCTCTTCGACCGAGCCCGTCACCACATAGGCTTGGTTTGTCGCTAGGAGATGACAGTAGCGCTGATAGGTAGTTGGAAACACGGTGGCATCATACATCGCGTTTTGATCCTCTAAGGTCATGAACTCCATCGGCTCACCTTTCTTGGTAGAGACGATCTTCTCCGTCAGGAGCCAACCGATTAGAGTGACTTCCTTTCCCACATACTGATCTAAGTCCTTGGCGAACATGTGAGGAGTCGCAGCCAATGCCTCCGTGAACAGATCGAGCGGATGGCATTGGAGTGGAAAGCCGAAGAGGGCGAGCTCATGCTGTAGATTCTTCTGGGCTGAATATTCCGTGGGAATCGGGATGGAGCTCGGTGGTTTCGTCGCCTGCGCGGCAAACACGCGCCAGAGGAGGGCCGGTCTGGTGAGTTCACCGGCAATCGAATCAAAGCATCCGGCTTTGATCAACAATTTGGCTTGGGGATAGTCCAGCTTCACGCGACTCAAGAAATCTGACAGCGATCGGTACGAACCATCCGCTTCTCGTTCCCCAATGATCTGCTTGGCGAGGTCTTCCTGAAGATCTTTGATCTGCATGAACCCGACACGAACCGTCTTGCCAGATCCCGTGTAGGCCCAGGTACTGGCGTTGATGTCAGGCGGAAGGATGGTCAGTCCCATGCGTCTCCCTTCAGACAGATAGGCGAAGGCCGAATAGTACCCGCCTTGATTACTCACGACTGCGGCGATGAACTCTGCTGGATAGTGCGCTCGGAGATAGGCGGACTTGAAGCTCACTTGCGCATAGCTCGCACTATGCGGCTTACAGAAGCTATAGCCCGCAAAGCTCATGATCATGACCCAGATCGCATCGATCACGCGACCTTCCACACCACGAGCTGTGGCTCCCTGATAGAACTGGCGTTGATAGTCTCGCAGTTGCCGTGCCTTGTGCTTCTTGCTCAACACCTTCCGCAGCTGATCGCCGTCTTCAACCGAGAATCCACCCAAGGTGACCGCCACCTTCATCACATCTTCCTGATACACCATGATGCCGTGCGTCTCAGCGAGGACCTCATCGAGCAGCGGATGAAGCGACTGATAGCGCTGGCCATGGGCTCGACGCACGAATTCATCGGCGAACACATTCGCAGCGGGACGGATGATCGACGACACGACCACGAGATACTCAAAGACATCGGCCATGGCACGTCGCGCCGGCGGCATCCCAACCCAGAGCTTCTTGAGCAAGAGCCGCGTCGCGGGAGACTCGACATAGAAACAGCCCATGGTGTCTCCTCGTCGAATCAACTCGTTCGTGGCTGGATCACTGAGCGGGTCCCAGGTTGCATAATCAATGACACGTCCGGTATTACGCGCGGCGGCTGCGATGGCGTCACGGATGACGGCGAGCGAGCGATTGCCTAAGAGGTCGATCTTGACCAGCCCAGCCTCTTCTGTCTGATCCTTCTCCCATTGAATCACCGGTAAGTTGGAGGCGGAGATCTCGACCGGCACATAGCGTCGGATCTCATCTGGAACCAACACAACCCCGCCAGGATGGAGACCAAGATTTCTGAAGTGGCCGTCCAATTTCGTGGACCAATAGAGAATCTCCGGCCAAGGGTTTCTGAGGTTCAAGGCCTGGCAGACGTCCCGCGCCCAGTCTTGCACCGTCATGCCGGGTTGCACCTCGACGAAGTCGGCTCGTCGCTGGAGAAAGTTCAGCGCCTTGCCGATCTCTCCGGCAGGCAGGCCATAGACCTTGGCGATCTCCCGCAAGGCGGCACGAGAGGCAAGCGTGTTCTGATTGGCGACCATGGCTGTGTGTTGGTGTCCATAGTGCGTGAACACCCAGTCGAGAATCTTCGGTCGCTCATCCCACGGGAAATCAATGTCGATGTCCGGCGGATCGTGGCGACCGGGATTGAGAAACCGTTCAAAGAAGAGATGGTGCTTGATCGGATCCACATGGGTGATGCCGAGACAGTAGGAGACGATTGACGCCGCGGCTGACCCTCGACCACAGGTCCGTGGCGCTTGCCGCACGATCTCATCCACCACGAGAAAGTAATCGGCATAGCCCTTCTCCCGGATCACCGCGAGTTCCTTTTCGATCCGTTGGCGGACCACGGGAGACAAGGCACCATAGCGCCAGATGGCGCCTTCGTAGGCTTTGTGGTGCAGGGTTTCAAAGGCGGCGTCTGAGGAGAGCTGACGGAAAGAGGGAAAGATGGTTTGTTTGAAGTCCCACTCCGTGTAGCACGATTCGGCAATCTGCCGCTGGTTGGTGATGGCCTCTGGAATATGAGGCAGATGGCGCGCGAGCACCGGTTCCGGCATGAGCCAGTGAGAGGGGAGTGCACAGTGATTGGCCTTGAGTCGCGAGAGGGTGGTGTTCTCGGCGATCGCGCGTAGCAGCCGATGGGCCTGATAGTCCGTGGGATGCAGGAACGCGGCGCGGGTTGTGGCCACCGGCGGGAGTCTGAGCCGATGGCTCAATGCGACCGAGTCTGATAAGGCTGGACCAGGCGTAAGCTCGACGTAGAGATCCTCTTCCGACTCCGCCTGCCACACCGGCAGGGCAATTGGATCATCAGACAGGATCATTAGTCCCGCTCGATGCTGCGCTACGGTTTCGATGAAATCAAAGGACGCATCACAGTGGCGGGCGGACAGAATTCGGCAGAGATTGGCGTACCCATTGGAGGTCTTCGCAAGCAGCACGGCCCGGTGCCGACCGCAAACCAGCTCGGCTCCCAAGATCGGCTTCAGTCCATGCTCACGTGCGACCTCTAGAAAGCGAATTGCTCCATAGAGTCCATTGGTATCAGTGAGCGCGAGATAGTCCTGTCCCTGTGATTGAGCGGCCTGACAGAGGGCCTCCACTGTCGGTATACCCCACATCGGCGAATAACATGAATGCGTATGCAGGTGGACAAAGGCCACTCAACTACTCCTGCCATACCAAATGACCTGCTCACCGAATCGGGCATGGAGCTGATCGAGCGCGACGGCGAGCTTCTTGGCCCGTTCTTGCAGACGCTGTTCCTCAACAGGCCGAGCATCGAACAGCAGGCCTTGCTCGGCAAAGCCGGTCAAGCCAGCCATACTGAGCGTCATCGCGCGAAGTCGAATTCGCCGACGCATACACTTCTGAAAGAGTGATCGCACCACGTGAGACAGATCACATTCCCAGCAGGTCTCAGGCGTGACGCGCTCGTGTTTGGTTACTTCGAGGTCATCGCTATAGCGGATGGTGAGGGATAGACGGCCACAGACACGACGCTGACTCCGCAGCGTCCGGCAGAGCCTTTGCAGGGCATCCAGCGACCGACCGGTCAGCACCGGATCATCGATTTCATCTGGATCGAGGAGGACCGTCTCTTCGAGCTGGGGCTGACTCGCCTGTGGCAATACCGGTACGAAATCGATTCCCTGCGCCCAGCGGGAGAGTTGCCTGGCATAATCCCCCAACGCCACTTCCAACGCGTCAACGGGACTCTCCGCCACGTCCCCGAGCCGGTCGAGGTTCAGATCATCGAGCCGCGTCAGGACCTGTCTCATGCATGGCCGCTGCATGCCTGGCAGGGTGCGTACAAAGAGCGGCGCCATGAATACCGGCTCAGAGCCAGGTCGGACATCATACAGTTCTGAAGGCTGAATCAACGTCGCCGCAGTCTGAGCCACCAGCTTGTTGCTCCCCACACCGGCGACCCCATCAAGTCGATATTGGGCGAGGACTTCATGCTGGACCTTCGCTGCAATGTCATAGGTAGGTCCGAAGAGGCGTCCGGTCCCGGTCAGATCCATCACGAAGGATCCAGCCTGAACCGTTTCCCAGACCGGAGCATAGCGGCTCACGATGTGAAGCAACGACGCCTCCGTGGTGCGAACGCGAGAGGGATTCGGAGCGAGAACATGCAGGGATGGGCAAACCCGTCGGGCTTGCTCGACGGACATGCCGATTGTAAGGCCTGCTTGTTCAGCTTCGGATGAGACTTCACGCAGAAGCGCACGCGAGGTATTTAATGGAGCGATCGCGAGTGGTCGCGTCGAGAGACTGCGATCATGCAGCCGCGCGAGGGCGACTTCGAAGGCAGGAATCCCAAAGCAGACAATCTGGCGCTCCATGGTGCCAGCAGCCGAGGCATCACTTTCGGAGATGACGGATGACGCCGACAGCAATCCCTTCGATCTGGAAGCTGTCCGATGGCTTGATGATGATCGGCTGCATGGCGTCATTGGCGGGATGTAGTTCCACCATACCGGCCTTGCGGTAATACGTCTTGATTGTCGCCTCGCCATTCACCAAGGCGATCACGGTCTGCCCATTGCGGGCAGTGGCTTGTTTCTGCACCACGACAATGTCACCCGGGAAGATGCCTTCATTCTGCATGGACGTGCCTTTGACCCGAAGGGCGAAGGTCTCTCCACGACCGACCATACTTTTCGGCACCTCGACGCGTTCCATCTGAGGAATCGGTTCAATGGGCGCCCCTGCCGCGACAACCCCAGCCAGCGGAATCTGGGAGGAGCTGAGTTGCATCAGAGCCAATTCCACGGTGGTGGGGATCGGCACGATCTTCTGCTCGTACCGATTGATAGTCTGCCGCGTCACTTTGAGGGTTTGCGCAAGGGTGTCTTGGGTCAACCCGAGGGAGGTCCGCACCTGTTTGAGTTCATGAGGCTGCATGTAACAAAATGTTACATGGCTTATGGAGCGCTGTCAACTGGCTTCCCCCTACTTTTTCGGTATGGTCATAAATTCTGAACCCTCGCATAAGTGCCACTCGCGAGAGGTGGTGTCCCAAGAGTACTCCAAGAATAGTGGGATTGAGAAGCACGTCTGTTGAATGGACGAGATCTAAGCAGGAGAACCCATGACACTCTTAACAATTTTTGAGGCAGCGAAGTTTTTGAGGCTTACAAAACGGACCCTCTATCAGCGTGTCGATATCCCTCGGGTTCGCTATGGGCATCGTGTCATGTTTGTCAAAGAGGATCTTGAAAGTTGGGTCAGAAGCTTATGTGAGGGCGGTGCGGTGAAAGACCTTGATGAGCAAGGAGTACTGCCGAAGCCCGTTGACGGCAGACCTGGCAAGGTCTACCATCGAAACCCTTTGTTTGTGTTACCTCGTCATAAAGGTCTGCGATGAATATTCAGCGCATCAATACTCCCAAGGGAACACGATCGATTCTGACCTATTGGTATCGTGGAAAACGGTATCGACCGGTCCTTGGGTATAACCTGACGCTCGATCGTGAACGAGAGACTGCGCTCGAAATCATGACTGCGATTCATGCGAATTCATTGGAGCCGGAAACAAAGAAAGCGCCAATCCCTCTTGCTGGGCAGCCTGCAACGATGACGTTTGCCGAGTTTGTCCCCCTCTACCTGCAATATCTCAAAGCCAAGCGGCCGAAGAACGATGGGCGGAATCACACCGTTCTCACGCACCATCTCATTCCGCATTTTGGCGACAAGAAGCTCTCAGATATCCGCCTTGAAGATGGATTGGCGTATCTGGATAAGCGTCGCTCTGTCTTGATTGGTCCAGAGGATAAGAAACGACATGTGGCTCCAGGGACGATTGAGCGAGAGTGCGCGGCCCTGATGGCCGTGCTGAATTTAGCCGTTGATATGGACCATCTGGATAAGAATCGGCTCAAACGGTTGCCGGTGCCTGAGTATGTGAAGCGCGAGCGGATCGTCGAAGGCTGGGAGCTGCTCAAAATCCGTGAGGCCGCCTCACCGAACGTCTGGCGGCTGGCGATGGCCGCGCTGCAGATCGGTCTTCGGGAGAACAAGTTGATTGAGATCCATGAAGAGTGGCTGATGCAGCGGGGAGACGGCTGGTGGGTGGTTCCCTCCCCCGGCCAGACGAAAATCAAAGGGGTGCCCAAAATGGTTCCCCTGAATGGTCTGGCGTACGAGGCGTTGTTCGGAAAGACTCCACGAATCGGTGGACGCTTCTTCCATCACTGGAAAGACGGGAATTCTTTCAAGCATACCTGGATGCGAACCTGCGAGCGGGCAGGGGTGCACGACCTGCACTTCCACGATCTTCGTCATACCTTCACAACCTGGCTCACACAATGTGGCGTGGATTACGCTGTGATCCAGACGTTAAAAGGTGAGCCGCTCCCTGGTTCGGCGAAGTACTACATTCACAATTGGAATGCGCGATTGCGGGATGCCGTGACCAGGCTGGAAACGTTTACGAAGGCGGTTCTAAATGGGGAAAATGACGTTCAGGTGCCAGTTACTGCCACTTGGGTGCCAGTTGTTCAAAACGTGAATCCTCTAACTATGCGAAATGTGGTGCCGAGGGACAGAATCGAACTGTCGACACCAGCCTTTTCAGGGCTGTGCTCTGCCAACTGAGCTACCTCGGCACGGAAGAGATTGACCTTTCGGCGTCGGATTGTTCCGATACTCGTGGGATCAGTCAAGGTCCGCGCATTTTACCAAGGTCGCACATCCGACTTCCACATCTTTTGCGCGCACACGAGTTTCTTCTGGGTGGACAACTTGGTATGAGCTTCCGTCAGGTTTGGCAAACAGGACGATGAGACCCAAAGGCGGTTAGACCGGAGTGGATTGGCAATGATGCGCGTGGATCAGGAGCTTCTGTCGATTGGGCACGCCGACCTTGTCAAAAATGCTGGTCATGTGGTGCCGGACCGTACTGTCACTAATCGATAAATTGTAGGCGATGTCTTTGTTCGAGAGTCCCTGCCCCACCAATCGGATAATCTCGCGTTCTCGCTCGGTCAAGACCTCGGGCCAGGCAGATGGCGGTGGGACGGATTCCACATGCTTTGTGAAGGAGAGCCTGAGACCCATTTTCATCGTGCCCTTCCGTTCCACGGATGGCTGAGGCTTCGTGGTGGCATACAGCGCTTCAATCACAGCGAGCACGACTCCAGGTGGTTGAACCTTGAGGATAATGCCATCGACGCCGGAAGCAAACGCTGCCCGCGTGCGTTCTTGGTCCTCCATGCCGCACAACAACACGATCTTGCTGGTCGGGGTGGACTCCCGTATCCGGTTGATGATGTCGAGGACGTTGCGCTCGGTCTCCAGGTCCAGGATGAACACGTCTGGTCTGTTCTCGGTGTGGAACTGATCAAGTTTCTGGTGTGGGTGCACAGTCATCGGGATAGTGGCGCTGCTTTCGAGAATTTTCTGTAAGCCCAACCACACGAGGCACTGACTACTAAGAATTGCGATTGTGAGCGTGGGCGTATCGGTGTCGGACATGCTGGCTCCTGGTTCAAGATAGAAGATGGATGCTATTGAAATTGTCCCGTATAGAGGTGTGGTTGTTCGTGGCCATGTGGAAGGATTCCGAGTTCTAGACTGCCCGCTTTTCGATAATCCCCCTTCGCACCTGGCTCGCGAACAGAAGGATATCTCGCGTATTGACTGGTCAGGATGAAACCCCCTATTAGTAGGGGGTGCGAACTGGAACTCATCTCTTGTTTCTAATTTATTGAAAAGATTATCTTATTCTGATTTTCTTGCCGCTTGTACGACTCTCACGTGATGCATCTGTAAGGAAGGCTTATTAATAGGTGCGATTACAGCAACACAAAGTAACACCTGCTGCAGTTACCACACGGGATGGTCAATCGTTCAGACAAAAGTGCTGGTGACGACTACACGAAAACTCGACATTTATCTTATGGTCTAAGGCCGATGTTCTCTGGTACTAGTAGAGCCAATTGTTCCTGCTCCTCGCGGCTGAACAGCCGCATTTTTATGAAAAGAGACTGGGGCTCACGGGGCGAAGCTATGACTACAGTTTGTGAAGAAGAGTACGCTGCACGGTACACACAGGTAAGGATACCGGAGGTAGAACAAGTAATAGCATCGAAGACCGATCGCCAATGGTATGCCGTTCAGACCTATTCTCGCCACGAGAAACAGGTGCGGGACCGGCTGTTGGCGGTGGGCATCGAACCCTTGCTTCCATTGGGCAAGGAATACCGTCAATGGTCCGATCGCAAAGTGTGGACGACGCTTCCGCTATTCAGCGGATATTGCTTTGCCAACTTTGCGTTAACCACTAGTCTTGCCGTTCTCCAGACACCGGGTGTCGTTCGCATTGTCGGAGCCTTGAAACCCGAACCCATTTCAGCGGAAGAAATCGCCGTTCTGCAGCAAGTGTCGTCGATCAACCGTATGATGGAACCCTGCGATTACCTGATCGAAGGTACATGGGTAGAAGTGATACGAGGTCCTCTTGTCGGTCTCCGTGGCCAACTCGTACGACGAGCCAGTCACCATGGATTGGTGATCCGCGCCTCCCTCCTGCAGCGAGCTGCGCTCATCCACATAGGAACCGACGAGATTGTGCCTCTGCAGTGAACCTCCCCTCTTCCCCTTCACCCATTCCACAGATCTGGGATGGCGACAGGGGAAATGGCAGTCATGTCCAAACTCCGCTTTACAGACGATCAAATACAACGCATGATGTCGGAACTGGATGCCGGCCAGGGGGTGGGAGAGGTCTCACGGCGGTATGGGATTTCTAGAAGCACCCTCTACCGGTGGCGTGCGAAGTTTGGGCACGAACAGCAACCGGACGATAAGGATCGGCTACGTTCCCTACAAGATGAACATCGACGGCTGAAAAGACAATTTGCCGAGCTCACACTTGACTACGCGACGCTCCGGGCAGCTTTGATCAGGGATGTGAGGGGAGACTGTTAGAGAGAATCGACGACGGCTGTCATCTGGAGTAGCTATAGGGTGCGCACTTTATTCAACTGGATTCTCGTCGCCACCGCAGTATGTGGAGTGGTGGGATGCACCGAAAAGAGGGTGGATTACAAAGTCCATTTGCCGGAGCCGTCAGAGTTTTTCCTCGGGCCGGAGGATGTGCTGAAAGTGACGGTGTGGAAGAGCCCAGACCTATCGGGTGAGGTGACGATTCGTCCGGACGGCACGATCACCATGCCGCTTATCGGGGATGTGCCGGCAGCTGGTCTTACTGCCAATGTGTTGGCGAAGCGCATCGGGGAGCGGCTTACGGAATACGTATCGTCGCCAATCGTTACGGTTCAAGTAAAGGAGGTCAACAGCTATTTCATCTACGTGTTGGGGGAAGTCGTAAAGCCTGGGAAGTATCCGCTCAAGTCCTATGCCAACGTGATGCAGGGCATTGCACTGGCTGGCGGCTTCGCACCTTTTGCGAGCAAGAACAAGATCAAGGTGTTGCGCAACGTGAGTACTGGTTCCGAAGGCCATGAAGAGAGACGCCAGATCGAAATTCCGGTGCGCTATGATGATGTTCTAAAGGGCACCGCCGTGCCGGGAAATTTTGTTCTACTGAGCGGCGATGTCATCGTGGTGCCGTAGTTGAGTCGGAGATGGTTGCTTGCTCAGATGGCAAGCATCGTTCTTGGGATGGGTTTGGGGTTGTATTCGCTAAGCCACGCGCAGATGGGTGGAGTGGGCGGAGGAATGGGTGGTGGGGTGGGCGGAGGAATGCCGACTATTCCAGGAACAGAATTTGGTGGGGCGACCGACCCCAGTTCGATTCGGGTAGTAGAGGGGTTTCACGTTATTCCATCGGTCGGAGTTTCCGAGCGGTATGATAGCAATGTGTATTTTGCTCCAAAGAGCCTGCTACAGGGATTAACCCCAGAAGATTTTGTCACGACAGTCATGCCACAAGTCAGAGGGTTGTATACCGATCACAAGAACCTGGTGAAGGTGAATGCGGCAGTGGGAGCAGTCGGCAGTTATTACGCGAACAATACCGCACTCAGTTATGTAGGCGCGAATGCCGGTGTAGTTCTGGACATGAGCGATCTGTTGAGCCAATGGAGGCCGGGTGCGAGGTGGACGGTGTCCGATACGTTTTTTTACAGTCCTCAACCCCCCGCGTTTCTTGCAGGAGGCCAATCAGGGCAACAGGCAAATCCGTTGGTGGCAGGGTTCCAAGCATATCGTACCAATACAACCTCCAATAGCGTCAATACAGTATTTGAGCTTCCGCTCAACAGGACTCTCAATTTGAGCGGGAGCTATAGGAACAGTTTTATCCACTACGGGGCATCGGACGTCCCGCAGGCCCCTGCATTGATTAGCCAACAGACTCAGAGCTATACCGCTGGTCTCGTAACGCAGGTCTCTCTTTATGACTCCATGAGAGCAGACTTCATTGGTAACGAATATGACCAGGGCGAATTGGGGGCATTTACCACCATGGGCCCTACCCTTGGCTGGACTCACAGGTTTTCGCCTGCGATCAGCATCAACGTTGTTGGTGGCGCACAGTTGTTATCAGGACAATTGAATGGGGTGCCCTTGTCCTCAAAGATTGCACCATTTGGCAGTCTTGCCGTCTTCTGGAATAATCCTGCAACGTCGATTGCTCTTGCATACCATAGCGGTATTACTCCGTCGTTTCAGTTCGAAGGGGCGGCTATGCTCAATCACACGGTGGCGTTCAACATGACTCAGAATACCCCAATCCGTGACTTGGCGGCTCTACTTAGAGCGAACTATAGCATCGCCAATGAGTACGGGTCGAATTCAGGAGGTGGCCTCTCCTGGACCACCGTGGGGGGATCGGCGGGTTTGCTCTATCGAGCCACTCAGAAGACCTTTCTCACGCTGACGTATGACTACCAAAACGTTGATAACGTGTTCGCGGGAACGCATTTTGCCTTCGATAGAAACGTGGTCCAGCTGAGTCTGACTCAGGCTTTCTACTGAAGAACGGTAAGGCCGCCCGCATGCAATCGCTTACTCAAGAAGAGCTGATTGGGATCTTGCTGAAGAGAAAGTGGTGGATCTTTGTCAGTGTCGTCGTGTCCGTGCTTCTGTCCTACGGAGCTTGGATGATCTTTCCTAAAACATATAAATCCACTGCCATCGTGACGATCGATAGTCCGAAAGTAGCAAAGGATTACGTGAAAGGTCTGGGTGGGTCGGAGGGAAGAGGGTTCGAAGATCCGGAGGCCGTGGCCATACAACAGATGCTGCTCAGCCTTACGAATCAATCCGTGTTGATGCCCATCATCGAAAATATAAAGCCGTATCCGGACAGCGAACATGAAACAGCGGAGTCCTTGATGAAGCTCCTTCGCAGGGGCATTACCGTTGCCAGGCCAAGAGACGGCATCGGCATTGGGATTTCTTATCGGCACTCAGACCCCGATATGGCCCAAGCAGTCGTAGCCTTCCTCGTCGTCAAGCTGCAGGAGGACAACGCGAAGCGTCGAGAAGGACTGATAGAGACCACCACCGAGTTTTTGTCTGCTGAGCTGAATCGGATCAAGGGGGAACTTGAGACCAAGGAACAGGCGATTTCGGATTTCAAGAAGGCGCATATCGGGGAATTGCCGGATCAGATGGAGGCTAACCTCCGCACGCTCGATCGACTGCATGGCGATTTTACGACTTCCAGTGAATCCCTAAATAAGGCGGGTGAACGGCTTACAGCCTTGGAGAAAGCGATTGGAGAGTTTTCTGATCTCGGGTTAACCGACGTGGTTGAGAGGAACGGGCGGCCTCGCGACCCTCGGGCTGCCCGATTAGAGGAATTGAAGCAAAAGCTGAATGAACTCTTGGGAATATACAAGGAGAACTATCCGGACGTGATGCACCTCCGAGAAGAAATTCGCCGGGTGGAGTCAGGATCACCAGAATTGGTTGATGGCGATCAATCGAGTGTGAATGAGACGGCAGACGGACGGGTTGAGAACGGTGGAAGGGCTGCCCGCAAGAGGGTTGATCCCTTCCTGAGAGAGCTGATGAAGGAGCGCAATGAAGTAAAGGGCGAGATCGACTTCAGCAAGGCCAAGCAGGCCAACATAGTTCGGCAGATCAAGGAGCTCGAAGCGCATGTCCAACGGATTCCCGCGACAGAACAGCGTCTCGCGATCCTAGTCCGTGACTATGAAAACCTCCAAAAAGGGTATCAATCTCTTCTTGATAAGCGGACAAATGCCAGAATTGTTGAGAATTATGAGAGTCGCCAATTCGGCGAACGGTATCGAATCATCGAGCCGGCAAATTTACCCTATGGCGAAGAACCACCGACGCTCGTCCATTTTCTGCTGGGAGGACTTGTGCTGGGCTGTGCCATTGGTTTGGGCGGCGCCATTGGGGTGGAGCTTTTGAAACCCGGGTTCCGACGTCCGGAGGAAGTCGAAAGCTATCTTGGCCTTCTCGTTCTCGCATCGATCCCTCCTTTCAAGACAGGGATGACCCAAATGGGTTCGACACCGTCACGCGCGTTACTCACCGGACCAAGAAGCGCGGTCCGGGTTCCTGAACGTGCGCCAGCATATTATGAGCACGGAAAGAAGTGGAGGGGGGCCGACTCCGGCAAGAGAAGTGTGGCGCCCACGCATCTGTCCCAACACTTTCATCTAATAGCAAAATGGGAGCCGCATTCCATCATTGCTGAGCAATATCGAGTGGCCGCGACACGCCTGCTGTTGAAGACTGCAGAAAAGAAGAGTGTGGTCACCCTTGTGGCCAGCAGCATTATGGGAGAGGGCAAAACTACCACGGCAGTCAATCTTGCCTATGTTCTAGCCCATGACCTTAAGAAATCTACTCTCCTCATCGATTGTGATTTCAAACGCCCGATGGTGCATGAATATATGGACATTCTAGTCGAGCCCGGTCTCAGTGAGGCTATTCAAGGGGGAGACATTCTTGAGAATTGTATTCATCACTCCCCAGGCATCCCCCTCTCAATTCTGCCATGTGGCGATCCGAGAGTTAGGCCTACCAGTATTTCGGGGATTCAGTATGTGAAACAGGTCTTGCGGGAGCTAAGGACTCGGTACGACCATGTGATTTTGGATGGACCGCCTGTGTTGACTCTTGCGGACATCAATATTCTCAGCAGCGTGGCGGATCAGGTGATCTTCGTGATACGAGCCGGCTTGACGAGTCCGGAAATGGTACGCACGGCGGTGAGGCAGCTCAGCGTCGATCGCGACGTCATCGGTGTGGTCTTGACACAGGTGGAAGTGGAGTTTGCGCCCTATCTCATGCATGAAAAGTACTATGCCACTAAGAACAGTTGAAGCGATAAATAACGAGGCTGCCGTGGAGCAGGGGCTACAGCTGTGCCGTTTTACGGAGGACGTGTATCCGACGACGAACGGATTCGGTCAGAGGAGGCGGATGCTTATCTTGGGGGAAGGGAAGCTCGCCAGGGAACTCTATCGAGTCATACTTTCGGAGCACCTTGGCCTGATGGAGATTGTTGGGGCTTTTGTAGGGGAAAGTGAGCGGGTTCAAGGAAATCCGGCCATACCCGGCCTATTCGGCACCCATGAACAGTTAGCACAGGTGGTAGAAGAACAGAGAGTGAATACCATCGTTGTCTGTGTTGAAGATCGCCGCTCCGTACTGCCAGTTGGACAGCTCCTCAATTTGAAGGCGATGGGGATAGAAGTTCTTGACGGGCATCAATTGTTCGAAGAAGTTTCGGGCCGCCTCTCGGTCGATTCGCTTCGCCCGAGCGCCTTGATCTTTTCGACTGGCTTTAAGCTGAGCGTGACTTCCCGCGTGACGAAGCGACTTATTGACATACTGATTTCAACCGCCGGGTTGCTGGCGCTATTCCCGCTATTTTTGCTCGTTGCGTTTCTGATTAAAGTCGATTCGCCCGGACCGGTCATTTATCGTCAGATCCGTGTCGGGTTGCTCGGCCGACGCTTTCAGATCTTCAAGTTTCGATCCATGCGGCAAGACGCAGAAGAGTTGGGGCCTCAATGGGCTCAAACGGACGATCATCGGATCTCCCGCGTCGGGAAGTGGCTTCGAAAAACTCGCTTCGATGAGTTGCCACAGCTGATCAATGTGTTAAAAGGGGACATGAGTCTTGTCGGGCCGCGCCCGGAGCGACCGATGTTCGTGCAGGACTTGCGAAAAATCATTCCCTACTATGATTTGAGGCACACGGTCCGACCCGGTATTACCGGGTGGGCGCAGGTTAAATTTCGCTATGGCGCTTCTACGGAAGATGCCCATATGAAGTTGCAATATGATCTCTACTACGTCAAGTGGTTATCGTTGGGGCTCGATATGAAAATTCTAGCCCAGACGGTGCGAGTGGTGTTGGTCGGGGAAGGGGCGCTGTAATGCCTTCCAGCCGGCAAAATCAAGAGGCGAGCGTACGACATGTTCTCTCGTTTGACGTGGAAGAGCATTTTCAAGTGTCGGCCTTTTGGTCCGACGCCAGAAGGAGACAATGGGATCGATTAGAAAGTCGCGTGGAGCAGAATACGCTCCGGCTCGCGGAGCTTCTGGCGCAGGCTCAGACAAAGGCCACATTTTTTGTTCTGGGATGGGTGGCGGAACGACATCCGGGGTTGGTCAAAGCGTTAGCGAAGCAGGGGCATGAAATTGCCTCGCACGGTTACGGACATGAGTTGGTCACTAATCAGACGGACAGCGAGTTTCGGGACGACGTCAGGCGGTCAAAGCGTATTTTAGAAGGTTTGACGGGAGAGATGGTGTTCGGCTATCGGGCGCCGTCTTTTTCGATTACGGCTAGAACTCAGTGGGCACTGCCGATCTTGGTCGAGGAAGGGTATTTGTACGATTCGAGTATTTTCCCCGTCCGGCATGATCGCTATGGCATGCCAGACGCTAATCCATGGTGTCACATTCGGAAAACCGAGGCTGGCGATTTATGGGAGGTGCCACCGTCCACTCTGAAGGTTGGACCGCTTCGGGTTCCGGTTGCCGGGGGAGGGTATTTTCGATTATACCCATACAGGCTTTTGCGCCGCCTCTTGTGTCGCGTTGCAAGTCAAGGCCATCCGCTCATCATGTATCTGCACCCTTGGGAACTCGATCCTGAGCAGCCACGGATGGTAGGGTCTGTTGTTTCACGATTTCGTCATTACGTCAATTTACATAAGACTGAAGCCCGCTTGCGTCGATTGGTCACCGACTTCAAGTTTGTCCCAATACAACAAGCTGTGGAAGAAATCAGGGCGGTTTGTGCCATGAAAGACAATCCGGTCGGCGTGGTGAAGAATGCGGTGCGCCTCATCCAGCCGGCCAAAACACTGCGTGATGTTCCGCCGATCGATCAGTGTGAAGGTTTCGTTGATGAGGACATTGAGCAGAACGGCCTGAATCTCATCGCCCCACATTGATCGACCCTCCAACTCAAGAGCCAGGACGGTCGACCTTAGCGTCACTATCAGCGCCGCTGGCTGATTGAGCGGTTCTTTGCCTGGTTCTGGTAGAAGCGACGTTTCTTCGTACAAGTACTTCGCAACAATTTCTTCGGCTTTATCCAGTCCGCCTGCATCACCACGCTCCTCAAGCTATTTTGAGCTAGGTTCTAGCATCCCGTTGAACAAGGAGAACCGTTATGAATGCGGTCAATCAGAATAAAGCAACGATTCGACATACCCAAGACTATATGCGCGAGATCGGTGTCACTCAGCTTCCTCCGCTAACAAGTCCGTTCGACCCGGGCTATGATCCAGTGACGCTCGAAAGTCATCTGGAGCAGAGCTGGCATCTAATTTCATCATTGAAGATCTCAATGGCTTGTTGGCAGGTTGCTAATGAAATTGCGACACGAAAAAAGGTTGATGCGGCGAGGAGATTGAATGTGCCGGTCTGTACGGGTGGAGGGCCATTTGAAATCGCCGTGTATTTCAAGAAGCTCCCTGAGTATCTTGATTTGTGCGCCGAAATTGGTGTTTCCGGGATCGAAGCCGGGATGGGATTCATCGACAATGCATTGAACCAAAAGGAGATAGTGAAAATGGCCACCGATCGAGGACTCACTGTCCAGTTTGAGATCGGGGAGAAGCATGGTGGAAGCTTTACTGAAGACATCGTGAAAGAGTTGATCGATCAAGGCATGAGATGGTTGGATGCTGGAGCTGAAAAGATTGTTGTTGAGGGAAGAGAAAGCGCACAAAACGTCGGTTTGTTTGATGGAAAAGGAAAGCTTAACGCTGGATTTGCGGAACGGTTCGTTCAAGCCTACGGCATAGAAAGGACGATTTTCGAGGCGCCAAACAAGCCCAGTCAGTTCGCCTTGCTGAACCATTTCGGGCCAAGGGTACAGCTGAGCAACGTTCGTTTAGAGGAGTTGCTTCGGGTGGAGATTTATCGAAGAGGATTGCACTCGGACGCATTTCAGCAGGCAATTCTGAGACCAAAGGGGCCTTCAAACGGCGATGTCGATTAGGGAAGGTCTGATTAATTCACGTTTTCACTCGGAACGCTGTTCCTGGGTCGGTCACCCGGGCGGATTCGGCTGGCATCCGCTGGTCTGTGCGCCTTTTCGTGGAGGGCATCCACCATCCGATGGCCCGTTGCCAGCCCTCAGGCACACGTTCTCTCCACCCCCGCCAACAGCCGCCGTGCCACGTACAGATTCGCCAAGCCACAACTGATCTGGAGCCAATGGGTGTTCTTCACCAGCCCTCGGTACCGGACTTTGGCCCACTCGAACATCCGTTTGATCGCCAAGAACGCATGTTCGATCTTTGCTCGGACTTTCGATTTCGTGCGGTTCCTGGCCCACTCCGCCTCACTCAGTGGCCGATGGCGATGGGCTTTCGCCTGGATGAAGCTCTGGGCCCGTGGCGCATGGTGCCGGATGACGTCTCGCTGTCCACTGTGCGCCGAGTCGCCCCCATACCCGCATCTCCTGGCCATGCCGCAACTCCGGTAATACCTGGCGGTCATGCACATTCGCCGCCGTGGCCGTCACCGAATGAATCAGTTTCGTCTGGCTGTCCACGCCGATATGCGCCTTCATGCCGAAATACCACTGGTTACCCTTCTTGGTCTGATGCATCTCCAGATCCCGCGCCTTCGTGCGATTCTTCGTCGAACTGGGGGCACTGATGATGGTGGCATCCACGATCGTCCCCCGGTTCACCTGCAGACCGTGCGTGGCCAGATACTCCCCAATCCGGACAAAGAGCTGTTTCCCCAACTCGTGAGCCTCCAGCCGATGCCGAACCTTGCAGATCGTCGTCTCATCGGGCACGGGTTCGCGGCCCAAATCAATCCCCACAAATTGTCGCATGGCGCGGGAGTCATACAGCGCTTCCTCGACCGCCGGATCCGACAGGTTGAACCACTGTTGGAGACAATGCAGCCGCAGCATGCGGTCAATTCCGACCGGTGGACGCCCCGGACCGTCGGCCTTGGGGGAGACCGGCTCGATCACCGCCACGAATTCCGCCCACGGCACCACGCGATTCATCTCATCGAGGAACCGCTCGCGACGGGTGGATTTGGGATATTGCTCAAACGTGACCTCTACAAACGTCGCTTGCTGCATGGGGGCGCCTCCTCATCAGGACTGCGCTTCCTTTAGCACATCCTGCGAAAAGAATAAATCAGACCTTTCCTAGTTTCTTTATAGACACGGAGGGAGCGAAATGAAAGGAACGGTGACCATTGATTCGTTTCCTGAAAGTGCAGAATGGTATCGTGATCAATATGCCATCGTTGTAATTGATGTGATACGAGCGACCACGACTGCTACTACGGCGATTAGTCTGGGGCGGCGAGTCTTTCCCGCACGGACGACTGATGAAGCGTTCCGTATTGCCTCAACACTGAATGCCCCGCTCATGGTTGGGGAGCTTGGTGGCAACATGCCCTACGGGTTTGATCTGACGAACAGCCCGGCTCATATCATTGGGCGGAATGATCTCCATCGTCCGATGGTGTTGGTTTCATCCTCCGGCACGCAGCTGCTAATGAATGCGGTAGGGGCTGAAGCTATCTATATCGCGTGCTTTAGGAATTTCTCAGCGGTTGCTCGTTATTTGGATGGTCGACATCCGCGGATCGCAGTGTTGGGGGCAGGGACGAGGAACGAATTCCGCAGAGAGGATCAGATGGGTTGTGCATGGGTCGCTGAAAAGTTGATCGCATGCGGCTATTTCCCCGAGACAGAGAAAACCAGTCGGTATATTTCTCGATGGAGTGGAAAGAGTCCTGAAGAGGTCCGAGCAGGTAGGAGCGCGACGTATCTGAGGAGGTCTGGTCAGAAAGAGGATTTAGAGTTTGTCCTTAGCCATATCGACGATGTTGAGGTCGTTCCGTCTCTAGTCAACGGCGAATTAATTCATATATCGGGGCGCAAGGAAACGATGTATCAGTCGGTTTGATACGATCAAATTCTATCTCGGGAATGAGAGCACCAATGCGGATTAAGGATACTGCGACACCGGTGGTGATTGTGAACTGTAAGTTGGGGGGGCTGGCCATCATGCGCAGCTTGGGGACGCAAGGTGTGACCCTTTACGGTGTTGATCCGGACTCCCAAGCCCCTAGTATGCTCTCTCGGTACTGTAAACGCGGTTTCTTAAGTGGATACGACGAGAAGAATCCAGAGCGGTTTCTGGAGGATCTTCTGAACGTAGGGAAAGAAATCGGGCGAACCTCCATTCTCATCCCAACGTCAGATGAGACTGCCGTGTATGTCACGGAGAATGCCAGTACGCTCAGGCGATGGTTCATCTTTCCGCACAATTCTCCAACCCTGATGCGAAAATTAATTAGTAAGAAGGGGATGTACGAACTCGTTTCTCAATATGGAGTGTCGACACCATTTACTCTTTTCCCTGAGTCGTTAGATGAGGTGGAAGGATCGTTGCCCAGGGTCAAGTTCCCTTTGATGCTAAAAGGCGTGTACGGCCATCGCCTCGAGGCTCGAAATA
Source organism: Nitrospira sp. (assembly GCA_029194665.1). Lineage (NCBI taxonomy): Bacteria > Pseudomonadati > Nitrospirota > Nitrospiria > Nitrospirales > Nitrospiraceae > Nitrospira > Nitrospira sp. The sequence continues at coordinate 109,113 of JARFXO010000002.1, read as the reverse complement.
AAAAGAAGATGGTGATCGTTCATTCTCAGAGCGAGTTGATCGAACAATACAAGAATATGGAAGAACCGGGATTTCCTAATCTGATGCTTCAGGAGTATATCCCGGGAGGAGATGATCAGATTTTCATTTTCAACGGGTACTTTAATGACACTTCAGACTGCCTGATCGGCTTAACTGGGTTTAAGATTCGTCAGTTCCCGATCCACGTCGGTTGTGCTTCGCTTGGCGAGTGCCGTTGGAATGAGACCGTGGCTAAGCTGACGGTGCAATTCATGAAGTCGATCGGATATCGGGGTATCCTTGATATCGGATACCGATTCGATCCGCGTGACGGCCAGTATAAGGTGCTGGATATCAATCCTCGAATCGGCCAGGCATTCAGGCTCTTTACCGATGAAAACGACATGGATGTCGTCAAGTCACTATATCTTGATCTCACAGGCCAGAAGCCACCACTGATCATTCCGAGGGATGGACGTCGGTGGTTGATCGAAGATTACGACCTGATCTCCTCACTTCATTATTATCAGGAGGGATCCCTACGCTTGGGCGATTGGATTCGTTCCTTTAGGGGGGTTGAGGAAGCGGCTTGGTTCGATTGGAAAGACCTTCTGCCGTTCTCGAAGATGTTCCGGGAGCTTCTGAAAAGAGCAGCGAAGTGGCTGATAAAGGGAATTGGTCTTGTTAGATCGGGTTAAGCAAGTTGCAAATATGACCCGAATGGGCCGTTCTCTGCTGAAAATCGAAAGGCTGTTTGCCCGTCTCCTTAAAATATGTAAGGACAAACTCAATCTTTCGAGGCAGATCTATGTTCAACAGAGAGTCCCTGAATATCGTGAGATGTGGCGTGCCGTTTCCGAAGCAATTGGAGCCAAATTTACGTTGGTAACGGATGATCTCTGGGAAGTAGAACTTGGCGAGAAGAAAACCCGTATTCTAAATTATAAGTTGGAATTGGATAACCCGGTGATGCTTGAAATAGCAGGCATGAAACCGCTCATGTATCGTTTGCTGGAGCAGAATGGGTTGTGTTCACCCGAACATCTCGTATTCACTCTCGAAGAGTTGGATGCGGCTCGGATATTCCTCGATGATCATCCTAAGGGTTGTGTCGTGAAACCTGCACAGGGTACGTCGTCAGGGCAAGGGGTGACTACGCATGTTCTGACATCGAAAGAGCTCCGTCGGGCTGCGGTTTTGGCTTCTCTATACTGTCAAGAGCTTATTATTGAACCCCTTATCCCGGGGGAGTCTTATCGCATGTTGGTTCTCAGTGGAAAAATGATACACGCGGTTTGTCGTTGTGGCCCAAGGCTGCGGGGAGATGGTTCATCAACGGTATCTGAATTAATCAGAGTCGACAATCGTCGCAGGAAATTCAGCGGCGAAATGATCCTAGAAATAGACCGCGATTGTCTATTTACATTGGGACATCAAAATCTGACCCTAGAGTCTGTCCTAGAAGCGAATCGAGAGGTTGTTGTCAAAAGTATTAATGATCCGATTGGAAAAAGAGCTGAGGTCCGCACGGTTTATAACGCAGTGGTGACGGACCTTATAAGCAGGTCCGTGATTGATGATGTCGAATCTGCCGCCAGGATCTTGGGGTCTGAATTTGTCGGTGTTGATGTCATAACAACGGATCCGGCTGTTCCCTTAGAAAAGAGTGGAGGGGTGATCAGCGAGGTAAATACAACCCCTGGGTTGCACCACCACTATAATGTCGAATCGAGGAGCGAACGATACCCACAAGCTGCCGTTGAAGTTCTTACATATCTGCTCTCGAAATAATTGTTGAGCGAGTTAATCCCAGCGGGTTCAAATCTCAAAAGTCTTTCATTCTAAGAGGTATGTGAAGTCACAACGGGGATGTGCTCTGTGAAGGGTAGTCCGTAGTGATTCTGTTGATCTGTCGGAGAGCGAGAACAATGGGATCCATTTTGAAATATGTGCCTGGAATAAATGTGTTTCTCGAAACGAATGCCTGGTGTTCTTTCAGGCATCGCATTGCGCTCAATAGTGAACGTCGTGAGAATTCCAACTTTACTGGATTCCAGAGATTGCCCACTCAGTTCGATGCATTGGCAGGGCCAGTATTGGATAACGTTCTAAATGGCGGTCCGGCAAGACCATTGAAGGTAGCAGTCTTAGGATGCTCGAACGGAGCTGAAGCCTATTCCGTCGCGTCCGTGCTCAGGCATCGGCATCCAAAACTGGACTTTATCGTTCGGGCGTGTGATATCGATCCCCAGATCATCCGTAAAGCCGAAACTGGAGCGTATTCGCCGGAAAAAGAAATCTTCAATAACCGTCACATGGCCGACGACTTTGTCAGCAACACATTTGAGGTTGAGGGCGAGCACTATTGTGTCAAGGCTGATATAAGAGGGCGAGTCATATTTTCTGTAGACGACGTCCTGGATGAAGCCATGGTAGCGAGGATGGGACCCGCCGATATTATCTATGCACAGAATTTCCTTTTTCATTTGAAGCCGGGTGACGCAGCGAAAGCTTTCGAGAATATTTGCCATTTGGCCCATAAAAAATCTGTTTTCTTTATTGACGGGATGGATCTTCCCCTTCGTCAAAACCTCACGCGTCGTCATCATCTCGTGCCCTTGGACTATAAGATTGACGAAATCCACAGTGAAGCGAGATGGGCGAGAGCGGTCGGCTGGCCGCAACATTATTGGGGACTTGAACCGTTCTCAACAGAGCGCCGGGATTGGCGGCGGCGGTATGCGACGATATTCTTGAAATCCCGGTGAGGAAGTAAATCGGTTCCAATGAAGAAGATACTCTTGATCGCCTATCATTTCCCTCCGAGCACAGAGGTCGGAGGGGTGCGCCTTGCAAATTTTGCCGCCCAGCTCCCGCGGTTGGGATGGAGTGTGCGGGTGCTTACGGTCAAGGATAGGTATGTGGCTCAGATCGATCACGAGCGACTGAAGCATTTGGGAGAGATCGAAATCGACAAGGTCGGCCGTCTTCCAACTTTGTCTGACGGATATTTGTGGCTCAAGAGGGTTGTCCGTCCCGCATTGGGCAGGTCGGCTATCCAGGGATGGGCACCGTCGGCACGTGCCAATCAGAAGGAGAGTTTCGGCGAGAGCATGGGGGCAAGGCTACGCCGTTACGCATTGTCGTTCTTGAGCCTTCCCGACTCACAGCGGAGCTGGGTGTGGCCGGCAGTTTTGAGGGCGGTCTCAATCATCAAAAGAAACCGCATTGACGTCATTCTGACCTCCTGCCCGCCCTATTCAGCGCACCTTGTCGGCTTAGTTGTGAAATGGCTCACAAATGTTCAGTGGGTAGCTGACTTTCGAGATCCATGGATGGCCACTCCTGCAAAATCTTTATATCACACTTGTGCAGCCTCAGTGGCCATCGAGAGGTGGTTGGAGAGGAAGGTTTTTCAGAGCGCGGACCTTGTGGTGTCGAGCACCGGCAAGCTCACGAGTTATTTCATGGCAACCTACGGAGAGGCAGGGCTGAGCAAAGCAGTGACCATTACCAATGGATACGATGGAGAGGTTGCCGCTTGTTTCAAGGATCATGTGAAAGCATCGTTCTTTACGATGACGTATGCGGGCAGTCTATATTTTGGGCGGACGCCCGAACCCATATTCCAGGCCGTGCAAGACCTCGTCAGTGGTGGCTCTATACCGCGCCACTCTATTCGGATCAAGCTGGTCGGGCACTGCGGAATAATCGATGGGGTGCCGACGGAAAAGGTGGCAGATCGGTATGGGTTACGGGAGATTCTCGAAGTACGTGGCCCTGTTTCCCAGCTCGATGCGCTGAGATTGATTAAGCAAAGCCATATAGCTCTGCTATTGGCACCGAATCAACCCTTTCAGATCCCGGCGAAATTATATGAGTATATGGGAATGCAAACGGTGGTCTTGGCGATCGCCGAGGCCGGCGCGACACAGGATCTGATGGAACGTACCCGAGTAGGATGGGTCTTTCGTCCTTCGGATGTTGCAGGGGTGAGGGATTTCATCATGAAATCGTATGGCGCCTTTGTCGGGCAAGGTGATGTTCCCTTTGCCGGAGAAGTAGAATCGTTCGAGTCGAATCGGATTACGCGGGCGTTGGCGGAACATCTCGATCGAATCTGCGCCACTTCTTCCTGTAACCATTTGGTTGTAGGCGATCATACAGGCGGAGCCGCTAGCTAAGCTCTGGGTGGACTGTAATGAAAGCCATTGCAAAGCGCGTGATCCGAGCGTTGCTCCCGCTTGAAATCAGAAAATCCTTGGCGTTGTGGATTGATCGACAACAATGGATCAGTCCTGCGCGTCGAGCCTGGTTATCCGTGGAACTCATACAGGATTATGGCGACAAGGACATTAATGCGTATCATAAGTTCTTATGGAGACACCACCTCTCGTATGCAGCGCCCTATGAAGTGGAAACTCGGTTTGGGGTCGATAACGTCAGGCCTTCCCGCAAGCTGTTCTTTACGCATTTGATGGAACAGTTGGCGCATGATGGGGTTGGCCCCGAACAAGTGCGTTCCGTGTATGAAGTCGGATGTTCTCTGGGATATCAGCTTCGGTATATGGAAACGGAATTGTTCCCGTGTCTTTCACACTTACATGGAATAGATATTGATAAACATGCGATCTGCTCGGGCCAGGAATATCTGCAGTCTGTGGGATCCAAGGTAGAGCTGGCACACGGAGACATGCAGCACTTAGAGGCGAGCCTTGGCGACAAAGCCTATGACATCATTCTCTGTTGTGGCGTGCTGATGTACCTCAAAGAATCTGATGCGGCCTTGATAGTTCGGTCGATGCTGGTACACAGCCGCTGGTTGGTGGGAATTGCCGGTCTGGCTCATCCGTCCATGGACAACCGCTTCATGAAGGGTTCGGCCGTACGAAGTAGGGACCGGACGTTTATTCATAATATTGATCATATGATCGAGGAGTCAGGGGGTGTGATCTTGAGCCGGCGGTGGGATGGCGACCGACTTGTGGATGGACAATCGATCTATTTCTTGTTCGCCGCGAAACGATGATAGAACGTATCGAGAGGGGTTTGTGGATAGGTTGAGGTACGAAGAAACTCATTGGTCCCGAGAAGGAGATGAAGAAAAGGCTCTCAATCAATATCTTCATCTTGCCAGCTTGCCTTTTAATCGTGTGAAAGCACGGCTGATGGATAGGTTATTGGGAACGGTAGCTGGTAGAACCATTTTGGATTATGGCGGAGGGGCAGGGATCATGAGCATCCCGCTCGCCAAGAATGGAGCCATGGTTAGTCTCGTCGATGCAGAGGAAAATGCATTGCGAACCGCGAAACTCTATGCGGCGAAGGAAGGCATCAGGGACAATCTGTTGATGATTTGTTCTGAGGGCATGCCTCAAGAGTTGCTCACTAAGGAATTCGATATTATTGTTGCCAAGGATGTCATTGAGCATATTGAGGATGACGTAGCGTTTCTCAAAAGCTTGTCTCAAGCGCAGAAACCGGGGGGCGCCTTACTGGTAAGCACGCAAAATAGCTTCTCGATCAATTACCTGGTGGAGGGTTTGTACGAGAGAGTATGGCGCAGCAATTCATGTTGGTGCGGATGGGACCAAACGCATTTGAGGTTTTATACGCCCCGATCATTGAGGAACAAGCTTCTTGTTGCGGGCTATCAGCCTGAAGCATGGGCCAGTGTTTTTATTGTTCCCTACAACATCCTGTCTTGGTGTGTCCTGTTGAAGAGACAAATCGAGTTGCCACAGTTGCAGTATGTCGACTTGGTGTTAGGACGCCTGTTTCCATTCAACCGGATAGGTTGGAACATCATTGTAAAAGCCCGGAAGGCACATTAGTGGTCGGAACGAGGGAGCCGCATTGTGGTCAGCCTTCCGAGAGGGATACGCGTGAGTAAGCTGTCCGCGCTCAGCTTTTTCATTTCTCAAGACATGGTGCAGGCGTTTTCGGCACTGACTGGTGACCAAAGCGCTCTTCATGTCAGCGAAGAGTTTGCGCGGAGGACCGCCTACAGAAGTCCTGTTGTGCATGGGATGTTACCTGCTGCCTTTCTTGCGCTGGTAGAAGAATTAGATATTGTCGGCAAGCCCTGTAGACTGACCAGGATAGAGATGCAGTTCGCCACTCCGGTTTATTTTGATGACAGGCTGGAGTTGTCGGTCGAACCTGCTTCGACTCACGAAGCGGAAACCGAATCCGCGTTTGAGTTTCGTATCCAGAAGACGGGTGCAGAGCCAATTGTGACGTCTGGTTCGTTTAGGGTGTCTTACGAGCAGGAGCCTGACGAGGCTCAGGTGAGCGCCGCGTCCGCTAGGGAAGTCCCGTGCGCGCTGGTCGCTCCTTGTTTGGCCAATAACTGGCAGTTGGAGGATTTGTCGGTCGGTGTATGTGATGGGATGGACTTTGTCATTCAAAGCGAGGCGCTGCATGCGTTTCTCGGGATTCTGGCCAAGGGGCTGTGCCATCGGGATGCCTGGCCATCCTCCAGCTTTATCAGGTCATTTGCCCCCAATCTCTTGGCAACATTGTTGTCCTCAACGTTTGTCGGAATGCGAGTTCCGGGAAAGTCAGCCACGTTTCTCAGTCTGTCGGCACAATGGACGCAACAAATCCAATGCGGACACCGGTATCGATTAGAAGGGAAGGTGACGCATGTCTCGAGGGCAACACGTATCGTTAAGACAGCGCTCTCAATTACTGGAAAGGGTGAAGACAGGGCTGCAATGCTCGGCCGTGCCAGCGCCCTGGTGAACAAGCCTTCCCGGAGCATGCCGACGGCTGCGGAGATGAACAGGTCCTCGGTGGATTGGGGGTTGACGGATAAGGTCGTCCTCGTCACCGGCGCTAGTAGAGGCATTGGTGAGACAGTGGTCAAGCTTTTCGCCCTCTTGGGTTCAAAGGTTATCGTGAATTTCTATCGAGGGAAGGACGACGCTGAACGAGTGGTGCGGGAAATTGTTCGAGAGGGAGGGAATGCCATTGCCATTGGGGCCGATGTGACCGTGCCCGAGGAGGTTGAGCGCATGGTCAGTGAGGCCAGAGCACAGTATGGCACAATTCACATCCTGGTAAACAATGCTGTCCGTGACTTTAGACCCGCCTCCTTCACCGATTTGACATGGGAAGATATTCAAAGAGACTTGGACATTATCGTCAAAGGCGCGTTTCATTGCTGCAAGGCGGTCATTCCCGGCATGTTGGCTCAAGGCGGTGGAAAAATTATTAATATCTCGACGGTGGCCGTGGATGATCCTCCCCCCAATCAGTTGAAGTATGTGGTAGCGAAGTCGGCTCTACAGGGGTTCACGCGCAGCCTCGCTATCGAGTTGGCATCCAAGAATATCCAAGTCAACACCGTGGCGCCAAGCTTTGTAGAAACTGATCTAGTGGCACACATTCAGGATGGCTTTCGAAAGAAAATCGCACAAGAAACGCCGATGCAGAGGCATGCCTCTCCGGTTGAAGTGGCACAGGCCGTGCTGTTCCTAGCATCGAAGTTCGCATCCTATACGACCGGACAGAAAATTATGTTAACGGGGGGACGGCCGCCGTTCCTCTGAAGGTTTGTCGCATGCTGCGAAGTGCCATCGAATCACTCGTTGGGCAACGAGGAAAGCGCGCCCTTCAAGCCGCAATCAATGGTTGGAGGACCCGCTTTTTCAATATATTGTTTCGATATGATGCAGAACAGTTACGGCTCGTCTTACGACAAATGGGGATTGTGGAGACAGATACGGTATTGGTGCATGCCAATTTTGAGTGCGATAGTGGATTTCAGGGGACGCCGTCGGATCTTGTTGAAGTGTTTGTTGGCCTCCTTGGTGAGAAGGGCAATGTGATGATGGTGACGATCCCTTTCCGAGGCTCCGCCTATGATTATCTGGCACAGGGTAAAACGTTTCATGTGAAGAAGACGATGAGCATGATGGGTCTGGTGACCGAGATATTCAGGCGCCGAAACGGGACAGTGAGGAGTCTTCATCCTACGCATCCTGTTGCCGCATTTGGGAAAGACAGTGCTTGGATCACAGTCGGTCATGATTCCTGCGCATTTCCCTGTGGGCCAGGTACACCGTTTGAGAAGCTTCGGAAGCTGAAAGGAAGAATCCTTTTTTTTGATGTGGGATTCGGGGCGATTACATTTTTCCACTATGTTGAAGATCTTTTGAAGGACAAGCTTGCGCTACCTGTGTACGAAGATCGGATCTTTTCGGCCGGTGTGGTTGGTACCGATGATGTTCGGCATGAGATGCAAACCTATGCCTTTACAAAGGGAGTTGTCAGGGACACCGTCACGCTTGAGCGGGAATTGATACGGCAAGGCAAGTTAATTGTCGGGAGGGTGGGACATTCTCGGTTACTGCTGGTGACAGTTGAGGATGTCGTTTCAATTATGGCTGATATGGTTGGGAAGGGATGGGTGCCATATCGGCGGGTAGAGCCACATGGCACATGTAAGTGAACGGAAAGCCTATGCGCGATGTAGGGGCGGAAATAAAGCGGTTTATTCTCACAGAGGTTGCGGCTGAGCTAAATCTTGAGCGCCTAGAAGACAACGAGCCGTTGATAGAGTCCGGTATTGTTAATTCCTTGGGGATTCTGAAGATTATGGGATTCTTGGACGAATCCTTCGGGATAGACTTGTCGTCCGATCAGGTAAAGCTTGAAAACTTCAAGGATGTCGACACCATTCGCAACCTGGTAGAGTGCCAGAATGAAAAGGGGAATTAAGACGACGGAACTGTCAGTTGTGAAGTGAAAGGAAGGCTCTTTTGGAAGACAAGATCAGAGAACTGTTCGGAGTGGTGCTCAAGGTGCCGGCCCATGAGATTACTGATGAGGCAAGGCCGACTGATCTCAAACGGTGGGATTCGTTGCAGCACCTCATACTCGTGTCGAGCTTCGAGGAAGAATTCAATTTGGACATTGACCCCGATCAGGCGGTGGAGATGTACAAAGATTTTGGAACGTTTAAACGCCTCATCCTGAGCAAAATCAAAGAGACGAACGGAGTCGAGTGACGCCTCAGAAAGGTCTGTGGAATTCATCATGGCGCGATCTGTGTTTAGAGGGGTGCAAATCAGGGGGATCGCCGGCGCGGTGCCTCGAGCGAGCGTGAATAATTTGACCGACCATGTGTTTTGTTCCGAAGCGGATCGTAAAAAGATCGTCGATCTCACCGGAGTATTGGGATATCGGAAGGCTCCGGCCCACCTGTGTTCGTCGGATCTGTGCGTGACGGCTGCGCAACGTCTTCTGTTCGGATTGCAGGTCGATCCCAAGTCGATTGACGGCATCATCTTCAGCACCATGACGCCTGACTATCGGGTGCCTTCCACAGCCTGCGTGCTTCAAGAGCGGCTGAAGTGTTCGACCGAGGTCGCGGCGTACGATATCAATATGGGGTGTTCGGGTTATGTCGTCGGGCTGTATAACGCCTGCGCCGTGATACAAGGCGGCGGATTGAAGCGCGTGCTTCTTCTCGCCGGGGACACCCAAACGAAACTGTGTCATACGGGGGACAAAAATGTCGTCTTTATTTTAGGGGACGGGGGCACGGCGACTCTTCTCGAGGCAAATGCCAACGCCGAGCCGATTACAATTGAACTCAAGACGGATGGCGGCCGGTTTCAGAATCTGTATGTTCCGTCCGGCGGCTTTCGGAATCCATCGGATGAAAACAGCCGCCAGGTGCGCGAGCGCCCGGATGGCGGTGTTCGTTCGGATGACCATCTTTATATGAATGGAATGGAGATCTTTAAATTTTCATCGACGGATGTCGTCAAGAGCCTTGCCTCCTTCATGGAAGCGGGAGGCCTTTCGCCCGATCACATCAGCTATTTGTTCCTTCATCAAGCGAATAAATTCATGAACGACAAGATTGCCGGTAAACTGAAATTCGCCAAGGAAAAGGTTCCGTACAGCATCGGAACATATGGAAATACCGGATCAGCCTCCATCCCGTTGACGATGGCGCATTATTTCTCCGGATGGAAAATGTCGAGGCGTCACCGGGCTTTGTTGTGCGGGTTTGGAGTGGGATTGTCATGGGGCGTGGTCGATGTTGTATTGGAAGATATTTTCACTCCGGCTATTGTCGAATGTGCCTGAGGACTCCGAGGGCACTGAGTAGGGATGACGGCGCATGAATGCAGTGTGTGTGTTCCCAGGGCAGGGATCCCAATATGTGGGGATGGGACACGAATTCTATCACCATGCCTCCGGCGTGCGGCAACTGTTCGAGGAAGCCTCCTCCATTCTTGACATGGACCTGTGCCGGCTCTGCTTCGAGGATCCTGATCGGATTCTTGGACAGACTGAATTCGTCCAACCGGCGATTACAGTCGTCAATCTTGCCTGTCTTCTGGCGGCCGGAGAATCGGGACTAGTGCCGGTCGCCGTCGCAGGGCATAGTTTGGGAGAGTATGCGGCTCTGTTCTGTGCCGGGGCCTTTTCCTTCGAGGATACGCTGCGTCTCGTGCGCCGCAGAGGCCAATTGATGCAGCAGGCTGCGAGTTTGTATCCGGGAGGGATGGTCGCGGTCATGGGACTCGATATCACCCGGTGCCAAGAGTTGTGCGAGCAGGCATGCGCGGTGGGTTCAGTCGAAGTGGCGAATCATAACTCTCCACGGCAGGTGATTCTGTCAGGCGAGAAGGAAGCGCTGAGGGTGGTGTCGGACTATGCCAAAAAAGCGGGGGCAAAACTGGTCGTTCCGCTTAAAGTGAGCGGCCCGTGGCATAGTCGTTTTATGCAGCATGCCGGTGAGGAAATGAAAGACGCGTTGACGGCGTGTCCTCCAAAAACTCCGCGGATTCCTGTCGTGTCGAATGTCACGGGGACTTTCTACGAAACTGCTGATCAGATCCTGACCTGTTTAGTCCGACAGATGACCGTTCCGGTGCAATGGGTCGTATCAATCGAGCGGCTCATTCAAGAAGGGCATAGAATGTTTGTCGAAGTGGGGCCCGGACGGGTATTGAGCGGCCTCATCCGGGATATCAGCAAGGATGCCACGGTCATGAACGTCGAGAAGCTCGATGATCTGCGGAAAATAAAGGCGGTCGCAGGGTAGACAAAGGGTGTGGGTCGACAAAATGAGCAACATCAGGCAGCTAAAGGCGGACGTCCATAACTATCGGTACAACGATTATCTGCGGCAGATGGGTGCCGTGGAAGAAGCGTGCAGAGATGCAAGACCGCTTCGGATCGCCGTGCTGCGAAGCTATACCGTGGAGGGTATGGAGCCGGTCCTTCGTGTGAGACTCTGTCTGGAGGGATTGAAGCCTGAGTTCTATTGGGGCGGCTATAACCAATATGTGCAGGAGGTGCTCGATGCCGCCGGCCCGCTCTATTCTTTTCGCCCGGATATCGTCTTGCTGCTGGTCAGGCTCGAAGAACTGCTTCCAACGTTCGTCGAAGAGTTCAACCAGTCTTCATTCTCGGAGTGGGAGGTCCTTCTACAGGCGAAGGCGCAGGACCTTCGAGAGCTGGCAAGGACAATTGAGGCGAAGTTGTCATCGCCCGTGATCGTACAGAATGCTTGTCTGCCGATGGATGTGTATTGGGGGATTTATGACACGCAGCACCCTGAGGGACAGCCGTATTTAGTGGATCAGTTCAACCGTGCCTTGGCTGCCACCTGCCGCACGTTGTCCGGGACGTTTATTTGGGATTTCCACCGATTTGTCCAGCGGAAGGGCTACGAGCAGCTGTTCGACGCCAAGCAATGGGCGGTGTCAAAAAGTCCATATAAGCATTCCTCCTATCCCTTATTGGTGGATGACTTACTCAAGTATGTGCTGAGCTGTCTTGGCAAATCCAAAAAGTGCCTCGTGCTCGATCTCGACAATACGTTATGGGGAGGTGTGATCGGTGAGGACGGCATGCAGGGTATCCGATTGGGGCATACCTACCCCGGGAATTGCTTTCGGATGTTTCAACGGGAATTGCTTAAGCTGCACCATCGTGGAATCATTCTTGCCATTAACAGCAAGAACAACGAGGCAGACGCATGGGAAGCGATCGAAAAGCACCCAGACATGATTCTGCGCCGTCAACATTTTGCCGCGGCCAAGATAAATTGGGACGATAAGGCAGGGAATATGAAGGCCCTGGCGGAGGAACTCAACATCGGGATCGACAGCATGATCCTCATTGATGACAATCCGATCGAATGTGAGCGCGTACGCCAGGAACTTCCTGAGTGTGAAGTGGTCTGTCTGCCGGAGCAACCGTATCTCATTCCCTCCCTGGTTGATCGTCTGCCGGGCGTCGATCATGTCCGGGTGACCGAGGAGGATAAGCGGAAAGGCCAGATGTATCAAGCTCAGATGGCGCGCAAGCTGCACGAGAATGCCTACGACAACCTGGATGAGTTTTTGAGTAGCCTCGGCATTGAGGTCTCCATTGGTCCAGCCGACCTTTTTTCCATCCCGCGCATCGCCCAATTGACGCAGAAGACGAATCAAATGAATCTCACGACTCGGCGATATACCGAGGCAGATATAGCCGGAATTGTCGGGGATGCACAGGCCTGTGTGTTCGGAGTGTCGTCGAAAGACAAATTTGGAGATTATGGGATCATCGGTGTGTGCATTCTGCGATTCGAGTTGGAGCAATGCATGATCGATACGTTTCTTCTGAGTTGCCGTGTAATCGGGAAGAATATCGAGGCCGCGGTGATGTCGTTCGTTGCGGAGTGCGCGAAGACTCGTGGAGCAACTGTGCTCAGAGGAGAGTACCTTCCGACAGCGAAGAATAAGCCGGCGGCCGACATGTATGACAAGTTGCGGTTCGAGCGGATGACCGACACGTTGTTTCAGGCCGATCTTCGAAAAGTCAGTTTTGAAACGCCGCCCTATATCAAAGTGCAGGCCGATGGCATTCGTGCAAATCTTGTCCGCAGCGAGTAGGAGTCGGTCTGGGATGAGACAAAGGTTGTCCTGATCCGCCATAAGAGCCGATGAACCCATATGCGCAGTCGATCATAGCCGTGAGTGTCTCCAGCGCCACCGAGTATCTTCGATGTTGGCTGAAAGCCCTTCGGGTCAAGCAATGGGTCAAGAACTTTTTCGTGCTCGCGCCGTTCTTGATGGGGCCGCAGTTCGGCGAGAACGAATACCTGGCGAAATCGATCCTGGGCGCGCTGTTGTTTTGCCTGATGTCCAGTGCCGTCTACCTGTTGAATGATCTTGTTGATGTCCGAGCAGATCGCCAGCATCCGGTGAAACGCCATCGGCCGATTGCGGCGGGAAACATCTCGCCGGTGTTGGCGGGGGTGGTGGCGTCCGTCATGGCTTGTGTCACGCTTGTGGGCGGTGCGTTTCTGGATCTGCGTTTCTTTGCGGTCTTGTGCTTATACGTCGTGAACAATCTGCTGTACTCGTTTCTCTTAAAGGAGAAGACTGTCATCGATGTGATGTCGATCGCCATTGGCTTTGTGATGCGGATCTATGCAGGCGGATTCCTGATCGACGTTGAGGTGACGAATTGGCTCGTGGTCTGCGTGTTTGCGCTTTCTTTGATGATCGGCTTCGGGAAACGGCGGTCGGAATTGGAGGATTTGGGAGCGTCGGCAGCGCTCACGAGAGCGGTCAATCACTCGTATTCGGTGCAGAAGCTCAATATGCTTGTAGGCAGTTCTGCGAGCATCACCATCTTGGCATACATGCTCTATTCCGTCTCTCCCGAAACGAAGGCGCTTCACGGAACCGACAAGATCATCTTCACCGTGCCGCTGGTGGTGTACTGCATCTACCGTTTTATGCTGAAGGTGCAGGAGCAACACCGTGGGGAGCCGGTGGAAGTGATTTTTCACGATCGAGGATTTGTGCTGGCTGGCCTTATGTGGCTGGCGGCCATGCTGTATTTGACCCACTGAGTCTACACGGGGACAAAAAGGTACCTGGTTATGAGTCAGGGCGAGACCGCCAAACAGCACTTTGACGCGATTGCTGAGACGTATAAAGAGGAAATACCCGATCACATCCGCGAGTATCTGGTGCAGAAATGGTGGGGGGTGGTTGAGCGGTATTTTCATGGTCGGCCGTGCGTCATCGATATCGGCTGTGGCGACGGAACGAACATGATGTTTCTGAAGGGAATGGGGATTTCGCCGGTCGGGATTGAGCTCTCCGCGAACATGGTTCGCCGTGGGAAAGAACGTTATCCTGAATTGGAAGGCTCCATATTTGAAGGGAGTGCGCTCAATGTGGAGTTTCCGGATCATGCCTTTGATGTCGCGATGATGACGGGTGTCTTGCATCACATTTATTCAAGAGCTGAACAGATGAACGCCGTGAGGGAAGCGCTCAGGGTGGTCAATCGCGACGGAGTCGTCATCATTCGTGAAAGCAATCTCATCAACCCCCTGTTTCGGATATTCTGGAACTACATCTTTCCGCTCACCGCCAAGATCGATCGGTTTGGAGGAGAGCACTGGATTCCCGCGAAGCGATTACAGGAGGAATTCGGGCTTGCGGTTCAGGATACTATTTTCTTTACGTTCATTCCAAACTTTCTGCCGAGCGCGATATTGCCTCTCGCCGGCCGAGTGGAGAAAGCTCTGGAGCGAAGCGCCTTTAGAAAACTCGCCGCTCATTACATCATCGTCATTCGTAAGGCCTGATACGAGGCGCGAGGTGTCTGCAGTCCACCTGCACAGGTCCGGTTTTTGACGGACGGACGCCGGGTAATCGCGTCTGGATGCTGCGAGAGCCTTTCAAGGGCGCGCGCACTTGCCAAACCTCTGGTGGGCCCATGCGTCAAGAAGAATTGGCGGTGATTCTATGAGTGGGCTCTCGACTAACAGCGGTTCCACGGTAGGTTTTCGGTGGTCGCATGCATGTCGTCATTTTCGATCTTGATGGCACATTGATATATGGGGATAGTTATCTCCCCTTTTTATTTCGTTGTGCGCGGCAATTCGGCGTCGCCGCGGGGTCGGTGTGGAAGATCCTGTGTTATACCGCTCTGTATCTGGCCGGGGTTGTCAGCAACACGGCATTAAAAGAAGCGTTTCTAAGGGGGGCGCTTGAAGGGCGAACGGTAAAGGATGTTCAAGGAGTGGCCAAGCAGTTTGCGGAATATTTTGTGGAGAAACATGCCAATAAAGAATTGGTGCAAGCGCTTAGGACCCATCAGTACCACGGGGCTCGTGTCCTTCTAGCGACTGCAAGTCTTGACATTTATGTTCGAGAGATTGCGGAAAGGCTAGGGATTCCGGAGGTAATCTGCACCTCGGTGGAGCTCAAGGAAGGGTGTATAACAGGACGACTTCTAGGCAAGAACTGCCATGGAGTTGAGAAAGTCAAACGGCTTGAAAAGATCTTAACTTCCTCTGAGTTTGAATCGTCGGTTTGTTACACAGACCACCATTCTGATCTGCCTTTGTTGCAAAGAGTGAAGCAAGGCATTCTTGTGAGGCCGAGTTTGCGAACGCGGTTCATATTAAGGAATCATGGGTTTCATTCTATAGGCTAGAGAGTCGATTTGGCTCCGGGCCGCTTCAATGCAAAAAGTCCTGTCCGTGACCGTCTCGGTGACGTTGCGTGGTGGTTGCGATGCACTCAATTGTCCGAGATCTTCGAACAGATGCGCTGGTTCTATTCGGGATATTCGTTGCCGCAATTTGTCTTCGTGTCTATTTCTTTGCGGGCTATGTCGGACTAGACGACGGCGAGTATTCAAGGTTTGCCTATGAATTGGCTGGAGACCGGCTTGCCATCGGTACGTACAGTGGGCCGGCGGTGTTTCCTTTAAGAATCGGAGTCATTGCTCCTGTTTCATGGGCAATTCGATTATGGGGTTTCGGTGAGTGGAGTATTGCAGTTTATCCCCTGTTGCTTTCTATCGTGGGCATACTGCTCTCCTATCTCTGTGCGAGTATGTTGTTCAACCATCGAGTTGGTCTCATCGCTGCCGCTGTCCATGCGATTGTTCCACTTGACATAAGTAATGCGACAGTTTTGTATCCTGATCTTCCCGCGGCTGTTTTTGCATCGCTCGGAGTTATTGCTGTCATTGCCCTTACGCGCTATTTCATCGAAAACAAGTCAGTTCTTCTCGCAGGGGGTCTTTTTGCTGGATTGGCGTTTGGGATATCCTGGCTTTGCAAAGAAACGGTATCGTATTTCGTTCTTACCTGTGCTGTCTTCATGGTAATGAGTCTAAAACGATCTTGGCATTCCGCTGTGGTTCTATGGATGGGAGTAGCATTGGGCTCCATACTCGTTCTCGTGGGAGAGATGGTCGCTTATCATCATCTGACGGGAAATTGGTTATACCGATTCGATGAGATCGAAAGGAATTACGGCCAGTGGCAAAATGGCTTTTTTACGGAAGGGAGCAGTTTTGGTTGGCCGAAAGGCGGTAGTCGAACAGTCGCTCTGATGAAACGACTGTTCATGAAAGGGCCGGAGTTCTTACTGTTAAACAGCGCATTTCTCTTCTTGCCTCTGTTGGGAATCATCGCGTGTTTTCATGCGTTCTATTGGAAAGATCGAGCTTTTCTTATTCCGTCCCTGTGGCTGATCACGCTGCTGCTGATGTTCAATTTTGCGTCCAGTTCCCGCGCTGCCTATTCTCCGGTACCACTTTTTGAACGATATTTTTATCCTGTTATATTTCCGTCCGTACTGCTCGTCTCCGGGTTCTTGGGGAAACTGATCTTTCCAGATGGCAGTGGGCAGGGGATAGACAGAGAGCGAAGGTTTTGGGGGGGGGTATTAATTTCATTTGTTCTTGTCGTGGGAGGAGCAAGCCTATATTGGCAAGAGCGGGTACCGTTGAAATGGACGTCTGAAATTCGAGCTATAAGCGGCATGATTAAGCCATCCAGCCATTTGTACTCCGACCTCCTTACGTTAAGAGGACTTGAATTCTTCGGTGGTTACCCGCCGCACACAGCTTGGGTGGATTTTGAAGAGATAGATTCAATCGAAGAAATACAGCCAGGGAGTTTGGTCATGGTGAACTCAAGATATCTTCGATGGCTGGACATCAACAAAGGGATGTGGCTCAGCAAGAGCTCCGGATACAAGAATCACGAGTTTTATGAACATCCACCGCTGTTGTGGAAAAAGCTGTTTGAGAATGGAAATGCTGTGCTCTATGAAGTGAGGTGACAGTCGATTGCGGATAACGTTGGCCCTTAAAATGGATTAAGGACATTCGGGCTTGAACCTGTCCAAAAATTAAAATCGGCATTCTTTTCTTGTGAGGAGACGTCGTGAACATTGAGGCCGTCAGCGCGCTTACAAAGTATTATGGCTCATTTTTGAGTTATGACCTTGCAAAACTATTCCTGTGCGACCGCAGTGGGAAGGACAGCACCATTGATGAGCACATTCAAGGTGCGATCAAATGGATCTGTAATGCCCAAGATGCATTTGGGGATGGTGGGGTTGCCCGCAGTTATTCGATGATTCATAACCCCTATTTCAAGAGGCACGGATGGATTCCTTCCTACCCTGAAACGACCGGTTATATCATTCCGACCATGTTTGACTATGCGCATCGGGCAGGGCGGGATGAAATCGCCGAGAGGGCTGTCCGCATGGCGGAGTGGGAATGTCGTGTTCAAATGGAAAATGGAGCCGTTCAGGGGGGGACCATCGATCAGCCCCCCACACCTGCAATATTTAATACCGGTCAAGTGATATTTGGATGGATTCGGGCATTCCAAGAAACAGCGAGCCAGCGCTACTTGGATTGCGCGATCAAGGCTGCGAGGTTCTTAGTTGCGCAACAGGAAGAGGATGGTTCATGGAGAAAATCGCTCTCCACCTATGCCAGTTCCAAAATGGACTTCTATACCTATAACACACGGACGGCTTGGGCATTGCTGGAGCTATATAAAGAAGCAGGCATTGAGGAATTCAAGAGCTCCGCAGTCCGCAATGTCGAGTTTGCCCTTGGACAACAAAATGAGAATGGTTGGTTTCGATCGAACTGCTTGCACGATCCCTCGCAGCCCCTTGTCCATACTATCGCCTATTGCGTGAGAGGCATCCTTGAAATCGGTGCCCATCTGCAGAACGACCATTATATCGCCCGGGCCCGGAAGGTTGCCGATGCACTCCTGATTAGAAGACGGCCGGACGGGAGCCTTGCTGGTCGCTTCAATGAGCGGTGGGAGCCTACGGTGACGTGGCGGTGTCTAACCGGAGAAGCACAGATGGCTGGGATTTGGGGGCGCTTGTACCAACTTACTGGGAAGTATGAATACTATGAAGGACTGACAACAACTACCTCCGCGCTTAGAAGAGTTCAGTTCTTGCGTACGGAACACCCGGGAATTTATGGTGGGATCAGTGGAGCAGAGCCTATTTATGGCCGGTACGGTCAATACGAACTCTTAAACTGGGCGGTCAAATTCTTCGTAGATGCTCAGATGCTCGAACAATCACTTGCAGAAAACGTTGCATGATCTCCACCGGATCTTTTTCTAAAAACCACACCTTATGATTGAAGGGGTAGGATCGTTGATATTGCATTTTGGCATTTCGACCTGAATCCGGCGTGAAAAAAGATGGTGTCATGGTGTCAGTCTCTCAATCTGCTGCGCGGCTTATCGCCACACCGCTTCTCGGGGACCCCTTGCAGACAAGGCCAAGCTGGGGCGATTGTCGGCGTGCGGCCACTGCGCAGGCATGACAAGATTTTGTGACGGAGGGTTTGCCGCGTGACGTCTTGTAAGTCTGGAGGCAAACAGAATCGCTTGGAACAATTCACGAGATTGTGCGTCAGCAGGAGCAGATTGAAGTAGGTTTCGTTGGCGAAGCGGTGAGGGGTGGGGAGGTCGCTCAGGGCGGAGTCCCCGATGAGCTGCTTGATCAGCAGTTCCATACCCGTCCGGTCGTCGTACAAACGCCAGAGGTTGAACGGACCAAAAACCGGCGAAGGGTGGTGGAATCGGGGTAGCTGGGCAGGCGATGGTGGACTGAAACCCCTCGTTCTGTCGGAACAGGCGGATGGTCTCGATTCGCTCAAGTCCGAGAATCATTGGGTACAGCTGCGCCAGCACCATCTTGCCGATACTCCAGTGGGGGGGCTCGGCGCCAAACGTGATTGCCAGCTTTCGATGTCCGCGAGACATCGCAGCCAAGACGACCGATACGATAGCTTCGACTGCAAGAGGCCACGCTCCCTAGAGCAGGCCTCCAATTGGCCGAACAACAACGTTCCATCACTTTGCTCATGCAGGATTCAGGGTCAATGAGAGTCTTCTTGTGGACCATCGTTGTCTGCGGCCTAGTACTATTGTGTGCCGAGCTCTATGGGCAGTTATTCGCCAATCCTTCGCCCTATGCGCTTGACAATCAGCTTGGTTGGCGATTGAAGAAAAATATTCACCATACCTATACTCACCAAGATACATCCGGAGGTTCATACACGGCAAAGTTTGGAACAGACTCGGACGGCTTTCGAACCTTTGGAGAGAAGTCCAAGGAAGCCACCAATATACTCGTCATTGGAGATTCATTTACCACCGACCCATTCGCAGGGGACTCTGAAATGTGGTACGCGGTCATGGCTACAGAGCTTTCTCGGCAACTGAAGAAAGAGGTCTTCGTAGCGGCTACCGGCGGTAGCGGGTATGGTACTTTTCAGCAACTTATTTTGGCAGATGAAGTTTCACACTTGATTAGACCGGATATCTTCATACTTCAGTTTTGCAGTAATGATTTTGTCAATAATCACATGGAATGGGAATCGTCGGGAATAGTTCGGAACCAATATATGCGGCGTCCCTATTACATCAAGGGGTCTTCGGTTCCTAAATTCAATCCGCACCCATTCGCTTGGTTTTATAGATCGTCGATCTTTGGGTATTCTCGAGTCTTGGGTCGACTTGACACGGCAATTCAGGGAATCGAGTATAAGATTTATGAAGGATACGGAGCCTCGCTGCCAACGAAGGTTCTCGCGCTTTACGAACAAGAATCCATTGAAATTACAAAGGAGTTACTCTCTCTGATTCGTAAGGTCTTTGTCGGCATACCGTCTTTCATCACTAACTGTAATTCGACAACCGAAGGACCGAATAAACTCTGGGTTGAACTAGGTAAGGAGGCGGGCTTCATACCAATTTCTGCTCCTTCAGATGCGGTTCTAAGTGAAAGCCAACTTGGTAAAGTTGTGTCTGTGGACGGATGGCATTGGAATCCTTTAGGTAACGCCGTTTACGGCAGGGAGTTAGCAAACCGCCTTGCAACGACAATTTGTGATAAGCCGCAAGCTGTCCCATTTGAGTCATCTATGCGAGTTCACAACTGATGGCTGTGAAGGTTCTGCATATACCGGAACGTGCTATCTACGTTAGATTACTTGCCCACGATCCATCTCATGCAGGAATAGCGGACACTTTGCGTTTCTGTTTCCTCTGGACTGGCTCATTGCCTGTATCCTGTCTGTGAATGACAAACTCTATAGGGAAGCTGCCTCCTTAGAAGGAAACGTTGCATGCTAAAAACCATTCGTCTGAAGGTCTGGATTAGCCTATTGATTTGCGGACTCATAATTTGTCTTGGAGGTTGGCATTTCCGATACGCGATTGCAGGGGTAGTCCGGTGGGTTGCGCTTCCACAAGCTCAGCCACCCGATACTGGAACCATACGCTTTGCAGCAATTGGAGATTATGGGTCGGGTAGCCACCATGAACGAGATGTGGCATTGGTGGTCGACAGTTGGAAGCCGGACTTCATTGTCACCTTAGGAGACAATAACTACCCTGACGGATCTGCCGACACTATCGACCAAAACATCGGGCAATTCTTTCACGAGTATATTTCCCCATACGAGGGGAACTTCGGCAGAGGAGCATCGACTAATCGCTTTTTCCCGATCCCTGGGCATCGAGACTGGGACGGCGATTCTCTGCGGCCGTACATCGAGTATTTTGCTCTTCCTGGTAATGAGCGGTATTACGATCTTATCCGTGGGCCGGTCCATCTTTTCATGCTTGATACAGATGAACGTGAGCCGGATGGTGTAAGTCCTGACTCGATTCAGGGTCGATGGCTTGAGCAACAACTTCAGGAATCACGACAGCCATGGAACCTCGTTCTGGCCCATCATGCGCCCTATACCTCTCATAGAGTAGAGGATGTCAAATATATGCGTTGGCCGTTTAAAGCCTGGGGAGTAGATGCTGTACTCTCTGGATTCTTTCATGTCTATGAGCGTCTATTTGTGGATGGTTTGCCGTACTTCGTCAACGGCGCGGGCGGTTTGTGGGTGTCAGACTTCGGCGAGATCGATAGCCACAGCCAGTTTCGTTACAGGGATGATTTTGGCGTGATGGTAGTGGATGCCAGCGATGCGCGGATCATTTTTCGCTTCGTCAATCGTCAGGGAGAGATCATTGATAGGTATGAGCTGGATAACCACCGCAATGGTGTGGGTGATCAGAAGTAGCAGAAAGTCCTAGGGCATGCAAAGCGGGACGAACCGGAAAGGGTTCCTCCCTGACATTCCGACAGCACGGCAAGTAGTACGCTGCAAACTGCCACCTTAAGGGTAATACCCGAATCTCTTAGCTTAATGATGAGCGGTATCAGGTTAAACATATTATCACTCCCTAAGTACTAGCGCTTCCAGGGCGAGTGGGTGCGACCTCTGTGAGTCCGTCCCCTCTGTGGTGTTCCAGACTATGAAACTTGTGATTACGATTGATACCGAAGAGGACAACTGGGGGATCTACAGTCAATTTGGAGCGACACTTAAGAACATCGAACGAATACCTGAGCTTCAGGCGCTTTTTGATGAATTCGGAGCAATCCCTACGTATCTCATCACTTACCCTGTGGCTACGGATCCAAAAGCGCAATCCATCTTGAACGATATCCGCCGCAAGGGACGATGCGAAATTGGGGCGCATTGCCACCCGTGGAATACGCCTCCGTTCACTGAAATATGCTCCGTAAAGAATAGCTGGTTGTGTAATCTTCCAAGCGTTCTTCAGTTGAATAAAGTTCGAGCTCTAACGAAGATGATTGCGGAGACTTTTGGGGTTCGGCCATATTCGTTCAGGGCGGGACGTTGGGGATTCAGTGTAACAGTGGGGGAGCATCTTGCTGCACTGGGATATAAGGTGGACACATCGATCACGCCATATCTCGATTGGACAAGAGATCATGGTCCAAACTTCACACAATACTCGCCATTGCCGTTTCAGCTCGGTGTTAGGAATCGCATTGGAGAGGACTTCCCTGTAAATGTGATTGAAATTCCTGCATCTATCGGCTACCTGCAAGCTAACGCAAATCTATCTCATAAAATATATGACTTTGCCAAGCGCCCATTCCCCGAGTTCCTTAGGCTCCCAGGCATATTGGCCAAGCTGGGCCTTGTCAACAAGATTTGGCTCACACCCGAACTCTGTAACAGTGTCAGTATGATCCGGTTGGCAGAGGTCATGATGAGGCGCGGTCTCCCTATTATGAATCTGTCCTTTCATTCGACTACGCTCGTAGCAGGATTGACCCCGTTTGTCTCCACATCCGCTGATGAAAGGAAATTCTTAACGGGAATCAAAGACTTTCTTCGATACGCGAAAGATTCGGGTTGTGAGTTTCACACGTTAAGCACGGCTGCTGATGCGTTGACATTCCCAGCCAATGACCTGGCGTTCGAGTAAGGTCATATTCAATGTGCGGAATAGCAGGAATTTATAACGGTTCCGCGGCTGCCGAAGGACAGCTCGCGGCGCTCATTGAGAAGATGACTCAGCGTCTGAACCATCGGGGGCCAGATGATTGTGGGTTCTATGTCGATCGTTCAGTGGCTCTTGGCCACAGGCGCCTCAGTATCATCGACATCCATGCCGGACACCAACCCATGGTCAATCAAAAAGGGGATAAGTGCATCGTCTTCAACGGAGAGATCTATAACTATCAAAAGATTAAAGCGGAACTCCAAGCACGAGGATATCTTTTTGCGACGAATAGCGATACAGAAACGATATTACATGCGTACGAAGAATGGGGCATAGGGTGTCTGCAACGTTTAACCGGCATGTTTGCGTTTTGTATCTGGGACCGGAGCACCGAAACCCTATTTTTAGCAAGAGATCGCCTAGGTGAGAAGCCGCTCTATTACGCACAGCATGGGCGGCTATTTTCATTTGCGTCAGAAATTAAGGCCCTTCTGTCTCTACCATCCATCCTTCGGACGATTGATCAGCAGGCTTTGGCAGCCTACTTCATGTTTTCCTATATTCCGGCTCCACGGACTATTTACCAGTCTATCCATAAGCTGCCGCCCGGACATTATGCGCTTGTTAAGAATGGACATCTATCCATCCATCAATATTGGGATGTTGAATTTGCCCCAAACCGAGCACGGAAAGAAAAGAGATGCATTGAAGAGTTTCTTGACCTTCTGACGAACTCCATTCGTGGACAATTGGTCGGCGAGGTTCCACTTGGAGCGTTTCTCAGCGGAGGAATCGATTCCAGCACCGTAGTTGCCATCATGAGCGGATTAAGCGCTGATCCTGTAAAAACATTCACAATTGGCTTTTCCTGTGCCGATGAAACCTATGAAGATGAGCGCCAGTACGCCACGTTACTTGCAAAGCGCTACCACACTGATCACAGAGAACACGTCGTTGCCCCTCATGCCGATGGTCTGCTGGCCACGATTGTGGAGGCATTTGATGAACCCTTCGCTGATGATTCTACCGTCCCATCATATTTCGTCTACCAGCTGGCGCGTAAACGCGTCACGGTGGCTCTATCAGGGCTCGGGGGAGATGAAGCCTTTGCAGGGTATTCTCGATACGTCGGGTATCAACTCAGTCACTTGTACAGCGGATTTCCCGGTTGGCTGAGAAGCGCAATCGGAAATCGTATCTCGGGAACCTTATCGGATGGGATATGGGGGGGCTTCAAGAGTAGCCATGTGAAACGGTTTGTCCGTTCCGCCGCTCTCCCTGATGATAGACGATACCTGGGGTTTGTCACCAAGTTACCAGACCGATACCAGAACACCTTCTTCTCTACCTCGCGAGGTTGCTATACCGACGCAGTTGAGGCTGCCAAGGAGGAGTTCTTGAAACACTTTAATTCTTCACAGGCCGACGAGCCTCTGAACCGCGTGTTCTACTGCGACATGAAAACCTATCTTCCGGACGATATCCTGACGTGTACCGATCGCTTGAGCATGCATCACTCGCTCGAAGTCCGTGTTCCCTTTCTTGACCATAACTTGATTGAATACTCAGCGACGATTCCTCCAGAAACGAAACTGAGACCGTTTCGGGGCAAGTATCTTCTAAAAAAGGCCGTCGGCGAGCTTCTTCCACGTCAAATCATCAGCCATCGAAAACAAGGTTTCGTGGGACCGACTGAGCAATGGCTGAAAGGGGAACTACGAGACTTCACTTTGGAAAAGCTATCCGAAAAACAACTTTCCACACATGGCCTCTTCGATCACCAAACGATCACGGCCATTCTCGACCATCACTACAGCGGCAGGGAAAATAACGATGTGCTTATCTGGTCCCTCCTGATTTTTCAATCGTGGTTTGAGCGATTTATGAGCTGATCCGTTGACTGCCAGTTTCTGAGTGAATAAACCGATGATCACATCTCTTTCGGCCATAGAGATTACTTTCTGGGCGGCGACTTTCCTCATCGCTTACCCATATGTTGTATACCTGGTGATCCTGAAAGCTCTGACACTGGTGTCGCGCGACCATCAGATCCCTGAGAGAAGTCTAAGGTCTCCCAAAGTAACTCTGATTATCTCCGCCTATAATGAGGAAGCCTCTATAGAAAATAAGATTCATAACTCATTGATGTTGGATTATCCGAAAGAACTGTTGGAAATCATCGTTGTTTCAGACGGTTCGACCGATCGCACGGTCGAAATCGTCTCCCGGTTCTCTGATCAAGGCGTGCAGCTCCACCACTATGAGGGGAGAATCGGGAAAACCGCCTGTCTCAACCTTACCATTCCACATGTGGAAGGAGAGATCGTCGTTTTTTCGGATGCCAATGCACTGTACCGGCCGAATGCAATAGAGGAACTGGTTCGTCCATTCGAAACACCAAGGGTCGGCTACGTGACCGGACATACCAGCTACATGCGAGCGGATGAGCAAAGCGGTGAGTCAGCTGCTGAGTCGATGTCACTCTATGCCAGAATACAATTTAAGATCAAACTGCTTGAAAGCCAAGTAGGGGCCTGTGTCGGTGCAGACGGCGCAATGTTTGCCATCCGCAAAGCACACTTTGAGCCGCTTGGATTACACGATATCAATGATCTTGTGCTGCCGTTAAGAATTCTGTTGCGAGGAGCTGAAGGAAAGCTGGCGACCGACGCCGTTTGTACAGAGTACGCATTTGGGACACCGCAGTCACAGTTCCGCAGGCAGGTCCGCATCTCCGCTCGATCGATTAGAGCGCTTCTCGGCCATCTGGAGCTCATGAATCCATTTCGATTTGGTCTGACTGCGTTCAAGCTGGTCTCGAATAAAGTACTCAGAATTGTCTGTCCTTTTGCGATGGCGGTATTATTTGTCGCCAACATACCTCTGGTCTTCGAGCACTGGTTTTACGGGCTCACTCTCGTCTTGCAATTTGGTGTGTATGGAATGACGCTGAGCACTTTACTTCATCCTACTGGAGGAGGCATCACAAAAGCGTTGTTGGTCGCCAATACGTTTGTGATCGTCAATGCCGCGATTGCCTATGGGTGGATTCAGTATCTGCGCGGAGAAACATTCGTGACTTGGGCTCCCGTGCGAAAGTAGCTTTTAGACAGTTCCCACTGGTGGCCTCGACTAGAATTCCACCTCATGAGTAATCACCGGCATCAGCCCACGGTTCGCACCTTCAAACAGGCCTCGACGAGGTTGGATATCACGCGGGTGTTTACGAGTTACAATACCCAGAGCAGAAGTCTTCATTTCTTTGGGATTCCTCGGTGGAGAAGTAGGCAGTGAAAGAGCGTATCGCAGCATCGGTGTTCTGGATTGGATGGTCAAAGGGCGTTTTACAGACGATCTCATTCTTTGCCACGCTGGTGGTTGCACGATTGTTAGAGCCTAGTGACTATGGACTTGCGGCGCTGAGCGGAATTTGGGTATCTGGCCTGATTCTCTTTGCCGAGCTAGGACTCGGAAATGCCGTCATCCAGTTTCGCGACATCGACAATCAAGAACTCAACTACTGCTTTTGGCTGACTGTAGGAACCACCGTCACCGGATATCTGGTCATCTATTCTCTGGCTCCTTGGGTTGCCATCTGGTTCGCTTCCCCGAAGCTGACGGAAGTCCTGCGGTATATGAGTATCACACTTGTCCTCGTGGGGCTGCGCGTGGTCTCCGAAAGCTTGCTTAGGAAGCAGCTCTGCTTTGACAAAGTGGCTCAGACGGAAATCGCCGCTATTCTGACGACCATTCCCTTGCAGATTATACTGGCTTGGATGGGAGCTGGTGTCTGGGCACTTGTTGCGGGGATGCTCACGCTTCAGCTGGTCCAAACATCCGCGACATTCTACCTTGCCGGGTGGTGGCCTGGGTTTCGCTTAAGTAGCCCTCGCCTCAAAGAGATACTAAGCTACAGTCTTTCAACACTTGGCGGTAGGCTGAGCTGGGGGCTTTTTGACCAGACGGATTCGTTCGTATTGGGGAAGATGTTTGGAGACACGGCCTTGGGTGTCTATAGTGTGGGAAAACAACTTGCCCTCTTGCCTGTCCATAAAATCGCCGTTGTCATCAATCAACTTGCTCATCCTGTCATGGCTGAGCTTCAGCAGGACAAGGAGCAGATGAGAAGGGCACTGCTCCGCCAAATGAGATTAGTTGGATGTCTCACGACTCCTCTCTGTATCGGCTTCGGTCTAGTGGCGGATGATGTGATTCTTGTCGCACTCACAGAAAAATGGTTGCCGGCTGTCCCGTTGGTCCGTGTTCTTTGCTTGTATGCAGCGTGGCAATCCCTGAGCATCCTGCTGCCTCCTATCCTTTTTGCCAGGTTTCGCACCGGGGTCATTTTTTGGTGGAATACTTCGCTGTTAGCTGTAATGCCGTTTGCGTTCTGGGCCTGTGCAGTGTGGCAGGGGACATTGGGTCTTACCTTAGCCTGGATCACGGTTTACCCGCTTCTTACGCTCGTAATAGTTCGTGAGGTGAATAGGGAGCTGGATCTGCAATGGTCAACATTAGGGTTACAGCTGTTACCCATAGTGAAAGCGACCTTGCTGATGAGCGTTGCTGTCCTCTTGTTTCGCTACTATGTCTCAGCCAATGACGCGACAGAGGCCTTTCTCCGACTTGTGTCGTCCGTGATCCTTGGCGGTCTAAGTTATACGGCGGTGATCTATTGGCAGGGAAGACATATGGTGCCGGAGTTGACAGAGGTGTTTGGGTGGCTATTCGGGAGACTGCGTCAAGTATATCCGGCGAGATAATGGCTTAGCAGCGAGCAGAGCAAACACTTTTGTGATCGGAGTAAGGGGCGTGTGTGCAATTCTGGCGATAATGCGATTTGATCGTAGGCGTGTGGAGGCTGAGTCTGTCTTACGCATGCGTGACTCGATGCGGCATCGGGGGCCGGACGACGCAGGGATATTTTTGGGGCATGATGTCGCGCTTGCCCATCGCAGACTTTCGATTATTGATCTATCTGAGCACGGCAAACAACCGTTAACGAACGAAGAAGGCACTCTTGTCCTAGTATTTAACGGAGAAATCTACAATTATGTTGAGCTCAGACGCGTATTGAAAGAACATGGGCATCGCTTTGCTTCATCCTCGGACAGCGAAGTCATCGTGCATCAATATGAAGAGGATGGCCCGGACTGTGTGCATAAGTTCATCGGCATGTTTTCCTTCGTGCTCTTCGACCGAAAACGGAGAGTCCTTGTTGCAGTCCGAGATCGATTGGGAATCAAGCCGCTCTATTATTATAACGACCATAAACAAGTTCTGTTTGCTTCAGAGGTGAAGGCTCTACTTAGAAGTAATGAGATCACCGTAGCGCCGGATTATCAGGGCCTGTCCGATTACCTCTATGCCGGTCGTCCGCTCGGCGGGAAGACGACGTTCCGGAACATTAGCGAGGTTCCTCCAGGCCACATGGTGATTGTCGAACAAGAAACAGGACATATCAAGATCCAGAAATATTGGGATGTTCCGTTCCACTATCAGTATGGACGGAGTGCTTCAGAACTTCAGGAAGCGCTCAACCAACTATTGGATCAGGCTGTGGGGATACATTGCCGCAGTGACGCCCCCCTCGGTTGCCACCTGAGTGGAGGCCTCGACTCTAGCACGGTGACGGCCTTAGCAGCCAAACATTACGAACACCTAAGGGCTTTCTCTGTCAAGTTTTCAGATGATCCCTACATTGATGAAACACGCTATGCGAAACTGGTTGCTGATCATGTCGGGGCTCAGTATTTTGAATGTAGGCCTTCAGCTCTCGACCTCAGCAGCCATCTCATATCACTTGCTTGGCATATGGACATTCCGATGGTTGCTGATGGATTCTCGTATTTTAGCGTCTCCCGCCTCGCCAAAGAGCACGTGAAAGTCACACTCACTGGTCATGGAGGAGATGAGATCTTCGGCGGATATCCACCCCAGTTCCAGGCCAGCTTTGGCAGGACGGACATGTTTACGATTAAAAGAGACCCCAACATGGCTTCGAGACCCTCATTCCTCAGTCGTGTGCTGGCACGTGCCAGACATGGCGGCTGGAGGGCACTTGTCGACCGTTTAGGTGGGAGAATGATGCCAAGACCGGTCTCCCTGGAAGATCTTTGGATCAACCTTCATTGCGGCCCGCTTCCCACGAACAAAGCAGTGTTTCATGGCAACTTCATTTCTGAACTCCATGGCTACAGTCCAAGGGAGGAGTATCTTCAGCCATTCCGTGAGTCAGAGAAAATTCCAACTTTCGACAGGTGCCTGTATCACGATCTTCGCATTTACCTCCCCAGTCTGCTCCACTTGGAAGATCGTGTAAGTATGGCAGTATCCGTTGAATCGCGTGTCCCTTTGCTCGACCATAGAGTTATTGAATTTCTAGCTACGGTCCCTCCTGAACAAAAAATCCCAACTCTTGAACCAAAGTATCTCCTGCGAAGGGCGGCCTCAAGCTTACTCCCTGCTGAAATATGGAATAGAAAAGATAAATTTCCATTCCCTGTTCCTGGTAAATTCTGGTCATCAGATGAAGTTAAGTCCATCACCGATCCATTGCTTACTTCTCGGGAAAGTTATTCGCGGGGAATTTTCACCCGTCAAACGCTGACTGAATCAAGCCGGAGTAAAATGAATGGATGGACGTGGGCTATGGTGAACGTTCACCTGTGGTTCAAGATCTTTATCGACAAGGACTCTAACTGGACCGATCAAGTTCGGCCTCTTTACAGAACCTAGATGTAATTTCTGGAAAGCCTCTGGCGGGGGAATATAGAGGCTTAATATTTTGAAGAAAGCTTCCCAATTCGACGGGGAAGTTTCGGCTTTTCAGAATGTGGAGCTGTAGTTCGAGAGATTCATCGATCGGATCAATCGATCCTCAGGCGATCAGGGACAAGGCCCCCGATGACATTTGCACTGTTCAGCCTATGGACATTCTTCCTCATCGGTCGGCCCCAGGATTTGTTTACAGGTCTGGCGGCCTTGCGGCCGGCGCTGACCCTAGCTGCCTTGACCTTTATGGCAGTGGCTTTTCAATCTTCACAGAAGAACCTGGTCTATTCAGGTCTCGGGACGCCGGAGGCCAAGAGGTATTTTATCTTTTTTGGCATTGTGGTCGTTGGCATTCCCTTTGCGTATCACCGCGGGATGGCATTCGGCATTATCTTCACGGTGTATTTGCTGAACGTCATGTTTTTTGTGGCCTTTGTTACATTGGTGGACAGTTTGGAGAAGTTGAAGAGGATTCTCTCGGTCATCTCATTCTGTACAGTCTTCTATGGCGTGAGTGGTTTGCTCACTGGCGGTTTTTATCAGGGGCGGTTCACGCTCTATGGCGAGATGTTTGATCCAAACGATGCCGCCTATCTATTGGTGACGCTCGGTCCTCTCAGCCTGTTTTTTATTGTCCGGCATGAAGGCAGACTCAAGAAAGTCCTGGCTTTAGTGGGAATCGGCGCCGCGGTTATCGTGATTTTGCTGACGGGCTCGCGAGGCGGACTGTTGGGTTTAGGTGTGGTGTTCGTTCTGGCGTTGTTTTCTCGGGTCGTATCAGTTAAGCCACCCTACAAGGTTGCATTTCTGGCCGGGATTGTGACTATCGCCGCGCTCAATTTAGACAAGATTAATGTGGGCCGTTATCTGACATTGACAGAGATTGGGCAGGACTACAACCTGACATCGGAGACGGGACGGCTCCAGATTTGGGCGAAGGGGATTGAGTTGCTCCTGGCCAACCCACTCACTGGTGTGGGGGTCCAATGCTTTCCGATGGCTATCGGCTACCTACGGGCGGACGTCAACGTCATTCCGGAATGGCAAGCGGCGCATAATTCCTTTCTTCAAGTAGCGGTCGAAACCGGCCTAATTGGCTTCATAGTCTTTATATCGCTGATCGGCGTTTGTGCGCGCAATATTTCACGATGTCGGAGGCTCAAATCAGTCGACTCGAGAGGCACCGATTGGGACGAATTGGCGGTTCTGGCAGGGGTGGTGCAGTTGTCGTTCATAGGTCATCTGGTCACGGCATTCTTTTTATCACAGGGTTATTCGTTGTTTTTTACATTGCTTTTTGCACTCTCGGCCGTCCTGAGACGACTAGCGGCCGCTCCGGTTGACGCTGAAGACCCCCAAATTCATCCGGGCTTGAAACCTAATTATGTCGTAACAGAATACGGACAGGCCTGCCTCGGGAAAGCCCCAAGGGCCTGAACACGAGGATGATAACTCAGTAGACCTGGAAGATGATGAAGCTCTTTCCGAATTGATGCGGCCGAACCAGGTTATTGTTCCTGTCCGAGAAGTAAATACCGACCAGCCCGTGCCACTCATGCCGATCGAGAACAACAAGAGACTTAACGAGCCTTCGCATGCCGGCCTATCAAATCGGCTGAAAATCCTCTTTCTGACCAACCGCGGTCCATACCCGATCAAAGATGGTCAGACGCGAAGGACCTACAACATTCTCAAAGGGCTTGCGCTGAGGCATGAGGTGCATCTGCTGTCGCTCTATGAGTCGCCGGACGAGGCCGGATTCGAGAGCGTGGAGCACCTGAAAGGCTTCTGCGAGCGTGTCGAAATGCTGCCCGCCCCTCCCAAGGCATTGAGCTTCGCGATGGTCGCGCGTTTAGTGAGGAGTCTGTTCTCCTCGGATCCCTATACTGTTTGGAGGCATTACTCCCGAGCATACGCGAGGCAGGTGCAGGTATGGGTCAGTGCAATGTCATTCGATGTTGTTCATTGTGACATCCTTCCCTTGACGTACTCTGTGAGGGACCTCAAGGGTGCTTTCCGAACGCTTACCGATCATGACGTGAGCTACCTAAAGACCAAGAGGCTTGCCGCTCAGACGCGGAATCCGGCCCTAAAATTGTTTCTCTATCTTGAGGCAATGAAACTCAAACGATTGGAGAGCAGAATTTTCTCGAAGCTGGAATTGGGGATTGTCGTGTCAGAACTGGATCGGGAACATTTAGAACGTCTTTGTCCAAAAGGGCGTTTCGCTGTGGTGGAGAACGGTGTCGATGTTCGAGCATTTGTTCCAGATCCGGACAGGGTCGAGCCGAATGCACTGGCTTGGGTGGGCGGGTTTCATCATTCTCCAAATTGCGATGCGGTTAAATTCTTTCTCGAGGATATTTACCCCTCGATCAAACGGGAACGGGCCGAGGCCAGGTTGTATGTCGTTGGCGGCGGAGTTCCGGACTGGCTGAAAAGATATGCGACGGGTGATCCGTCTATCATCCTGACGGGGTATGTTGATGATCCGCTCCCTTACATCCAGCGAGCGGCCGTATTTGTCGCGCCGATATTGAGCGGAGGAGGGACAAAGCTCAAGGTGTTGGAAGCAATGGCGGTAGGGAAGGCTATCGTTTCAACCTCCATAGGTGTTGAAGGGATTGAGGGAAACGATGAGGAGCATTTTATGGTGGCGGATCGTCCAGCCGTCTTCGCAGACAGGGTGGTATCCATATTGAGAGATCTTTTTCTTCGAGAGCATATCGGTGCAAACGCCAGAAGACGGACGGTAGAGAAATATGATTGGGAGTCGATCTGCGAAGCAACGAGTAGGCTCTATCAAACTGCCGGGAAACGAATCGATTATGTGGACTAGGAAGGTCGCGCCATCGGATTCCATGCAGTCTGAATGCAGGGGAGATGTGCAAATGAAGCCGAAGGTGCTCATATCGATTGCAACAGATCCCATAGGTGGGCCAGGAAAGGGGTTATTCCAGTTCTTGAAATGTGCCCCTCGCGAGGTTTTCGACTATACCCTGTGCAACTTCAAACTGATGAATAGGCCGACAGGGCAGTTTATCCAGGAAGCTCGCAGGAATGGTCTGAACCTGGTGTTGCTGAACCAGCGGGTCATGATTGACCCGAGCCTGATTATGCAGGCTCGGCGCATCGTCCTAGAGCAGGGCATCAACCTAATCCAGACGCACGGGTACAAATCTAACGTAATGGGGTTTTTCTTGCGATCGATGTGCCGACAGCCTTGGATCGCTTTTGCGCACGGCTACACGGACGACAACCGGAAAGTCCGACTATACAATCGAATCGACAGGGCTGTGCTCAGGCGCGCAGATCAGATTGTTACTGTATCCGATTCCTTGAGGTTGTCGCTGATCGGAAGCGGCATCCGAGAGGACAAGATTCGGGTGATTTACAACGCGATAGAACTAACTGATGTCAAGCCGACAACAGAAGCTACTGAGGTGAAGAAACGACATGGTATCTCAGCAGACCAGAGGGTGGTCGGGGTGGTTGGTCGACTCGGCCCAGAAAAAGGGCAGTTGGTTTTCCTGAAGGCGATGAAGAAGGCAGTACGGGGTTGTCCGAAGCTGATCGCCCTGATTATTGGGGAGGGTCAGGATCAGGAGATGTTAAAAGACTATTGCAGGGAGAACAGGCTAACTGAACATGTGATCTTTTCCGGGTATCAGGAAAATATCGACGATTACTACCAAATCATCGATGTGCTGGTGGTACCGTCACTCAGCGAGGGCCTGCCGAACACGGTGCTGGAGGCGATGTCATTCGGAATTCCTGTGCTGGCCACTTCGGTTGGAGGAATACCAGAGGTTATTGGGGATGAGAACGGTGTCTTAGTTCGTCCCAATGATTCGGAGGCTCTCTCGGATGCTATGATCGAACTGTTTCAGGATGACACTCGTAGGATCAATATCGGTTCAAAAGGAAAAAGCAGCCTTCATCCCCGTTTCGAGGCAGAGCATCGGGCGCAACAAATCATCGGCCTTTATCATGATCTACTCGCATCTCGATTGGGGGAAACCAGGGTTTGGGCTCATGGCTGATGCATCCCGTAGAATGTCCATCATGCAGGTGATCTATTCACTCCAAGTGGGTGGATCCGAGAAGCTCGCCCTTGAGATTTCATCACATTTAGATCTCAAACAGTTCAAGCCAAGCGTATGTGCCCTGGATTTAGGTGGCGAATTGGCCAAGGATTTGGAAAAGAACAACATTGATTATCATGTTCTGCACCGGAGGGGGGTCGAACTTAACATTCTGCGGAAACTGTATCGAGTAATCAAGCGAGGGCGTGTCGACGTGGTTCACACCCATCACTTTACGCAACTGTTTTACACGGCGGTTCCGGCCAGATTGGCCGGCGCTAGAATCATTCATACGGAACACGAATTCTTTTCGTATATGAGCAGTAAGTTGAGTCGGACCATGATTCTGCCCCTTTCACGACTGTGTGATCGAATAACCGTGGTCGGTCCAGAGGTCGCGGACTATTTTGTCCGGACGCTTGGGATACCAGAAAGAAATGTGGTGATCGTTCCGAATGGCGTCGACACCACGAAGTTTGACTGTGACCGGAAAGCGGTTCGAGAAGAGCTAGGCCTGAGTCCGGAGGAGGCAGTAATCGGAACGGTCGGGCGGCTAGAACCGGAAAAAGACCAGAGAACTTTGCTCGATGCGGTTCTGCAAGTTAAAGGCGAATGCCCAAACGTCAGACTGGTGATTGTGGGAGATGGTCGCCTCGCCGATGAGTTGCGAGCTTATGCGAAACATATTGGAGTATTTTCCCAAACGTTGTTTTTGGGCACACGGCGAGACATTCCGAAGTTGCTCGCGGCGATGGATGTCTTCGTTCTCTCTTCTGTTCGGGAAGGACTTCCAATCGCACTGATTGAGGCGATGGCGGCCAAAAGGCCGGTGGTCGCGTCCGACATTGGCAGCATTAGGGCCTTGGTTCGAGACGGCCATAACGGATTCTTAGTTCCGTCTGGAGACGCAGCCGCATTTGGAAGGGGCTTGCGGCGATTGCTCAAGTCCTCGGAACTGCAAGAGCATTTGGGAGAAGCGGGGAGACGAACCGTCGAGGCATCATTCAGTCTGGCCACGATGATTCGGGCGTACGAGGGCCTCTATCAGTCCACGATAAGGAAGCCGCATGTGTGGAATTAGTGGCGTGGCCACGTTCAAAGAGGCAGGGGCTCCGGAATCCGTGACTGAGAAGATCAACCGAGCACTGCGGCACCGTGGTCCCGATGATGAGGGATATTTTCGGGATCAAGGCGAGAAGGCAATCTTGGGGCATACGAGACTGAGTATTATTGACCTTGGATCCGGGCATCAACCGATTTTCAACGAGGATGGCAGAATTGCAGTGGTCTTCAATGGGGAGATTTACAACTACCTCGAATTGAGGAAGGAACTTGAACACAAGGGCCATACCTTTTCCACACAATCGGACACTGAGGTCATTGTCCACCTCTATGAAGAAATGGGGCACGATTGTGTTCACCGGTTAAGAGGGATGTTTGCATTCGCGATTTGGGACGGTCACAAAGACGAACTCTATCTTGCTCGGGATCGTGTCGGGAAGAAACCGCTCTATTATGCCATTGCGAATGAAACGCTGTATTTTGCGTCAGAGATCCAGGCGCTATACGACATTCCGGAAATTCCTAAAGAGATTGATTACGGCGCGATCGACCACTATCTGACCTATAGCTATATACCGAGTCCGTATTCCATTTATAAGGCCATTAGAAAGCTTCCTCCAGCTCATCGGCTTGTGTACCACGCGAACGGCATGGAGATCGTTCGATACTGGGCTCCGGACTACCGTCCAAAAACCTCATTGGATTACGAGGGGGCCAAACGGGAATTAATCCGGATTCTATCTGAGGCAGTTCGAATGCGGCTTCTCAGCGACGTTCCGTTAGGAGCGTTTCTCAGCGGGGGGGTTGACTCCAGCACGGTTGTCGCGTTGATGAGCCGACTGTCCAATCGTCCTGTGAAGACCTTTGCGATCGGATTTCCGGATAAAGATTTTAATGAACTGAGCTATGCGAAGGAAGTGGCCAGGTTGTATCAGACGGATCACCATGAATTCATGGTTGAACCGAATAGATTGGAGGTTCTACCAGACATCGTTCGCCATTACGGAGAGCCTTACGGAGATTCTTCCGCAATTCCAACGTGGTATCTCTCGCGTATCACGCGGGGGCATGTCACTGTGGCATTGAACGGTGACGGGGGGGATGAGCTGTTCGGCGGCTATGCTTGGTATCGTGTGATCCATCATTTGAATCGTGCGTCCAATCTAGTCGGTCGTCCTCTGTCCGTCGTTCTTCGGCATCTCGGAAGGCAACTTCTTCCGCGCCGGATTCAGCGAGGCCTTGAATTGCTGGCCCTTCCAGCACCACAGCGATTTCAGGCGCTGCGGAGTTTTATCGGCACACACGATCGCGAAGATCTCTATCATGAAAACTTCAGACAGCAACTTGAGATCGCGGCGGAGGAGTATCTTTGCCGGTTGTATGACGGCTCCCTCGAACATGACTATGACCGGTTATTTTGCGCCGACTTCCTTTCGTACCTTCCCGAAGACCTTCTCGTGAAGGTTGATCGTGCCTCGATGGCCCATGGACTCGAGTGCAGGTCCCCCTTTTTGGATCAAGAGCTGGTTGAGTTTTCATGCAGTCTGCCGCCTGATTGGAAGATCAGCGGCGGCCGGTCTAAGCGGATACTCAAGGAGGCTATGGCGGACTGGTTTCCGAAGGGATTTCTCGATCGGCCTAAGATGGGATTCTCGGTTCCGATCGGAAAATGGTTCAGGGGTGAGCTCAGGAGTTTTATTTATGATCGGTTGATGGACGGTCAGCTGGCCAGCATGCCGTTGCTGCGGAAGCAATCTATTCGGGCAATATTGCAGGAGCATTTCGAAGGTGTGCGTGATCATGAAACACGGATTTGGAATTTGTTCATGCTCAGCCTCTGGTTTGACGAGTATGGCAAACCAATCTGAATAGGCAGTACGTCGTGCGCGGTTGGCTGGTTCCGCAGTAGAGTTCTTAGGTCGAAAAGGGGGCGTCATGCTTTTGGTCAGCAACATATCCTTACCCAAACGCTGGACTGCTGCAAACGGGAAAACCGGAGAATCTATCCGCGTGGAAACAGCGGACCAGTTTATAAGAGCCAGTGGAAAAGACACTGTTTGGGTTGTTAATTGTGACCCGGGGCTGACGTTCCAGTTGGCGGCTTGGAAGTGGCGTCGGATTTTCGAGACACAGCGGTTAGTCGTTATTGATATCGTTTTACGGCGCCCCAACCGGTTGGTTTCCCGGCCGGCGGTTCTGGTCAAGCGCCTACTCCTAAGGAAAGTAGACCATTTTGTTCACTATTTCCGAGATCTTCGCGGGTACGCCGAGGTATACGGAATTGATGAGGCCCGCAGCTCGTTCGTTCCCTTCAAACCGAATCTTCGGCATGGGCAGGAACAGTTCCCGGTGGTGGAAGGGGAGTATGTGCTCTGTTTCGGTAGGTCCTGTCGGGACTTCGACACATTTTTCCAGGCGATGGAAACCCTGCCGTATCCGGGGGCGATCTCAGATCCGGACAGGGAAAAATTGAAGGCTCACGGGGCTCGCTTTACGCGAAGCCTCGAACAACTACCGACTAATGTGAGGGTGCTTCCGGATGAGGGTGGGGAACAAGCACAGATCCGGATTCTACAGGGTGCGCGGCTCGTTGTTCTTCCGATCGTGTCCACAAGCATCGTGGCAAGCGGAATCAGTACGGCGCTCAACGCGATGCTGTTGAGGAAGTGCGTGATTGGCACAGAAGGACCAGGGATGGGAGATGTTTTCGGGAAGGCAGTCTTAACCGTCCCTCCCGAGGATCCGATATCGCTCGCGGCAGTCATCCGGAAAGCATGGGAGGAGCAAGACGTGCGGGCAGCCGCTGCGGCTGCGGGACAGACCTATGCGTTGGCTCTTGGGGGAAAAGATGATTTGTACCAGCGCATCGTTGACCAGGTAGCGGTGGCGAAGTACCAGTAAAATCGGGACGTGGTCGCTCTCATAGCTTTACCGCGAGGGCGAGAATCCTCTGCAGTTACCTTGCACCGATACCGGGTGACTAACTCCACGACGGCCTCGGTGAGGCCTCCATCACATCTTGATGTAGAGGATCGAGCAGCGGGCGTCTTTGAGCCGTCTCAGAAACCAGACCGCTGAGAGCTGGGAGTTCGGTGTTTCTGACAGCCCAGGTTAGGCCGCGTGCTTAGCAAATTCTTGGGGCCTGAGATCCACCCCAGAGGGTCAGGCGTCCGTTGCTCGTCATAATCGATCCGTCACGCTTCAATTTTTTGTCGCTCGTCGCATTCCATTTTGGGAGTAGGTTGCAGTGCAGATTCATAAGAAAATCGTCTTTACGATTAGGAATTTCAGGGAAATAGCTTACCATCACTATGGGCCGAGCCCATTTAGCCTTATTCGATTTGTTTATTATAGTCTTTTCCGAGTGAATACCTTTTTGGTATTTGAGAAGGATTTAAGAAGAGAGTTTCCGGAGATTGACCTCGATCCTGGAATTAAGATCATCTCGCCATCTCTGGAAGAATTGGACCGGCTTAGGAAAGATAAAAATTTACCTCGAGAATTTTTCTCTGACCAAATACACAACGCCAAAACATGTTGCATCGGTTTCTGCGGTGAAGAGATTGCATATGTCCACTGGGTCTATTCAAAGGACGAATACAGCCGGTTTGTGATCCTCGACCCAGATGTTTGTGAGATAAATCATGTCGCAACATTGCCGAGATTTAGAGGGAGAAAATTGTCAATGATGATCTTGAAGTTTGCGTTCAAGTCTCTTCAAAAGCTAGGTTACAAGAAGGTTGCAGTGGTAGTTCATGAAAATAACGTGGCTTTTATTAAGAATATAAAACGACTGGACTTCAAGGAAACGAAACGGATCAGAACCATTGGTCCATTCAACCGGAAAGTGCCTGTGTAGCGACTAGGGCGTGTCATCAATTAAGCCATGTCATTGAAGCAGCGAGATAGATGGCACCGAGGAAATTGGCGGCGCGTTTGTCGTAGCGGGTGGCGATGGCGCGGAATTGCTTGAGTCTGGCGAAGAAGTTCTCAATCAGATGCCGGGCTCGGTAGAGGTCTTGATCGTATTCGCGGGGGGTGGTTCTGTTGGCTTTGGGGGGAATGACCACGACCTTGCCCGCTCGTTGCAGCGGCTGGATCACCCGTTCATCGGCATCAAAGGCCTTATCGGCAATGATGGTATCCGCGTCAATGCCGGGTAGCAAGACATCGGCGCCCTCCAGGTCATGCGCCTGCCCTGGGGTGAGATGAAACCCCGTTGGGTTACCCAACGCATCACAGGTGGCGTGGATTTTGGTGGTCAGGCCACCCTTGCTGCGTCCGATGGCTTCCTGCGCGTGGTGCCCCCTTTTGCACCAGCGCTGTGCTGGTGGGCACGAACGATGGTGGAATCGATCATCGCGTATTCGTTGTCAGGATCGTCAGCAAGACGTTCAAACACCCGCTTCCAGACGCCGCGTCGACTCCAGCGCGTATGGCGTGTGTGGATCACTCGGAAATCTCCGAACCGCTCCGGCAGATCCCGCCACGGGATCCCCGCGCGATACCGGTACAACACCGCTTCCACAAACAGCCGGTTGTCCTTCGCCGTCACGCCCACCGTCTCTTCACGACCAGGCAGCAGATGCTCGATCTTCTCCCATTGGTCATCACGCAATCCATACCGTCTCACCATCCGCAGACCCCTCCTTTGGTCTGGGACGGAGTAAATCACAACACGATGGCTCTGTGAATCGAGAAAATTAATTGATGACACGCCCTAGTAGAAAACGGCATTCTCGCTCCAAATGATGATGCGGTGAAGCTCACAAGTGCTCTCATGCTCATGATTAACAACAAGAGGCTGTGCTTAATACTCGGGGCCAAGTTTAGGCATATGGCTTCCTGTCATAGCCGAGAAGACTGCGGTCGGGTTTATGCAAGCCTTTTTCGAT
The DNA here is from genome assembly GCA_029194665.1 of Nitrospira sp. Taxonomy (NCBI): domain Bacteria; kingdom Pseudomonadati; phylum Nitrospirota; class Nitrospiria; order Nitrospirales; family Nitrospiraceae; genus Nitrospira; species Nitrospira sp. Next base: position 69,640 of record JARFXO010000002.1, on the reverse strand, counting down.
CACTTATGAAAGTATAGAGTTGACTATTCCTTGGTCGGCTCGAAGCGCTGGGCTCGTCTTTTTTGTCTTTGCGACTTTCTTGAGCTTTGCAGCCACATCCTGCTGCACTGAAAGAGGGCTGACCGTCGAGCATACAATCCATCCATCCAAGACTAGAGATGCACTCCCTGAACGATCGCCAGCAGTTGCCTATGTTCTTGGGGGGACTGAGGCAAGCCTTGAGAAACGATTCCTTCTTGCCTCTGCGTTATACAGGGAGGGAACGGTTGCCAAAGTTCTTTTTCTAAGCCGTCCCGGCAAGACTCGGTACAGCCAAGATCTCGGACGCAATCTTACTAATGATGAGTGGGCAGCGCGTCATCTGGCAGACCTTGGCCTTCCTTCTGGCGATCTTGAACCCATTGTTGTTCCACCCAGGATTTTTGGTACGTTGGGTGAAGCTGAAACCGTGATTGAAGTAACACGTCTTCGCGGTTACCAATCCCTCATCCTTGTAACTTCCTCTTCTCACACTCAACGAGTTTGGCAGACGTTCACATCTCTGGCAGCAGGCCAGGATGTTTCTCTTTACATTTATGCAGCCAATGACCAAGTCGGAGCATCGGCACTAATCTGGGAATGCTTAAAGCTTGGCGTTTACAAAATATTTCTAATTTAGTCAGCGCGCAAGCTCCCCTGAAAAGTAGAAAGGGTAAACGAAGAGTCTTCTGCACAACCACCACCTCTTCCCATCTTATACCGTGATGCGAAAAACAGTTTGTGTGATAGGCGGTGGTTTGGCGGGAGGGATCCTTGCCTCAACTCTGGCGGCAAGAGGTCATTCCGTAAGTCTTGTGGAACTAGGAGATGCTCCTGCACCGTTGTCTCCTAGTAATGAACTATGGGATCCGACAGAAGTGAAAATGCCTTTTACCAGAGGGAGTGGTATTGGTGGAACTTCCAACTTCTGGCATGGCGGGCTGACTATTCTCGATAGAACGGACGTGGAGGGGATATCTGACCATGATAAGCGTATCAGAGCTCCGTTCACGTATAGTCAGCTTCGTAATTACTATGCTCAAGCCGTGGCTCTCGTTCGCGGTGAGAAGGCATATTCACTGGACGACATCGAATCCCCACTAGATGTCCCTATAGGCGGTTTCGGAAAAACAGGGGGTGCGTTCAGATTAAAAGCGCTTCTCTATCCAGACAAGCCATTTTCCAGCCGCTCGCTGATTCAGCGCGCGCAGGGGCTACATGGGCTGCAGGTAGCCCCCAATATCGAAATAAGGAGGCTGGTGAACTCCAGCTCCAGCCGTATCACCTACGCAGAAGGAATTGATCTCACAAGTGGGAGTTTGAGGAAATTCTCTGCCGACATCTTTATCTTAAGTGCAGGAGGGTTAGGGTCTCCAAAGATACTTCTAAATTCCATTCGAGAATGTCCTCCGCTGAGGAAGCTACCAATCGGGAAATTCATCATAGATCATCCGACCGGATTCGTATTCAAAGCGAAACTACGGCACCACATGACCCTGCGGCCACTATTCGGCCTGGCTCGGAAGGGATATAAGCTTCGGTATGGTTTTGCCCTTAACCCGGACTGTTTGAACAATGTGGACGGCCGTAATCACATTCTCTATTTGCGCCCGGCCATCTCGATGAAGGACCCTGGCACATACGACGTTCTGAAGCGAAAACTGGTGACCTATAAAGGGAAGTCAATCAGTCCACTCGATATTGTCCGTCTTGTCAGGCATGCGGACCTGTTATTCGACGCGATCAACTTTAAATACGGATTATCGTACTCGACAAGCTACGTATCGGGGTTGGTGTTTTTCGAGCAATTCCCGGATGACAATGCCCAAATACGTCAACTTGATACCGGGAAGTTCGGGATCAAATGGGGCATATCAGATACAGACTGTCAATCACTGAAAAAATTTCTCGCGCTGTATTTCCAGAATTACTCGAGGCTGTTCGAGTTTTTCACTATATTCCCACGCATAAGCTCCCGATTGGATAGTGCAGGGCATCACTCTGGTGCGTGTCGGATGGCGATGAATGTCTCGGAGGGCGTTGTGGATGCAGATCTGCGAGTGTTTGGGACCGATAACCTATTTGTGGCTGACGGTTCTGTACTGGCGTATTCCGGCCACGCGAACACTGGCCTAACCATTGCGGCACTTGCATTAAAGTGCTGTGACGCGGTGTCCGGTATCTAGGAGCCTGTCCGACACTAGGGGCCAAACTCAATTTGAGGTTCCCCCTATTGTTTGGACAGGTTTTCATCTGAATGAAGTTCATGAATCTTTCTGCTGTGTCCTCCTTTCTGTCAGCGGACTCCTGACCGCGTTTTCCTCGTGGCCGTGGACCACGCCACCTCGCCTTGAGGACGATCAGGTCCACGCAATTGTGAGATCGACCTTATGGGTATCCCTTTCGTCGGTAGAAGAGGGTGGCTTTGCAAATAGTAGATTGGAAAGACCGTAAGACATGGGATGAGTTTGTACTTCGTGCCAAAGACGGCACTGTAGGGCACCTGTTCGGTTGGCGCGAAGTCATTGAGAAGTCTTATGGGATCCAGGCCAGGATGCTTGCGGTTGTCGATAATGGAAGGATGAGGGGCATTCTGCCCATAGGGTTTGTCAGAGGATTCATGGTGGGGACACAGCTGGTGTCCATGCCCTTTCTTGATTATGGAGGAGCATGTGCGGACGGTGCCCCAGGTGTAGCAGAAGCTTTAATTAAGGAAGCGATGCAGCTGTCTCGTCAGCACAAGAGCCGAATTCTGATCCGATCCTTGGACCGGTCTGCGGGAGATCTCTTCTGTAGCTTACACAAGGTAACAATGTGGCTTCCCCTTGCTAAGACCGAGGAGGCGATGCTCAGGCAGCTTCCATCTGATCGGCGGAATCGGTTGAAGAAGGGGTTACGGCATGGCTTGTCCTCAACGCTCCACGGTGTGGATGGTGTTGATGAGTTCTATCGTGTGTGGTCGATCAATATGCGGGATCTGGGATCTCCCCCGCATTCTCGGGAGTTCTTCCGTTCTATGTTGGAGACGTTAGGAGATGCGGCCCGTATTCTTATCGTGCACGACAAGGGTGAGCCAATTGCTGGAGCTGTATTGCTGCAGTTTCGAGGGATATTGTCTATCCCATGGGTGTCTTCCCTAAGAGCCCACTTTAATAAATCCCCCAATCAAGTCCTGTACTGGGAAGCTATGCGCTTTGCAATCTCAAGCGGATGTAGCCATCTAGATTTTGGTCGGTCCACCAAAGGATCTGGAACGTATGAGGCAAAGCGTCAGTGGGGGGCGGAGCCGCGCCAATTGTATATTTGTTCAAACAGGGAGGAATCCGGAGCGCCCAGGAATGAGATGAGTCGGTATCGATGGGCAGCCACTATCTGGAAGCATATTCCCGTGCCGCTAGCCAATTTGGTCGGGCCATCCTTACGGCGTCGCATTTCAGATTGAGTCAGCGAAGTTCCTGTGGGTCTTCAGCAGAACCGTTCATGAATAATGCGGACTAGCCCAACTTCCGCAGTTCGCGATGTCAGAGTGAGGGATTTCAATGGGTTGTGCAAAAAGTCGGCACTACACCGGGGTGGCCATCGCAAGTGGCGGCGTCAGCCGCAATCGGTGTGGCAAGTCCAGGCCCAACCGGTCGAGCAAGGCGGCCTGGGCGTGATCCGGCCGCACCACGCAGCGCAGCCGGACCTCCCGGCCATCCGTCCTCGGCAACACCACATCGGTGCTCTGAATGGTCCGGAGTTCTTCTAAGATCGTGCGCGGACTGTGGCCCAGCCCAGCCCGCTGTTGCCACTGTTCCAGGGTCTTCCACAGCACATAGGCCAAGAAGCACACCAGAATGTGAGCCTGGACCCGATCCGCTCGTTGATGCCAGATGGGACGCAGGGCCAAGTCGCTTTTCTGAATCCGGAAGGCGGCTTCGGCGTCGGCGAGTTGGACATAGGTGCGCCACAAGTCCTCCGGACTCCAGTCCGGAATGTTGGTGCGGAGCACATAGCAGCCGTCGCTGACGCGAGCCCAGTCGTCCCATTCCGGCCGGCTGGTCCACGTCACCCGAAGACCCGACGCGGTGGTCGGGTCTGCCACCACGTCGATCACGTACCGCCCGGCGGCACGGGGATTGTGCGCGAGGAGTCGGCCGATCTGTCGCTCGATGGGGCCCCGCTCCAGGGGACGGCGCGCCCGACTGAGTCGTCGGGCCAAACGGGCCACCCCGCTCTCAATGCGCTGCCCGAAGCGCGTGTGCATCGCCCGCTCCTTCTCGCGCCGCTCGACGGATCGGACCAGCAGGAACGTTTCGGCGCCCTCGGGCCCGAGGCAGGTCTTCGCGTCCACGCCCTCCCGCACCGTCGTCCAGTCGCGCTCGTCGGTCAGCGCCCGGGCCCACTTGCGCAACTCACTCTTGGGCGTCCCGAGCAGATACCGGCGCCCGCTGGCCCGCAGCCAGGCCAGATTCTCTTCGCTCGTCATGCCCCGATCCATCACCCAGATCCGCTGCGCGAGCCCATAGCGAGCTTCCATCGTCCCCACGATCTCCTCGACCGTCGTCACGTCGGTGCGGTTGCCGGCGAAGACCTCATAGCCCAGGGGCAGCCCCTCCCGCGTGACCACCAAGGCGATGCAGACTTGCTTGCAGTCGGGCCGATGATCCCGGCTGTAGCCCCGGTGTGCTAACGGATTCGCGGCCGCCGGCCCTTCGAAGTAGGTGCTCGTCACGTCATCGAGCAGCAGATCATAGTCCAACGCGAACAGCTCCCGGAGTCGGGCCACCAGGTGGGACTCCAGCGCCCGCTTGTGGGGCAGCAGCCGATCCAGCGCCCGATACAAGCGATCCTCATTGACCAGGTCAGCCGGCACGCCGAGCAGGTCCTCCAGCGCAGTCTGCCGGTACCAGGTCTCGGCAATGTGCAACTCACTCGCCGGTTCACACAATCGGGCCAGGACCAAGACCGCCGCCATCGTGGCCCAGGACACCGCTTCCCGGCCCGCCGGCAGCAGCGACCCCAACGCGGTGTCCAACTGCAAGGCGCGCCACAGCGTCCAGCCCAGCCACACATCGCCGAAGCGGCGGTTGCGTTCCAGCCGCACCGGATCCAGCCGGACCGGAACGACCGTTTCCTCCGCCGTCTCCGGTGTGAACAGATCCGGTTGTGTGACCCCTCCGACGAGCACCTGAGCCAGCGCTCTCGCACGGGCACAGCCTTGGGCATCCAATTCGCCCAACTGTGCCACCGTTTGCTGGACGACCCGGCGGCCCATCCGCACCGAGCGGACCAACCGCCAATACGTATGAATCTTGCCATCCTTGCGGCGTGTCGTATGGCGCAGATACATCCTGCGTTCCATATGGACTGAGCGCCCCGTTCACGTCAATGGGGTTGGTCGGCACTACATCGTGGTTTCACGTAGGTGGTCGTAAGTCTGTCGCGGGGTTGCGCGAACGCAGAGGGCGAAAAAAGACTCCGAGGTGACCGAACTGCGGAAGTTGGGCTAGCAAGTTGAGGTCGTCGGGACATGACTCAAGAGGCACAGCGTAGTCTCACGACCAGCCTTCGCTGATTCTCCGTGAACACGCTCCACACGTGATAACGAAACCGACCAACGTCCTTGTAACCGGTGCAACGGGGTTTCTAGGGCAAAGGCTTGCGAAGCGTTTGGTCACCGAGGGGTATCCGGTGCGGGCTTTCGCGCGCAAACAATCTAATGCAGGCTCTCTAAAGGAATTGGGGGTGGAGATCACTATTGGCGATTTGGCTGACGAATCATCGGTCATGGCCGCCGTCGAGGGTGTCGACGTTGTAGTGCATGCCGCAGCTGGAACGAGCGGAACTGCGAGGGACTCTGACACTGCAACCGTTCAAGGCACACGAAACATTCTCGATGCCTGTAGGATGGGTTGTATCAAGAAGCTCGTCTATATCAGCTCATGCAGTGTCTACGAGGTTGCTGGGTACAATGAGAACCAGGTTGTGACTGAAGAGGCACAACTCGAGCGATTTCCTCTTCGCCGTGGACATTATTCTGCCGCTAAAATTCGAGCCGAGGCCTTGGTGACTGAGGCCATGAACCATGATGGCTATCCTATTGTTGTGCTCAGGCCAGGAACGCTGTACGGGCCTGGAGGCGACGTATATACGAGAATGATGGGCGCTTCATTTGCCCGACGAATCTTCGTTGTATTCGGCGATGGGGAATGCGCGGTACCGCTTCTTCATGTGGATAATGCGGTGGATTCAATCGTGGAATGCATGCGCAATAGCGCGGCGGACAATCAGGTGTTTAACGTGGTGGATCAGGATCTGGTCACGAAGATGATGTACATGGAACATGTAGTTAAGCCGTTGAATCCGAAAGCGATTGTGCTCTATTGTCCGATGTCCTGGCTGCTTATTGTGACATGGGTGCAAGAAAAACTGCTCACGCTCGTTGGAATACAGCCTGTCCTCTCCGTGTACAGACTAGTGTCATCGCAGAAATGCGTCAGGTATAGCCCAGAAAAGGTCGATAAAGTGATCGGGTGGAAGTCTCGCATCAGCTTCAATCAAGGCGCGGAGCGACTCCTGCTGGGGTATGGACGGCCAGCTGCTCCAGATAACGAGCAGTAGCGTTATGAGAAGAGCAAGCTCGACCATCTTGTGAATTGCAAGCATATCCGTCGCTTGTACGGTTTGGATTGATTGCAGCTCGACATGCAGATTCGTCGAGGAAAGCGAGGGAAGCATGTTCAGGATAAGTGTTGCCCCGGACATCAGCTTGAGATCTTTCTGAGCCGAGCCGGATGTGGAGGGTTTTTCCTGCAAGACAAGAAACGTCAGATGGCGATACAGATGAACGCTTCATTAAGATGCTGATATTAGATGACATCTAGCGTGAGGAATCGGCTTTCAACCTGTCGAGAATTGGCGCATATCTTGCTAGGCACATTATAGTGCCCCATATCGACAGAGGCAAATAAGAGCATTTTTAAATATTAACGAGAACTAACACGGATGCTGCTGCGACGGGGTGTACATAATTGTTCCGCATTGCTCTAATGAGCCATCACTGGAGTGCATTGCAGCAAATCCTAGGAGGAAATGATGATACGAATAGTGCCAGTTCGAAACGTCATTCTCATTCTTGCCATTGCCCTTGCTTCACCTCAAGTCAGTGAAGCTGCCATTGACATATCTTCTGGCTTCTGGTCTACCACGTTCAATTGTCCCGAGCAGAAACAGCGTGACGCCGCCTGGTTGACGTGCGATGGGTTGGCAAGATATGGGGATTGGACGGCAAGTACAGGCCAGGTTGAGCAAATCACCCCATTAGCAAACATGGCGGCAGGAGGCGGAGGAAGCGGGCAACGCCACTGGATCGGAAGCGGAAAAAACAACAATTCAGGGTCTGCGGAGTTCTGTTTCACGACTCCTCAACCAGAATTCTGGATTCGATACTACACCCGCTGGCAACAGGGGTATTTTATGAACCAGCAACGAGCGCAGAAGCTCATCTATTTCGCCGGGTCGAACTTGGGACCCTACATCGACACCTATGGAGCAGACGGCATTCGCGTGGTGTTCGGCTCCTCGATTGGCATGAGCACGAACGGCGTGTGGAACACGATCATGGGCGGACAAACGTCCGACGGAAAATGGCATGAGTTCCAGTTCCACCTAAAGGCGGCCGGCGCAAACGGAGGCGGGGACGTCTGGGTCGATGGTAGGCATGTCCTCGCGTTCGCTGGATTCGACTGGGGAAGTGTCACGCGGTGGCAGTGCTTTGAATATCCAGAGAACGTTGACAGCAATGCTACCGGAAGTACCATGTATCAGGACATCGACGATTTGGCAGTCAGCACGAAGGGGTATATCCCTTCTCTCGTCCCTAGTAGTGCTGGTCCTCCGCCTGCCGCACCCACGAATTTAAGGATTCAATAATTCTCATTTGCCATTGAATGAGGAAGGGCATCAAAAGAGCGCTTTAGTGCACCAAATAAGGATGCACCTCATCAATACCAGTCGCTCCGGATGGGAACGCTCGTTGGATTTGAGGGGGGGGGGAGGATTAAGGCAATGCTGGAAAGGACTGCGATTTTCGTGGGAATAAAGGTAAGAATAGCAATCCTCAGTCTAAGTGTTTCTCTCTTTCCAACCATAAGCTTTGGGCAAGGTATTTTTTTTGCCGAAGATTTTGAGAATGCTAATCTCGCCACGAAGGGCTGGTATGACAACACCGCACAGACCTTCTCCTCGACTGAGCACGTAACAGGCAGTACACGGTCCTTGGAGTTTCATTGGTTGCCTGGAGCCACGAATCCCACCTCTGGTGGAGCGGTGCGTCATGCGTTTCCCGCTACAACCACGCTGTATGTGGGTTATTGGGTCAAGTACCAGAACGGGTATAAAGGGTCAGGTCGAACGTATCATCCGCATGAGATTTATATTCTCACCAATGCAGATGGCGCATATTCTGGACTCTCGTTCAATACGCTTGACTTTTACATCCAGCATATTGTGGGCGGTAACGGAATTGTGCCGCAGTTGGAGATCCAAGACGGCAAAATGGTTGATAAGGGCAAGATCGGCACCAGCCTCATTGGTGTGACGGAGAATCGGGCCGTGGCCGGCTGCAACGGAAACGGGAACTCGGGAGGGGTGACGGTTAATGGGGTGTTCGGCGGGACAGACTGCTATCCCGTTGGTGGTGGAACATACTGGAACTCGTATATGTGGAACTCTCCGACCGTAAGGCTAGTCGCAGGAAGCTGGCACCATGTCGAAGTGTATGCGCAGATGAACAGTATTTCGGGCGGGATTGGGCAGAACGATGGTATCTTGCGCTATTGGCTGGACGACAAGTTAGTCATTGATCAATCCAGCGTAATTATGCGGACGGGGGCAAATCCATCCCTCGCGTTCAATCAGCTTGTACTTTCTCCATATATAGGTGATGGTTCACCAATCGATCAGACATTTTGGGTTGATGATTTAACCGTTGCAACGAGCAGAATCGGCGGTGGTGTCCCTCCTCCGGCACCTACAAATTTAAGGATACAATAGTGCTCATTTTTCAATGAACGAAATAGGGCATCGAAAAGAATTGTGAGTGCGGCAAATAAGGTGGCATCCGTGATAGTCCCTCGGCTGACCACCAAGCTCTGTACGGGTAGAACGCTAGAATCGGCGCTAAGAGCTATCTCTCAACTGGTGGGCTTCCTATAGGTGACGAAACCTGCACATCGTCGTCTCATCGGGCATGGGCTCGTTGCCCAGATCAATGCCCACAAACTGGCGTATCGCGCGCGGGTCGTACGGTGTTCCTCCACAACCCCGGGTCATCAGGGCTTGCATTGAGAGCATTGGACTGGCGAGTATACGGGTAACCATGTTTGAACCTATCTCAAAATGATTGTGTTAATAAAAAGGTTTCTATAATGCGCCTGCATGTTGCGTCTGCGTGACGATCAATGAGAACGGATTCGGGAGCATTGCCCCTAGCCGGGATTATTCATGACGGTGGCCACTGATCGTGTTCATGGCGATCGGAAGGATCAGGAGAGGAGTCCGGCCGTGCGGGAGGGGGGCGATTGGGAGTTTCAGAAGGGTGAGAAGGCCTGGCACCACACGACCATCAAGGACCGACTCTGGAATCGGGCGCGTTCGGACAGACCCCGCCGTTCTCCGTCTGTGAAGATGCAGGTTGTGACACGGCATGATTCCGCGTTAGCCGGGTGTGGCGCCGACCGCGATGGCGACGCGGCGCCAGGTCTCGCCCCACGGCGAGAATTGGGGCAGATGCAGGACCAGCCGACGGACGGATCGTTCCACCCACACCGCCAACTTCAGCAGTCGTTCGCGCAAGGTGGACACCTGCGCGCTGGCGCAGGCGGTGCCGTGCGCCTGACGGCGCAACTCCTGGAGCAACACGTACGCGGCGGCTGTGAGCAGGACCCGGAATTGATTGGCCCAGAACTGCGAACAACTCGTCCGGCCCAACGCGAGCCCGTCATGCAACTCCTTGAGCCGATTCTCCATGTCGCCGCGCTGACGGTAGAGCGTATACACGGTGGCGGGCGTCTCACGCAGATTGGTCACCACGAAGCGGGGATTGCATGTGGGATCCCGTCCGGGCACCCGGACGACCTCCGCCTTGATGATCACCCGCCGTCGGTTTGCCCAACTCCGAGCCGCGTAGCCAGTCTCCCCGTAGACGTGCTCCGTGCGGCCACTGTATTTGGACAAGCCATAGGCCTCACCCAAGAGCCGTCCGGCGCGCCGCACCAGCCGCGCATTACTCGCCAGCCCCACCACATACTCGACCCGCTGCGTCTCCAAACAGTCGAGCCATGCGTGTCCGGCGAAGCCGCCATCGACACGCACCCGCAGCGCCGCGCCGGGGAATGCGTGCCGCAACTGCCGCAGCAGTGTGCGCAGCAGACCACGGGCGCCTCGCGTCGCTGGACTGTTGCCGGGCCGAAGCACAATGGCCACCAGATACTGCTCGGCTTCGTCGTTGAAGGTCAGCGTGGCGACCAGCGGCAGATAGCACCAGGTGTCGTAATGCCCGTTGAAGAACGTGAACGCTTGTTGCCCATGGGTGGGATTGTCAGTCGGGTCGAGGTCAATGGTGATGCGCTGGACCCGTCCCTTCAACCGCGCTCGGTGGTGGGCAATCACCGTCGTCGCCAGGGTCCGGCCCATCCGGGCCAACGTCCAGGGGCTCACGGCGTTCTCAAACCGCGAGCGCGTCGGCTGCGAGGCCAGGGCCGAGCCGGTGACCGGATCCCGCCCCACGGCGAGTTTGTGCCGCGGATCGTTCGCCAGCCGGCCCGCGTCGTTCGCGTCCTCGTAGCCACAAGCCAGGCCGAAGATCCGTTGCCGCAGCAGATCCCGCACCGAGTGCCGAATCTTGTCGGGATCCCGGCGGTCGACCAGATAGGCGGCCAGTTGGTCGGTCATGTGGAGCCGGTCATCCACCGCCTTGAGCAACACGGCTCCGCCATCCGTGCTGGCGTGGCTCTGGTCAAACTGGGCCACCACCGGCTTCAGTTTGTCATGGAATTCAAACGTGACTTGAGCTATACAGTCTGTCGCCATCGGGTCTCCTCTCCACGGTGTGTAGAAGCGCCTGAACACCGCTCCTATAGCACAGTTCGGAGCCTCGATGGCTTTTTTGTGTCACGTGTCGTGAATTATCCGGGCTAGGAACACATCCTGGAAGGTGGTCCCGGTCGCAAGCCGGTATCGGCGCGAGCCATCTTGGAGGGTGTCTTGTGGATTCTGAATACCGGCGCACAGTGGCACATGCTCCCGCAGTGCTGTCCCAACTACAAGACGGTCCATCGTCGGTTTCAACAGTGGTGCGAACGAGAGGTGTTGCGCGCGATTCTCACACAGCCGGCGAATACGCTCCGGGAGGGAGGAGCGATTGACGAGCGCGAGGCTTTCATCGATGCGACGTTTGCCTCGGCCAAGGGCGGAGGCGATGACATCGGGAAAACCCGCCGGGGCAAAGGCGTCAAAATCCTCGCGTTTGTGGATCGGCATGGGCTCCCGCTCTCGGTGAGCACGCATGCGGCCAATCATCATGAGGTCAAGTTGGTTCAACTCAGTTTCAACTGCTACATGCTGGAGGCCAAACCCGAGTATCCCATTGGGGATCGGGCCTACGACAGTGATGGGCTCGATGACGACCTCACACAGGATAGCGTCAACATGCTTGCGCCCCACCGGTCCACGCGGAAGCTCAAGACGCAAGATGGCTGCCACTTGCGTAGCGCTGGCTTGTCGAACGGTTTTTGCGTGGCTCCAATGGAAACGGCGGCTCCTGATTCGTTGGGAATACTACGCCACCAACTTTCTGGGTTTTGTGCAGCTCGCGTCCATCACCATGCTCCTGAAGCAATTTTGAGATAGGTTCTAGGTTCCGTTGACATTCATTTTATCCAGAGCATGGAAGCCGCAAGATAGATGAGGCTTGCGAAGTTGCGGGCGCGTTTGGCGTAACGGGTGGCGATGACGCGGTAGTGCTTGAGCTTACTGAAGAAGCACTCGATACGGTCGCGTTCGGCATACAAGGCGAAGTCGGGTTCGCGCGGGTCTTTGACGCAGGAGCGCGGCGGGATGACGGCTTTCGCGCCGGTCAGTTCAACAGTGTCGACGATCTTTTTACTGTCGTATCCCTTGTCTGCGATGATGTTCTGCAAGGGAAAGCCTGCCGGCAACGGCTCGACCTGCGTATAGTCCGATGCCTGTCCCGGCGTCAGAATGAAGCGCAGGGGATTGTCCGGGCCGTCGACGGCAGCATGTAGTTTCGTGGTCAGGCCGCCTTTCGAGCGGCGATGAACTTCCGTCTCTTGAGTCCCCCTGTTGCACCAGCGGAGTGCTGGTGCGCGGACGATGGTGGAGTCGATCATTACGTATTCAAAGTCCTGGTCGCCGGACAAGGCATGGAACACTCGTTCCCACACGCCTGCCTTTGACCAGCGGTTGTATCGCTGGAACACACTGTTCCATTCACTGAACGTCTCCGGAATCTCCCGCCAGTGCTCCCCTGTCCGCCCAATCGACAGCACGGCATTCACGAACAGCCGGTTGTCCTTACCTGTCCGTCCCGATCGCTCTTTTTCTCAGGCAGCAAGTCCTTGCTTTGATCTCATTGATCGTTTCGAAGCTCGCGTCTCGCCACTTAAAACTCTCTCCCCTGGGCTTTGAACAGTGAATCACAGATCGCGGACGGGGGGGAAAGCCCCAACGTCAACAGAGCCTAGTCATGTTGCCGAAAGATGAATCGAGGAGGGACAGACCCATGTCGGACCCATTGCACGAGATGCCCTATCAAACCGTTTCAGAGCCTGCCATCGATCGCACGATGCTGGATCGAACTATCCTCTGGCCCAGCCCCGATGTACAAACCGCAAGTATGGCGGACGAGACGGTGCTGTTGAATCTCAGCAGCGGACGCTACTACACATTGAACCGATTGGGCAGTGTCATTTGGGAGCACTGTACCGGTCACAACACCATCAGCGACATTCATGCGAGCCTGTGCAACCGCTTTGAGGTTGCATCCGAGCAGGCGCTGTACGATCTTATTGCCCTGATCGATCAACTAGTTCAGGAGGGGCTTCTTCAACAAGGAAGGAAGTAAATAAACCCGGATTCCGCAGTTGAAATCGAAGGTATGTTCATAAACGACGATCAACCCGAATGAATTTCCGTACAACCACTGAGACCGTTTTCACCAAGTTCAACCGCATCGCAGTTCAAAATTGACAACTTAAGACATTGACTATCAAGATGTTTTGGGAAGGGGTTTTTAGCCTGCATCGTCTACTGCAGAATCCGGGATAAATATGAATGAAAGGAATGAGGGGCGTGTCCAGTCAGCGCTCGTTAGACACGAGTTGCTGCCGGATATCCCCTCATGTCGTTCCTGGTTTCGACGCAACGAGCTGACCAGGGCGAGGACGAGCAGTAGGGCTCCTCAGGATCAGCCTGCCTTCTCTGCCTGTGTTAGGAGGGGTAATGAATACCGACGAGGGTGAGGCTGCAGACGAGGACCGGGATGGAATCGCCTAGGACAACGTATCTGTTTTCCCTCTACGGCACGCCAATGAGATATGTTACGGAGTCGCCTCAGTTGGCTGCACCAGTGAATGAATTACTGAGGCATTTCCGGCAGGACTCGATCGAGGAGTCAGCCGCGCTCAGCTTGTATTTCCACGCAGTGCAGGCTCGATCGGAGATTCTGCTGGCACTGTCTTCATCTGCGCGTCAATTGTCCGCCGGAACGGGTGCAGGGGATGAGGATCGGTGGAAGACCGGGTTGCCCTACGAGGTCATTCAGGACGAGGGGCGCTTGATTGCAGACTTTCCTGACGTCGGGGTGCTGGTGATGGATGGTGTGCAGGGCCGGACTGACGGTTATCTGATCAAGCCTGAAACCATGCATACGAACTTGATCGAATATCTGTTTCACCGCGCCTTGAGCGAACTCCTACGATACCGGGGACTCTATACGATCCATGCGACTGCAGTGGAGAAACATGGCCATGGGGTCTTGATCCCAGGGAATAGCGGCCGCGGTAAGACGACGTGTTCTATCTCTCTGCTCCGCTCGGGCTACCGGTATCTGTCGGATGATCATCCGTGGATTCGAGATGCCGGGACGCATGTGGAAGTACTCCCGTTTCCCATCGAGATTAGCGTGACCGAAACGACGATCGCTTTTTTCCAGGAACTCCTCGATGCTCCTGATCATGTCCTTCAGTCCGGTTCGCCAAAGCGGTCTTTTCATGCCGAGAATCTGTATCCGAACTCGTTGGGCGACTGCTGTCAGCCTGCCGTGGTGCTGTTCCCCCATATGGTCGATGCCCCGCACAGTCACCTCGAGCTTCTTCCTAAGAGTCGAGCCATGGAACTTCTCCTTCCACAGGCGCTATTGGTTTATGATCCGGAGGTCGCCAGGCGGGAGTTTAAAGTCTTAGCGAAGTTGGTTCAGCAGGTGGACTGCTACCGGTTGCATTTCGGCCAGGATATCCTCGACTTGCCGAAGCTGATCACGCCGCTGCTTGTGCAAAAAGGATCATGACGAACAGGCAGTTCTCATTACGGCAGGAATCCGAGCTCCTGGTCTGGTGCGCCCGTACGGTCGTGACAGACGAGCTCAAGACACGTATCAGGCAAAGAGTGCAAGGGCCGCTTGACTGGTCGGTTGTCCTTGATCTGGCTTGGTATCATGGCGTCGGTCCTCTGTTGCATCGAAATCTATCCGAGCTTTGTTCTGACCTCGTGCCCGCCGAATCGTTGACCGAGCTACGTCAGAGGACGCAAGCCGGTGCATTGCGCAACCGGATGCTTGCGCAGGAGCTCGTCGTCTTGTGCGAAGCGCTGGAGGCGCATGGAGTGCCGGTTATACCTATCAAAGGGGCGACTCTGGCAGCTTCGGTCTATGGTGATCTGACCCTTCGAGAGTTTAGCGACACGGATCTGCTTGTTCCAGAAGGCGCCATTACAGAAGCGCAGGCTATGTTGCTGACATTGGGTTATGAAAGGGAAGGTCCTTCATCTGATTCTGGCGAGGCGGACCACAGGGGAGGGCCTCACCATGTGTTCATCAAACAGCGGACGCACTTTCGCGTTGATCTCCAGTGGGTAATGGCACAGCAATACTTTATGTTTCGGTTGGATCGGTCAGAGTTCTGGCAGCGTCGAACAGCTGTATCGCTTGCGAACAAGACGGTACCAGGACTGGCGCCGGAAGCTCTGTTGATAATTCTGTGTGTCCATGGGTCGAAGCATGGGTGGGAAGCGCTCAAATGGGTGTGTGATGTCGCCCAGTTACTTCGAGCGCACAACCGACTGGACTGGGATTGGATTTTCTCGATTTCATCGATGTGGCGTTGCCGACGTCTGGTGTGTATGGGGTTGTCACTCGCGCACCTGTTGTTGGATGCCCCCCTGCCTAAGGCGGTTCTCGCACGGCTCTCGGCCGATTCAGCCGTGCGGATGTTGTCCGACCGCATGCCATCCACTCTGGTGGCAGATTATTATGCCGGAGTGGATGAGGGCCAGGTCGTTGCACTCTACTTCTCCTTAAAAGATTCCTGGTGGGACCGCTGGCGGTTTGGTCTGATGTTGTGTCGTGATCACCATCCTCTGGTCACCACTCCTCCACCCTGGTTTCCCTGGAGCACTTCCCTTCCACGTCTCGCTCGGATCGTTCTCCCTCTTCACCGAACTATAAGGAGTGTGTTTCCCTTCAAGATTTGGGGAGCTATCAATCGCTGGGTTGAGCATGATGGTTAGGCATCAAGATCACCGGGCCAGGTGTTCTTCGGGTTTGAGAACACAGATGCTGAATTGTCCGTGAGGTTTGCTCCACGGAAGCGACCATGATTCGACTCGTGAAAAAATATGAGATCGTGTTTCGCACAGGCTTGGTAGTGTTGTGGGTTCGTTTCTTGTTGCGGGTCAAGAGTTTGCCGCTGGTGCTAGATCGATTGACTCCTCGTTCGATGACGTGGAGGCCTGCTGCGGCCGAGATGGAGGATCTGGTCTATTACGTAGATCGCTGGCTTCAGTTGTTTCCCTATAGCAGAAAAGGGAATTGCTTCCCACGGTCCTTGGCTCTCTATTGGTTCGCCAGGCGATTGGGGTATTCAGTTCTCTTTCAATGTGGTGTGAGGAAGGACGGTTCACATCTCGATGGCCATGCGTGGCTCATGTTAAATCTCCGGCCCTTTTACGAAACAGGCCAGCATTGGCAACGTTACACGATCACCTTTTCGTATCCTCCGGATCATGTAGGCGGTGGAGAGCGGGACTCTACCATTCGGTGTCAGAGCAAGAGGACGGCAGTGTCCTGATGTGATCTTCATCACTTGCTCTGGTTGACCATGAATCTTATTCTGGATCGCATACGCCCCTTTCTCCTGACGCTTCGCCATGCCCTCCTGTTCGTTTGGCAGAGCAGTCCGAGTCTGGCTATCGGCAGTATCGTCGTACGGGTAGTCCAAGGCCTCCTCCCACTGGCGGTGCTGTATCTCACGAAACTGTTGATCGATGTCGTGACCGAAGGGAGTAAGATTCCGTCTGCCGAGGAATCGTTGAATCGGATGATCATGATTCTTATGGGGCTGGCGGGTGTTGCGATGGCCAATGCCATGCTCACCAGCATGGCCTCTCTGATTTCAACGATTCATGCGCAAGTCGTCACCGACCACATGCATGCGCTCCTTCAGGCAAAGTCCATCGAGGTCGATCTGGAGTACTATGAGGATGCGCGGTATCACGATACGCTCCATCGCGCACAGCAAGAAGCGCCTTATCAACCGACGGGGATTCTCAACGCCTTGCTTCAATTTGGACAAGACGCCATTTCATTGCTTGCCATGGCAGCCATACTCTGGTGGCTGCATTGGGCGGTGATTCCGGTCTTGCTGCTGGCAGCTTTCCCCTACTTCTTCGTCCGACTGCAACAATCTCACAGTCTGTTTGTCTGGGACTGCGAACGGACGCCGCTTGAACGGAAGGCCTGGTATGTCAATATGCTGCTGACACAAGCCACTGCAGCGAAAGAAATCCGGCTGTTCGACCTCGGTCCTCGGCTGCGGCAGTGGTTCCAGGAGGCACGATCGGTGCTGCGCCAGGAACGGATTGCGTTAGAGCGTCGCTGGGCCCTCGCGGGACTTGCCGCCCAGGTCATCGGCGTAGTTGGAGTGTTCGGGGTCTACAGTTTTGTGGCGTTCCGAACATTTCAGGGGCTGCTTACGGTGGGCGACCTCGTCATGTTTTTCCAGGCGGTGCAGCGAGCCTCCGGATTCCTGGAGAGTTTGGGATGGAGTGTGTCGAATCTCTACGAGAGCAATCTGTTCCTGACCACATTAAATGAGTTCTTGGGCATTCAGTCTCGTTTGCAGAATTCGGCATATCCCAAGCGGTTTCCCCAACCAATCACGCAGGGAATTGTGTTCGATCATGTGTCATTCCAATACTCACATGAAGAACGTGTGGCAATCCGGGACGTCACCTTTACGATCAGCCCAGGTGAGCATGTCGCATTCGTCGGAGCGAACGGGGCAGGGAAGACGACACTGGTGAAGATGCTATGTCGACTCTATGATCCATCGAGCGGTCGCATTACGATCGATGGTGAAGATCTTCGAGACTACCCGATTGCCGATGTCCGAGGCGCTGTCAGCGGGATCTTCCAGGACTTCATGAAGTTTCAGTTTTCGGTAAAAGAGAACATCGCTTTGGGGGTGAGATCTTCCGATGTCGATCTTTTCGCCGTCGTCCAGGCGGCCAAACAGGCTGGTGTTCATAAGGCCATTGAGCGCTTGCCCAAGGGGTACGAGTCAGTGCTCGGCAAGTTGTTCGACGGCGGGCATGAACTGAGCATCGGTGAATGGCAAAAGGTGGCGCTCGCGCGAGCCTTCCTCCGCGACTCGCAGATCCTCATTCTTGATGAGCCGACCAGCGCGATGGATGCCAAGGCTGAGGCGGAGCTGTTTAGCCGGTTTCATGAGTTGGCCAAAGGTCGCATCGCGATTTTGATCAGTCATCGCTTGTCCACCGTGAAAATGGTTGATCGAATTTGTGTGGTGGATGAAGGGCGGATTCTGGAAAGTGGCTCACATGAGGAGCTGATGCGTTGCCATGGCATCTATGCCGAGCTGTTCCGGATCCAATCACAGTACTACAAATAGTCGAGCGGCTCTATGTACGGCAGAGCCTTCGTCGCTAACGCGATGGTTGCATTGATTTCGGTTTGTGGTTGATTCGATTTATTTTGCAAGTGGTTACGGCGTCTCTGGGAGGGCTGGTTTTCGGATACTTTTCCGTACCTGAGATGTAATCCCAACATGATAATGTCCGCTTTGGCCAAGATAGCAATGTCCTCTTCGTTGCTAGACTGGCCGCTCTCACAAGGAGGGCGGGATGGTCGGAGAGGACAGGGTACTCATGAGTGGGAAGGAACTGCGGCGGGTCCATGTGATCCGCCAGGTGGTGGGGAAACAGATCACGCAGGTCAACGCGGGGGCGTTGTTGGGCCTGACGGCGCGGCAGGTGCGGCGCCTCCTGCGGCGGGTCGAGCAGGAGGGGGACGAGGGGCTGGTGCATCGGGTACGGGGCAAACCGTCGAACCGGCGGATTCCCGAGCAGAGAAAGGCGAAGGCATTGCAGCTGTACGAGGAGCGGTATGGCGATTTTGGGCCGACGTTGGCGGCGGAGAAACTGGCCGAGCACCACGGGATCACGCTCAGCGACGAGACCCTACGGCTGTGGCTACGGGCGCGCGGGATCGAGCATTTCCGGCGGCGGAAGCGCCCACACCGGGCCTGGCGGGCGCGGAAGACGCATGTCGGGGAGTTGGTGCAGCTGGATGGCTCCCATCATGATTGGTTGGAGGAGCGCGGCCCGCAGTGTGTCCTGATGGCGTACATCGATGATGCGAGCAGTCGCGTGTTTGCCCGGTTCTATGAGTACGAGGGTACGATCCCGGCGATGGACAGCTTTCAACGCTACGTGCGGCGCTATGGGTTGCCACTGGCACTCTATGCGGACAAGCATACGACGTATCAGTCGCCCGCCGAGCCGACGGTGAAGGAGCAACTGGCCGGCGTGGAACCGGCGAGTCAGTTTGGCCGAGCGTTGCGCGAGTTGGGCGTGGAGCTGATCGCGGCCCACTCCCCGCAAGCCAAGGGGCGAATGGAGCGGCTGTTTCAGACGTTTCAAGATCGACTGGTCAAAGAGCTGCGTTTGGCCGGGATCGCGACCGTGGAGGACACGAACCGCTTTGTGGAGCACTATCTGCCGGTCTACAACCGGCGGTTTGCCGTGCCGCCGGCTCAGGCGGCGGATCTGCATCGACCGACGCCACCGAATCGGACCTTGGACGGGAGCTTGTGCCTCAAGACCACCCGCTGCCTACGGAAGGACTTCACCATTGTGCATCAGGGGCAGCTCTATCAAATGCACGACACGGTCCGGGCTGCCCACGTCCTGGTGGAACACCGGCTCGATGGCACCCTGCGGCTCACGCACCAGGGGCGGGCGCTCGGCTTCCACGCGATCGCGGCGCGACCGGTGACGGTGGCGGAGGCCAAATCCCTGCCCCGCTCCCACCGCCCGGTCACGCCCAAACCGAACCATCCATGGCGCAAGCGGTGGCGGCAGGAACGAGGACCACACCCGGCAGCGGCCGGAACATAAACCGGACATTTCTATTTGGGCTTGACACTTTTCCGTACCTGAGATTGATATTCGAGCAAGATCAAGAGTACACTCCCCACTTAAGAGGTATGGCAATAAACGATAGTAATGATCTATAGAAGACTCTGTTTCTCATACTTGGATGGAGGGTAAAAATGAGACCTGTCAAAGAAGTGTATGTCCAGCCAGCCCTTACGAAGCATGGCCTGTTGCTTGATATCACCGCGGCCTTTTCTGGTAGGGGCGGTAGAAGAGAGCAGCGTATTATTAATCGCATCTGCCAAAGGCATCCCCATCTCCCGTTCTGCAGCTAGGGCGTGTCATCAATTAATTTTCTCGATTCACAGAGCCATCGTGTTGTGATTTACTCCGTCCCAGACCAAAGGAGGGGTCTGCGGATGGTGAGACGGTATGGATTGCGTGATGACCAATGGGAGAAGATCGAGCATCTGCTGCCTGGTCGTGAAGAGACGGTGGGCGTGACGGCGAAGGACAACCGGCTGTTTGTGGAAGCGGTGTTGTACCGGTATCGCGCGGGGATCCCGTGGCGGGATCTGCCGGAGCGGTTCGGAGATTTCCGAGTGATCCACACACGCCATACGCGCTGGAGTCGACGCGGCGTCTGGAAGCGGGTGTTTGAACGTCTTGCTGACGATCCTGACAACGAATACGCGATGATCGATTCCACCATCGTTCGTGCCCACCAGCACAGCGCTGGTGCAAAAGGGGGCACCACGCGCAGGAAGCCATCGGACGCAGCAAGGGTGGCCTGACCACCAAAATCCACGCCACCTGTGATGCGTTGGGTAACCCAACGGGGTTTCATCTCACCCCAGGGCAGGCGCATGACCTGGAGGGCGCCGATGTCTTGCTACCCGGCATTGACGCGGATACCATCATTGCCGATAAGGCCTTTGATGCCGATGAACGGGTGATCCAGCCGCTGCAACGAGCGGGCAAGGTCGTGGTCATTCCCCCCAAAGCCAACAGAACCACCCCCCGCGAATACGATCAAGACCTCTACCGAGCCCGGCATCTGATTGAGAACTTCTTCGCCAGACTCAAGCAATTCCGCGCCATCGCCACCCGCTACGACAAACGCGCCGCCAATTTCCTCGGTGCCATCTATCTCGCTGCTTCAATGACATGGCTTAATTGATGACACGCCCTAGTGCTTAATTGCGTAAGTTCACGATAGTGTTTCTGAGTTGAGAGCCTTGGACTTCTCTCGTGCGCCACACAAACGGTTTGGCGGTTGGTCCATAGGCGGCCACAAACGCTTCGATGGCCTGACGCAATTCCTCGATGTTCCGAAAGCTGGCCCCCCTGAGCGCCTTTCGCGCAAAGATCCCAACCCAGATTTCAACCTGGTTGAGCCAACTGGCTGACGTCGGTGTGAAATGGAACACGACATTGGGGTGTGCGGCCAACCACGGATCATTCCGTTTGTGAATGCAGTAATTGTCCAGGAGTACATGAATGTCTTTGCCCTCGGGCATCTCCGCCATCAGATGATCCATGAAGTCCAGAAACTCCAGGCGGCGCTTGTGCCGAGTGAGTTGCGTGTGGATCGCACCGGTCGCGACTTCCAGGGCAGCAACCAGATTCAACGTCCCGTGACGCGTGTAGGTGCGCTTGAACCCGCAGACGATTTTGCCATTGTCGGTCTCCACGTACCCGGTCGCCCGCTCCAACGCGTGGATGCTGGGCTTCTCATCGACGGATATGACCAGCGCCTTTCCCGGCGGATTCAAGTACAGCCCCACGATAGCGGCGGCCTTGGTGGAAAATTCCGGATCGGTGCTCACGCACCAACTCCGCTGCCGGCCTAGGCAGACGCCTTCCTTGCGCAGCACACGCCAGACCGCGTGCACGGAGGTTTTGAGATGCCGGGCCACTGCTGGACCGTCCCAGGCGGCTTGTCCCTTCGGCGGGGGTGCTTCCATCACCGCCAGCACCTGCTTGCGAAAGTCCGCGCCATACTGCCGCGGCTTACCCGAGCGCGGACGATCCGCCAGACCGGGCAATCCTTCGAGGTCGAACCGCCGCCGCCAATCGATCACCGTATTGGGGCGCACGCGCAAACTTCGCGCAATGTCGCTGACCGAGTGTCCTTGCACGCATTGCAGGTTGATCTTGGCTCGCTCCACCAGGCGGGCTTCCTGGGTGCGGCTCCGCGCCCACTCCTCCAACATCTTCCGGTCTGGCTCGGAACAATGCAACCTGGGTGGCGACTTGGGCATGGTCGGCCTCCTTGCCCAAGACGGTACGCCTTATCGATTACTTATGCAACTAAGCACTAGAACTGCGTAGTCGCTGGTCAGTTCAGTATGAATAGATCAGCGCAACACTATTCGGATGGCCACCGTGGCCCGGTCAACGGCGGGTACCCTTGATACCGTGGGTCCGCCAGCAGTCTGCCGCGGGGGCTTTCGGCACTGTGCTAGGCTCGGAAAAGTGGACGCCTTCAACCTACAATGAGAGGTCTGGAGGTGTGAGATGGAACAGGTGCCGCGACAGCAGTATACAAAGGAATTCAGGGAGCAGGCAGTGCGGCTGGTCCTGGAACAGCCGTTGACGATTCCGGAGGCCGCCAGACGCCTGAGCATGTCGGGCAGGACGCTCGAGGGCTGGGTGTGTCGAGCTCGGCAGGGCCAGCTCGCGACGCTGGGCGAGAGCCGACGGCCCGTGACGGAGCTGGAGGCCGAGGTGTCTCGGCTCAAGCGCGATCTCGCTGAAGCGCGGATGGAGCGGGACATCCTAAAAAAAGCCACCGCGTACGTTGCGAAGGCGCAGCTGCCCGGTACGCGCTCATGAGGACGCTGCGTCTCCACTACCCGCTGAGTCTGTTGTGTCGAGTGCTGGAGGTATCCCGAAGCGGCTACTATGCCTGGCAGCATCGGCGGCCGTCGAAACGCGCCCAGGAGAATGTGCGGCTAGAAGTGGCGATCCAAGCTGCCCATGTGCGCACCCGGCACACGTATGGCCCGGAGCGCCTCCAGGCGGAATTGCGTGCGGACGGCTTCCCCGCCGGGATTGGGCGCATCAAGCGGCTACGCAAGAAACTGAGCCTCCGTTGCAAGCAGGTGCGCCGGTTCACGACCACGACGGATTCGAAGCACGCGCTGCCGGTGGCGGAGAATGTCTTGGCCCAAACGTTTGTCGCCACGCGCCCGAACGAGACCTGGGTCACCGATATCACATATATCCCCACGGCAGAAGGGTGGTTGTATGTGGCGGGGATCAAAGATCTGTATACCTGTGAGGTAGTCGGGCATGCGATGGAGGGCCGCATGACGACGGACTTGGTAAGGCAGGCGCTGGTCATGGCACTGGGGGCGAAACGTCCGCGCCCGGGACTGATCCACCACTCCGATCGTGGCTCGCAGTATTGTGCCCAGGACTATCAGGATCAGCTGCGGCAGTTCGGCCTGATCCCGTCCATGAGTCGGAAGGGGAACTGCTATGACAACGCCCCGATGGAGAGTTTCTGGGGGACGCTGAAGAATGAACTGGTGCATCATCGTCGCTACGAAACCCGTGAGCAGGCTCGGCGCGAGATCACGGAGTATATCGAGCTATTCTCTAACCGGCAGCGGCGACATTCTCGACTCGGGAATTGCTCGCCCGCGGCATTTGCCCAGCAGTGGGCCCGTCAGCAGTCGGCGGCGTGAGGCTGCGACTCATGGCGTCCACTCTTGACAACCGGGGTCAGGGGCAGCACGAAAGCGCGGGTAAACGTCTGAGTGGCACGCCCCGCAAAGGCAACCACTGCCTGCGCAGTACGCTGACGGAAGCCGCGTTGGCCGCAATTCGGAGTCAAAGACAGTCGGCTCGCCGCGCTACCTGGGCATCATGCGGCATCGGGGACACAAGAAAGCCGTGGTGGCGGTCGCGCATACGCTCTTGGTGATCGTCTATCACACGCTCAAGGACCGAGTGCCCTACCACGAGGTGGGCGCCGCCTACCTCGATCAACGGGATCGGGAGCAGACCATTCGCCGGCACGTCAAGCAGTGGGAGCGGCTGGGGCATCGCGTCATCCTGCAACCAGCTGCGTAAGTGTGGTGGCATGTTCAGAACAGGGTATAGGGTATGATGGCGACCTTGACGGTCATCGACGAAAGGGGTAGGTTGATGAAGCGGCCAAAGTTTTCTAATGAGCAGATGTGCTTTTCCCCAGATTCAACCACGACGCACTTGACGTCCGGCTACTGAAAAGTATTTATTACCACTATGGCTAAGTATGGGCTACTGCGAAATCCAGGATTAGGGGTCGGTCGGGCCTGTTTGCTCGTCTGCTGTCTGGTGTTCCTCTCACTTGCTGGCTGTGGAGCTGATGATGAACAAACGACCCCTGCTGGAACGACAGTCAATTTGGTCTGGGACCCTGTCAATGATCCAAATCTAATAGGCTATTCCATTCATTATGGGAAACAATCTCCCAACCAGCCTGGCTCGTGCGCATACGACTACCTAACAAGCACCTCGTCTCCTCAAGGAACTGTGACTGGCTTAGATCCAGGATCGACCTACTATTTTGCGGTGAGCGCTTATAACGGGGCTGTAAGTGTTTGCTCAAACGAGGTCCAGGCTCAACTATAGAACACCGATTGAGTTCACCTCTGTCATTTCTGCTTTCCCATCTCAAGTTGCTCTTGGTCACATCATCGGTGTAATCGCAGAATGCCAGGTCCCCTTGTGTTGGGATAGCAATATCCTCTTTCCTGATAACCCATCGGTCTTCACGGAAGGCGCTGACGACCTAGGGATGTGCCATCTCTCACAATTGTTCCCGTTTATGGAGTAGGTATGGCTTCCTGCCTGGGGCAGACACTGGTGATCAGTCAATACTCTTACTCACCTCGTTGGAGGGGGTGCTCTCGCCAGCACTGTTATACGCAGTGACGGCGAAATAGTACACTCGGCCCACGGTTAAACTGTCCACGGTCGATGATGTGACAGTGCCGACGTCAATGGTCCGTGTATAGAGACGGGGTGCCTCTCCAACGTAGACTTTATACCCGCTAACCGGGGTACCAGTGACCGCGTCCCACGTGA
Organism: Nitrospira sp.; assembly: GCA_029194665.1. Lineage (NCBI taxonomy): Bacteria > Pseudomonadati > Nitrospirota > Nitrospiria > Nitrospirales > Nitrospiraceae > Nitrospira > Nitrospira sp. Next base: position 44,866 of record JARFXO010000002.1, on the reverse strand, counting down.
GGGTGGCTGTGGCCTTCGTGGGTGGAGGCGGCGGGGGGGCGGGCGACAAAATCAACGTCACAGGGACGTTCTTTGTGTACCAGGTACCCACCTTGATCGTGATGGTTCCATTGTAAGTCCCTGCTCCAAGTCCGCTGGTGTTGACAGTGACCATGATTGTCGCACTTGTTGTCATGGAGGTTGTGGTCGGCGACACTGTCAGCCAAGCAGCATTGTCTGAGGCCGTGAGGGTCGCTTGTTTAGACTGGGTTCTTCTGACAGTTAATGTTTGGTTCGGTGGGTTTGTCGCACCTTGGACAGCGTAAAATGTCAGAGTTTTCGGACTCGTGGAAGCAGCCAAGCACTCAGAAGCGAGTCCCAGACAGATCAACGCCATAATCCCAACCTGCCAGAACAAAGTTACGGCCAAGGGGTTTTCGTTACTGCGAGGCCGTACCGTTCGGTGGGTATGTTCTATAAAGAGGTGCCTCATCAGTGTCCTACCTTTCCTCGGTGAGAGATGCTGCACTAAGGAGTTTCCCTCTTAGGATTCAGCCGGTGGCGTTACTGCCGTGATCTCATTCGAGCAGAGACTTTCCGACTCGTTGAACGCACGGATAGCGAACAAATATTGTGTGTTGGGTTCGAGTCCCGTGACTGTAACTGGTGGAGCCTGGGCGGTTTGGCTTTCCCCGTCAGAACATGAACTTGGTTCTTCTGAACTGGACTCTTCTGAACTCGGTTCTTCTGATGGTTGCTTTCGATAATAAATGTTGTAACCAGCCACGGTCATATCTGGAGGCTGAGCCCAGGTTACATGCGCGGTAACTCCTGTTGAGGTCGAAGTCATGGTAATCGTGGGACCTTCTTCTCCGTCAGAATCTGCAGAATCTGTCGCCTTGGAACCGGTGGCTTGATCTGAGTTCAATCCTGCTGCACCGTCAGTGGGCGCAGAAAGGCTAGAAATTATCGGTTCTCCCGCTCCATCCTTTGTGCAGCCAGCCAATGACAGAAGGAGGAGAACCAGAAGTGTCGGAAGGGCCCTCGGGATGTTCGATTGCCAAGAGACAGAGCTGGCTAAAGGTCTGAGCAGCAACAGAAGAATCACTCCTACTACTGAATAAGCATAGGATCGTAATGATAATAAGCTGCGCCTACTGGTGATCAGCGAAAGACAGAGGGAATCGCCATAAACATCGTCTTCCTAATAAAATATTACGGTCAGCAAGAGTAATGCCAGGAGAAGACTGATGAACCAGACGGATGTTTAAAGACTTAGAGAGGGTAGTCGGAACTCGAAAGTGTGGAATGCGAAGGCATCAACCTTTAAAAAGATCAAAAAGGAACAAGAAACCGCAGTAGAAGGGCCATCCTCCAAGAAAGAGGGTGGCCCTTCGTTTTTTACGAGCAGTCTGTATGGTGGTTCCCTAAAATCGAGTCACGTGGCTCGGATTGCAGGGAAGTACTTCGTGGGATCATTGAACCTAAAAACGGCAGTGGATGCTCACGTTCACGCATAGGGTACGGAATTGAGTGGTTTTTCAACTGCTCCGCAGTTCACCAATAGGGTGAATTCGTTAATGGCATCAAATGGTTGGATAATGCGGCGATCGCTCGTTTACCAGTACCTCAACTGCCGTTTATAGGTTGAATCGTCTTGCTGACCTCGTTAGATGGGGCACTCTCGCCGGCACTATTGTACGCCGTGACGGCGAAATAGTACATCCTGCCGACGGTCAAACTGTTCACGGTCGATGTTGTGGCGTTACCGACATTAATGGTTCGTGTATAGCGGTGGGGCGCTTCTCCGACGTACACTTTATAGCCGTTGACCGAAGTGCCGGTGCTCGTGTTCCACGTGAGGGTGGCTGTAGACGTCGCAGGTGGGGGTGACGAAGGGGGTGAGGAGGTGGCGGGCGAGACAATCAACGTCACAGGGACACTTTGAGTGAACCAGGTGCCCTCCTTGACCGTGATGGTTGCTCTGTATGTCCCCGCTGCACGCCCGCTGATACTGACGGCAACCGCGAGAGTCGCACGTGTGGTCTCAGATTGGCTGGTGGGTGACACTGTCAGCCACGTAGCATTGTCTGAGGCCGTGAGCGTAGCCTTGTAAGTAGGGGTTTTGGTGAAGATTAGTGTCTGCTTCGGTGGGTTTGTCGCACCCTGCACAGCATAGTAGGTCAGCGAGCTCGGACGAACAGTGTGGGACGCCAAGCACTCAGAAGAGAGCCCCAGGCAAAGGAATGCCGTGATGCCGATTACGTGCCAGAACCAGCGTGTGGCCGAAGCCGTACGATGAGACCGAGCCGTTTGTTTAATGTGCGCCATTATTAAGGAGTGTTGCATCAGTGTCATGTGGCCTTTCTTCGATGATGGACGTTTCACTACGGATGTTCGTCTGTAACAGCCCTGTATAAGTCGCAGTCGATTCAGTTGAGATGGTTTAATGGATCACCAACCCGCTGCAACGGAATGATGCATTACAGGATGCTGTGTACGATGTGGCGTGAAAAAGTTCAGTTTCTCGCATGCCTCAACCCCTTTTGTCGCTGGAGAAGGAGGCTGGATCAGGTAGTCTCCTTCACACAAGAGATGTGTACTTTTAAGATTGAGCTGAAGGCGTCATCGCCGTGATCTCATTCGAGCAGAGACTCTCCGACTCGTTGAACGCACGAATAGCGAAAGAATATCGAGTGTTGGGTTCCAGTCCGGTAATCGTTGCGGCCGGAGCCTCGACGGTCTGGCTTTCCCCGGAAGAACATGAGCTTTGTTCTTCTAAACTGGGCTCTTCTGAAACAGATGCTTCTGAACTGGACTCTTCTGAAGCGGATTCCTCTGAACTTGGTTCTACCGATGGTTGCTGTCGGTAATAAATATTGTAACCAGCCACGTTCATATTTGGGGGGGGAACCCAAGTCACATGCGCGGTCACTCCCGTTGGAGACGAGGTCATAGTGATCGTAGGGTCTTCTTCTCCGTCAGAATCTGCCAGTGCGGAATGATGAGCTTGATCAGAATCCGATTCTGCTGTAGCGTCCGTTGGCGTAGAAAGGCTAGAAACCATCGGCCCTCTTCCTCCATCATCTGCACAACCAGCCACTGACATAAGGAGGAGAACCAGAAGTGTCGTGAGGACCATCGAGATGTTCGATTGCCAAGAGACAGAGCCAGCCAAAGGTCTGAGCAGCAACATAAGAATCACTCCTAGTAGGTGAATAGGTACAAGCAAGTAATGGTGTTAAGATGCCCACACTGGTGATCAGCGGGGGACAGAGAGAATCACCACAATGCTCGTCTTTCTGTGAAAAAACTGTCAGCAAGAGTAATGCCGAGGGAAGGCTAATGAGCGAAACGGATTTTTAGAGACTTAGCAGGCTGCGGAAAAACCCTCCATTTATTCTTCGAGAGCCTCAGGACGAACCGAGTGGTCATTGAATATACTCAGGTTTTTCGTTTGTGCTGAGCTTGTCGAAGCACACAAATCGAGTTTTTCCGCAGCCTGTTAGAGAAGGTAATCGATGTTCCAAACTGTAGAAGGTGAAGGGTGCAACCTTCATAAAGACTGGGAAGGGACAAGAAAATCCAGAATGGTTACTCAGAGTTTCTTATTGCCTGATCCCAGAGACTAGGGAATTGACGAAGCGAAAATCTGTAGTGCGCTCTGGCATGAAACTCTTCGAGTTGAGTGTCGCGCCTGGAATCGAGGTTCGATCCTATACAGGTCAAGTTGGCCACTCGTGGTTATGTCATGACATCCGGTGCTGAACGATCCGGTGCGTCTCCGCGACACATCTCGCCTGCGAGAGATTGAAAAAAACCTATCTATGCTGCATCGGCTCCCGTAGGATTCATATGGTCGCAGCAACAAATTGTTTCAGCATATAAGGCTGGAGATCGATTATACAGATCGTCATTCATTGTGGAGAGATAGTGTGTTGATGGAAGTACGGCGGGTACATGCTACGGCCTGTTCATCTATGGTTCTTCTGTTGCTGATTGCTTCGCCCCCTCCGAGCTGGGGGCTAGACCCGAACCCTCAAGTACGGCCGCGCCTGGAATTGTCCATAAGACCCTGGCTGTTTACGGCGGGCGAAACACAATGGAGTCAAAATGCATCTGGGCTCGACCCTCGACTCGGTGACCCTACCTCTCAGCTGACTTACAAAGACAACGATACCCAGCTTGTCGGGCTTGGAGCGAACGTGCATGTGACTCGACGATTGTCGTTACAGGGAGAGTTCGCCTTTTCCGTGGACTTTGATCGCGGCTCGTTGATCGATGATGATTATCTCGCAGGACAGCGGTTGTTCTCGCGCACAAGCAGCGACATCACCGGGAAGGGAACCTGGTATGTTCAGGCGAATGCGGGGTACCGCGCAGTCGAATTTCCAGACGGCCGCGGACATTTCGATGTACTGGCAGGGTTTCAGTATTGGAGCACGACGTACGAGGCAACCGGGTTTAGTCGAATTGTTTGCGATTCGTCGGTCATTGGTTGCAATCCCCCTACGTCCAGCTTTCCTGCGATCAAGAATACGACCCAGTGGATTACGCCGCTCCATGTTGGGGGACAACTTGAGTATCGAGTCATGCAGCGAGTCACCGCAAATTTCAGGTTCACATTTTCGCCGGTCAGCATCGTCTTCAACGAGGATATCCATTATCAACGAAGGGATTTGCAGCAGGACCCGAGCTTTTCGATGTGGGGCCTCGGATTAGGTGCGAGTGCCGAGCCCTCAATAAGTATCAAGCTGACCCGTCGGCTTTCGCTCACAGGTGGGTATCGCGTCATGTGGAACAGGACCTATTATGGCAGATGGGAAGGTTATCCCATCGGGAGCGAGCCGGTGACCGCTCCTCTCACTGAGCTTCAAACTCTCCGCCACGGTGTCATCGTCGGACTGACCGGCTCTTTTTAAACCCTTGAAAAAGGGAGTCTATCGTCTTGGACGTCCGGTCGGTAGGGTTTCTTCTTCATACTCAAGGAAAAGGCGTTTGGTCTCTGGGTGAAGGTGGTTTGGGTGACCGTAGGGGATTCCCAAAGTCCTAAACAGCGGCGTCAATTTGCCGTTTGGATGCAGATAACCGGCTCTGAGGGGTACGGTGCGCTTGCTGTGACGCACGAGCCGGCAGACAGTGGATCGGATTGAGGTCAGCCAATCGGCGATGTCCTGCGGATTGCCGATCGAGGCAGAGAGCAACAGTAATCTGGCCTGTGAAGGACAGAAGATAATGGTTTCTTCCCACACCACCCCTCGTTCAGGGTCTGCGAGATATTGTGACTCGTCCAAAATGACAAGCCCCAGCGTGTCTAACCGCACATCGATTTCTCCGCCGGCGGCATCGTAGAGCAGGTTTCGCAGGATTTCCGTCGTCATGATGAGCAACGGCGCCTGCCCGTTTTCCTGGCGATCTCCGGTAAGAATGCCGACTGTATCGGGACCGAAGATTCGAGAAAACTCCGTATACTTCGTGTTGGACAATGCTTTGAGCGGCGACGTGTAAATGACCGTGCGATTGTCCTCCATGGCTCGGCGGGCAGCTTCAACGGCCACATACGTCTTTCCGCTGCCGGTGGGGACGCTGATGACGACGTCGGCTTCATTCAGAGCGGACAAAGCCTCGTTCTGCCATGGGTCCGGGACAAATGGTTGCGGAGAAGGAACGCCGAGGCCTTCCAGCCAGGCCGATAGTGAGATGGCGGTTTCAGCGGAGTCCGGGTCTGTTCCGCGTGGCGATGCCTTCTTGGGAGCGATCGCTGGAGCATGATGGATGTGGGCCGATTCGGACTCTAGCTGAGAGTGTCGTTCGCCGATCAAGGTCTGTAGATCGGATTCGAAGCCGGTACGATTCTGGCTTGAATGCTGAAGAAGCAGCTCGATCAGTCGCCTCTTGCCGGCACGAAAGTGCCGATGGACGCGTCCACGGGCCAGGCGATGCAAGAGTGCCACGGGTTGCTGTGCAAGCAGTTGTTCAAGCTCGTCGGTAGTCATAACTAAGCCACGTTGTCGCGAGACCGGCGGGACTCGCGCGAAACGCGAGACGGCCATGTCCCGCATTTCACGCCTGTCGCGCTTTTCTCGCGCCCTTTCACGGTAGTTCCTCCAACACCCCGCGTCGGATCAACGTGATCGCTTGCGAAGCGGATTCGGCGAGGCCGGGATGCGTAGATTTTAAGGCCTGCACCTGCGACAGAAACTCCAAGGTTCTAGCCAGTAATCTGTAGATATCGCCTTCCGCCATCGTGGTCAGTCGACAGAGTCCGATCCATGTGAGGGCGGGATCGCTGATCCAACGCTCAACCAACGCCGCCACATCGGCGCGTAGGAGGGGAGGGTCTTCGTAGGGCGATAAACTTTCCGCCAATTTTCGAACCTGTCCGAGCAGGGAACTCAGCCCAGGACTGATGCGAGGAAACGCCCCGGGACGATCATCATCGTGTGCCAAACTGGCCAAGACGCCGGCGAGGAGGGACGGGTCTGCCCCGGTAAAGGCTTCGGCGCGGATCAGTTCGGTAATCAGCAGCGAATGATCGATGCGGATCAGCCTTGCCCATTCGCCTTCGATCGTCAATTGTGTCGCCGAGGTGAGATACCCGAATTTCTGCAGCACTTCTACCAGCTCTCGAAAGCGGTGCCACAAACTGGTCCGGAGCGCTTGGATGGATTTCATATGGCGCTGTTGTTCCTGGCGAAGTCGCGATGCCGTCGCGAAGTCTTTCTGGCAGGTTGGTCGCGAAGGACAAGTCGGGCAGGGGAAGTCACCTAACGATTGAACGATGGCATCAGGCAGAGGTTCGATGCCGAGAGATACGAGTATTGGAAGCTCGGGCACATGCGACGGCAGTTCTTCTAATTGATGGCTGAGTCGATCGAACGTGTCGGTCGAACACCAGGGATAGGTCGGGGTCTCCGCGCAGTCGTACGTGCGATCGTAGACTTCTTTCACGCTGGTGACAGGGCATTCGGTGACGGCGCTGTCCGGTCGTAAGACGGTGAGCATGGAATTCTTTTGGCCCTTGCTCCGATATTGCCGGAGCACAATCCCGCGACCTCTGCCGAGTCCTACGACACGGCCCGGCGTCAGGAACGGCAACCGAGCCGAGATTTCCGGCGATTCTGATCGGTGCGTCTGATGCCGCATATGGCGGTGTCTTCGTGCATGGTCGAAGGTGTGCCATTGGGTGATCCAGTCCGTGCAGACGCGAGGACCGAACGGTTCCATCTGCACATGGAGTGCGTCTAGTTTTTGCTCGAGAAGTTCAGCGCGCTGATTCAGTTGAAATTGAGCGAAACTCTTGGCCAAGATTCCTTGAATCTGCTCATGGGGATGGGCCTTCAAGAGGTTCAAGACCATCGGGTAGCTGATTGTAAACTGACTGTTGATGGCCTCCGGCTGTCCGGTCAACCCTTTGGTCAGCACCGCTAGATCGATATACGGAGAAGGAGTCACGATCGCAAACCCCACGTGATCTTTTCCGCGGCGGCCGGCTCGACCGGCGATTTGCTGGACTTCGCCGATGGTCAGGTCGGTGAAGTCACGGGACTTGCGAATGCTCGATTGGGTAATCACGACCGTGCGGGCAGGAAAATCGACGCCCGCCGCTAAGGTTGTCGTTGCAAATACCGCATCGAGATGACCTTGTCGCATCAGTTCCTCGATCGCGATTTTCCAAGAAGGCAGATGTCCGGCATGATGGGCGGCAATCCCGATCCGCCGCACGAGAGGAATCAACGGATGCTCGGCAATGCTGGGGTGTTGAACCGTGATCCGTTCAAGAGCGACGGCGATCGCTTCTTGTCGTGCCGGCGGGAGTACGAGATCGACATGGTCAAAGGTCTCCATGGCTTCGTCGCAGGCCCGGCGTGAGGTGAGAAACACGATGACCGGCGTGAGATGTTTGTGACGGAGCGCAGTGATGAGATCAACCGGATGGATCGACGGCGGCATGCAGTTTCATTCCCTTTGAGATCACGACGAGCCCCGAGTCGGTGACGGTGAACCGTTGCACATCGGCCTCCGGGTTGTAGCCGATTTCAGTATGAGGAGGGATCGTCACATCCTTATCGATGATGGCGCGCCTGATACGGCTATGCTCCCCGATCGTCACGTTTTCCATGAGAATGGATTCCCGGACGTCGGCGTGATCCTGGACGCGCACGTTCGGGGAAAGCACGGAGTTCTGGACGCGAGCTCCCGAGACGATACATCCGCCGCAGACGATTGAGTCGAGAGCGACGCCCATCCGGCCTCCTTGATAGTCCTGCGCGAACACGAACTTAGCCGGGGGGAACTGGCCTTGGTACGTGCGAATCGGCCACTCGGAGTCGTAGAAGTTAAATTGTGGGTCGACGGCCACCAGGTCCATATTCGCTTCCCAATAGGCATCGAGCGTTCCGATGTCGCGCCAATACTGGACGGCCTTTCTATTCGCATCTTGAAATTTGAACGCATAGACACGCCCTTGCTTGATCATCCGCGGAATGATGTTTTTCCCGAAGTCATGCGCACTGTCCTCTCGTGCATCGGCGATGAGATGTTCCCGGATCGCCTTGGTACGGAATAGGTAGATACCCATTGAGCCGAAGGCATGGGCTGGGTCATTGGGTAGCGGAATGGGATGCGCCGGTTTTTCATCGAAGCGAGTAATCCGGTAGTCTTTATCCACCGCGATGACTCCGAAGCGAGTGGCTTCCTGGACGGGAATGTCGATGGCGCCGACGACCGCATCCGCGCTCTTGGCGATGAGCCAGTGGTACATCTCCGCATAGTTCATCTTGTAAATGTGATCGCCGGCGAGGATCAGCAGGAACTCCGACTGTTCGTCGTCGATCAAGAACAGGTTCTGATACACGGCGTCGGCGGTGCCACGATACCAATCTTCGTTGATGCGCTGTTGAGGCGGGACGGAAGCGATATATTCGCCGAGTTCAGCGTTGAGAATATTCCAGCCGCTCCGGATGTGGCGATCGAGGGAGTGCGACTTATATTGAATGAGAACGACGATCCTACGGAGTCCTGAGTTCAGACAATTGCTTAGAGTAAAATCGATGATACGATACTTGCCGCCGAAGGGAACCGCCGGCTTCGCACGTTGGTCCGTCAGCGGGAAGAGTCGCTCGCCTTTGCCGCCTGCTAAGACCATGGTGAAAATGTTCTTCACGCGCCGGATTGTAGCAGGACCCGTAGGAAATAGAAAGGAAGCGGAATCGTTGACTTCCAGTTTCATGCGGATAATACTAGGCCCGGACCTGGTCGACGGGTTGAAAAGAGTCTGAGGTAAAGGAGTCAGCATGAAGCGCGACGTCGTTGTCACCGGGCTACTTCGAAGCACCAACCGACGAGCGGCGAAGCTTTCGGTGAAGCCCTCCGCCGATCCCTTGAACGACATGACAGGGCGTCTGGAGAGATTGGAAGGGCAGATGCAGAAACTGTCCGAACTTGTTCGGGATCATGCTGAAGATATGGATCGGCTGGTCAGGATTGTGGCGGAAAACAGCGACATTATCCGTCGACAGTTGCTCCGCAAACATCACGAGAAAGTGCGCGTCAGGAAGCATCTCCGTGAAACGGACGCCAAGGTCGGCGTGGACCGCTGATCGCGGAACACGAGGTTCCGCTGGCTTCAGCTCCTCCTGCTGGACTTCGTCAGCCTCGTGAAATCAGGGCTGTTGCAAACACAATCCATTCCACAGCAATGAGTTGCTAGGCCCTCCAGGGAACCGCGGTTCTTTCCCGCATAATCCGCAGAGACCGCATATGGCGTGCTGGGAGAATGATTCAACGACTGTGTAGAACATTTTTCTGCCTCGCGATGGTGAGCAGCAGTAGCTTTACCGGGGAATCCCTCTCGGCTGCGCAATCGACGCCTGTCGGTCCAGATCCAGCTGCACGAATCTTTCCGGCACCGGCTCTACGATTGAGCCTCGAAGAGGCGATCGGGCTCTTTTTACGTCAGAACCTTGATCTGCTGATCGCGAAATACGGGATCGAGTTCAGCAAGGGGCAGCAGATTACCGCCCGATTGTTTCCGAACCCGGTTGCCTCTATGGGGCTGGTCAGTTCCCCGGTCCAGGGACGCACACTGGGTAGCAGCGGACAGATCACTTCTCAAATTCAGCAGCTGTTCGAATTGGCGGGCAAACGGGGTTATCGGATCGAAAGCGCCGACTTCGGACTTCACTCTGCCGAGGCCGCCTTCGAAGACGCAGTTCGGCAACTCAGCTTCGCCCTCAAGGACGCCTACTACCGCGTTCAATTAGCGCGGAGACGGCTGGCTTTGGCAGAAGAAAATCGGGACCGGTTTTCGCGGATTCTCGATGTCAATACGGTTCGATTCAAGAAAGGTTATATTGCCGAGGTCGACTTGATCCGTATCCGGCTACAGTTTATCGATTTTCACTCGCAAGTGATTCAAGCCATTCAAGAAGCGCAGTCGGCCCGATCGGATCTTCGGCAATTGTTGCGAGTATCCCCGGCGAGTGAGATGGAACTCACAACCGGACTGAACTACAAACGGTGGGATCCCGACATCGCCAAGCTCCGTGCCGTGGCCATCGACGCGCGCCCCGACGTTCGTACAAAGCGAATGACGCTCTCACAGCGCGCGGCCGAACTGAAGCTCGCCAAAGCGTACCGGATTCCCGATGTGACCGTCGGGGCTGGCTATGGCACCCAAGGCTCGCAAGGACCCGACAACCCTAATCAGATGGCTTTCAGTCTGGGTGTGCCGCTGCCGTTGTTCAATCGCAATCAAGGCGGTATCATGCAGGCGGAAGCTGCGGTGCAGGTTGCGGGGGCGGACCTCGACAAGACGCTGAATCAAGTCGAGAATCAAGTGGATGTCGCCTACCGCAACTTGATCGAAAGTCGTCGATTGGTCGAAGCGTTCCTGGAAGGGGTGCTTGATGATGCGCGGTCGGCGATTGCGATCGTGGAGCGGGCCTATGAACGCGGTGGAGTCACTCTGCTTGATTTGCTCGATGCGGCGAGGACATCGAGGACGATTCAGCAAAACTATATTGAAGCCTTGTTCACTTACCAACGGAATGTGATTCAACTGGAGAGTGCCGTCGGACAGGACATCGCATCATGAGGCGGCCGACAAGGATCGGGTTGAGGTCTCATATTCACAGATGAAAGCCCTGCTGGTGTATTCCTGCACGTGTTTCCCCAAATTGTCCTTAGCCCTCGCCTTGACCGTGATCCTCCTATTTCTTTCCACATGCGGTCAAAGCGATCAGCCTCCAAGGCTCGATGCGGCAACACACCAGCCTATCAAGAACGAGACTCTGTCGCATGTCGAGACGATGATCGTCGAGCTTGGTCCATCTCGGCAAGGCTTAACCCTCTCGGGTAAGATCGCCTATGGCGAGGACCGGTACTCCCGGATTTCCTCCCCGTTACAGGGGCGGGTTGTGGAAGTGCGAGCCCGTCTGGGGGGGAGGGTAAAAGCCGGGGATATTTTACTCATCGTGGATAGTCCGGATATCGCGCAGGCTTACTCGGAATATGTCAAAGAGGACTCTGAATTGCAGTATGCGACGAGGGCATATGAGTTGGCCAAGGATCTCTACGAGGACAAGGCGCTTTCCCTGAAAGATTTGAAACTGGCCGAAAATGAATTGATCAAAGCCAGAGCGGAGTTTCGCCGTGCAAAAGAACGGTTGCTTTCGCTCAGGATTGCGCCGGAAGAGCTGCGCAAACCTCTAGATAAACAGCAGATCACATCTCGATTTGAGCTGAAGAGTCCGTTGACCGGGGTCGTCGTCGAACGTACCGTTACGCCTGGTCAGTCGGTGACCGGGGATGCCGACCATGTGCTGTTCACTATCGCCGATCTCGACGTGCTGGAGGTTGTGGCCGATGTCTACGAGCGAGACCTCGCGCTTGTACGGGAAGGCCAGTCGGCTGTCGTGAAAGTTGAAGCGTACCCTGATGCTGATTTTCCGGCCAACGTCATAGCGGTGGGAGACGTGGTCGATCCTGTGACCAGAACGATCAAGGTTCGAGCTCTCGTCAAAAATGTGACGCACGAACTGAAACCGGAAATGTTTGCTCGGCTGCAACTCGACGTCAGTGGCACCGGACCATTTCTCACGGTGCCACGTGAAGCGGTACTGGAAATCGACGGCAAGCAGTTTGTCTATGTAGTTGAAGAAGGAAACCGGTACGTAAAGCGGGAAGTGAGGACCGCGAATATCTCGCCGAATCAGACTCGTGTCCTCGAAGGGTTGACGCAGGGAGAGCGGATCGTGACGAAGGGCGCCGTCTTGATCAAAGGGGAACAGGTCAAGGGTACATAATCGCCGAGTTTGTCCTGCCTCCGCAGCGCCGCCGCCTACGATGAATTCATGATCGTTAGAATCGTCGAGATCTCACTGGTACAGCGGTTCTTGGTCTGCACGTTCGGGGTTCTGCTCTTATTCGGTGGTCTCTACGCATTTCATCTTCTCGACATTGTGGCCTATCCTGATCCTTCCCCTCCAATGGTGGAGTTGATCACCCAACTTCCAGGATATTCAGCCGAGGAGGTTGAGCGGCAAATTACCATCCCCATCGAAGTCGCCTTGAGCGGGACCCCCGGACTCACCGATATCCGGTCGCTCTCGATTTTCGGTCTCAGCGATGTCAAGGTGTACTTCGACTTCGACACTGAGCTCTTTCAAGACCGCCAGGAAGTGTTGAATCGGCTTAACTCCGTTCAACTGCCTCAAGGTGTGCAACCCGTACTGTCTCCCTGGTGGACCATTGCCGAGATCTATCGGTATGAGTTGACCGGCCAGGACCAGAGTGTGACCGATCTCAAAACCACTCAGGACTGGCAGGTCCGGCGGGCGTTCAAACGTGTGCCGGGTGTCATCGACGTGACGACATTCGGCGGCACCACGAAAGAATATCATGTCGATATCGACCCGGGAAAACTGATCAGCTACGGCGTCAATCTTTCGCAAATCATGGCCGCCTTGGCGAACAGCAACGCCAATGTCGGGGGCAACTATTTGACGATCGGTGCGCAGAGCTACAACATTAGAGGGCTGGGCCTCATCAATGATCTCGATGACATTGAAAACGTGATGGTGGCTGAAAAGGATGGAACGCCGATCTTCGTCAAGACCTTGGGAACGGTGACCGTAGGGCATCGCGTGCGCCTCGGAAAAGTGGGGATCGATGATCGAGATGACGTGGTGGAAGGCGTTGTGCTCCAGCAACGTGGCTATAAGGCCTTAACGGTCCTCGATAAAGTACGGGCCAAGGTTGAGGAGTTAAATGGGTTGAAACTGCCCTCCGGGGTCAAGATCAAGACGTTCTACGATCGAACAGTGTTGATCAACACGACCGTGAAGACGGTCACAGACATTCTTATCAGCGGCATGGTGCTCGTGTTCATGCTCTTGATCGTATTTCTCGGCGACCTCCGTGCGGCGTTGATCGTCGCGCTGACCATCCCGCTCTCGCTGCTGTTTACCTTCACGATGATGGTGTTCGTCGGACAGTCAGCCAATTTGATATCTTTGGGAGCGATCGACTTCGGGATCATCGTGGATGCAACGTTGGTGATGGTCGAAAGCATCTTCTTCCAGTTGGCGCATCGGGAGGCACAGGGGCTCACGACTCACCACCATATCATCCGGGCCGCTCGCCAGGTCGGAAGGCCTATCGTCTTTTCCACGGCGATCATCGTGGTGGCTTTTGTGCCGCTCTTTACGATGACCGGAGTGCCTGGAAAGATCTTCGCACCCATGTCCATGACGTATGGGTTTGCTCTGTGTGGTGCGCTCTTGATCGCGTTTACGCTCGCGCCCGTGCTCTGTTCATTCCTCCTGCGGTCGCCGATCAGAGAAACCGATACGGTCGTGGTCGGAGCCCTACGCAAGGCCAATGCCAGGATTGTCGTATGGGCGTTAGAACATAGGATCATGGTGGTTGGGTTTGCGACCGGCTTGGTGCTGCTCGCGTTTATTGCGTTGCAATCGCTGGGTGGTGAATTCATGCCGGCCCTGGAGGAAGGAAATCTATGGGTTCGAGCCACGATGCCGGTGGATATTTCTTTCGATCAGGCCGATCGATTGACGAACGACATCCGTCGCATGTTCAAGGACTCGCCCGAGGTGGAAACGGTCGTTTCACAGCTGGGACGGCCGGATGATGGGACGGACCCTACCAGCTTTTTTAATGGGGAATTCTTGGCGAATCTTAAACCCGAATCGGAATGGCGTCGAGGATTGAGCAAAGATGATCTTATCGAAGAAATCGAGCATCGGCTGAAAACCATTCCCGGTGTTATTTTCAATTTTTCTCAGGTCATCGAAGATAACGTGGAAGAGGCCATGTCCGGTGTGAAGGGCGAGAACTCGATCAAACTATTCGGGTCCGATCTCAAAATCATGGATGCGAGCGCCGTCGAGATCGAAGCGGTGATGAAAACGGTTTTCGGCGTGAAGGACTTGGGCATCTTCCGGTTGATCGGTCAACCGAATGTGCTGATTCAAGTCGATCGCGAAGCGAGCGCCCGTTATGGGTTGCGGGTCTCCGATGTCAATGCGGTCGTTCAGGCCGCCGTCGGTGGTCAAGCGGTAACCCAAGTGTATGAAGGAGAGAAGCTGTTCGATCTGGTCGTCAGGTTTCTTCCGGAGTATCGTCGGGATATCGATTCCATCGGCAATATTCTGGTGAGCACGCCGGATGGGGCACGCATTCCGCTCAAACAGCTGGCGGCCATCACCATGCAGACCGGAGCCTTCATCATCTACCGCGAAAACAACCACCGGTATATCCCGATCAAGTTCAGTGTGCGCGACCGCGATCTTCAGAGTACGATTGAAGAAGCTCAGGAGAAGTTGGCGCAGCACGTCACCCTATCAGAGGGCTACCACATGGAATGGGCCGGGCAGTACGATCAACTCAAGGAGGAGCAGAAACGGCTGACCACAATCGTTCCCGTGAGCCTCGTCATCATGCTGTTCCTGCTCTATACGACATTTGACTCAGTAAAAAATGCGTTGCTGGTGTTGGCGGCTGTTCCCTTCGCGTTGGTGGGTGGTGTTCTGTCGTTGGTGATCACGCATACCCATTTCAGTATTTCGGCCGCGGTGGGGATGATTTCGACGTTGGGAGTCGCGATATTGGGCGGTGTGTTGTTGATCTCACGCATTGAAGAGTTCAGAAGGACCGGGCTCGACTTGCGGCAGGCCGTGTTACGCGGTGTCGATGTACAGATGCGCCCGATTCTGATGGCCACCTTGGGCGCGGCGATCGGACTCCTACCCGCCTCCCTCGCGACCGGGATCGGTGCTCAGGCGCAACAGCCGTTGGCCCGTGTGGTGGTCGGTGGGATGCTGACGGCGGCATTCTTAATTCTCGTGGTATTGCCGGTTCTCTACGAGATCTTGCACAAACGGGATGTGCGTGAAGAAATTGAATAGAGCCGTCAAGAATTTCCTAGCAGGATGAAAGGAGGCGCCCACATCGTGAACCATTCTTTCTTCACTCAGGATCTGGGTTATCCTGGCGATCGCACTGGCTGGTGGAACGGCACCGCATTCCGGATGGGCCGGTCCGTCCCCGGTATGGCCGGTCCAAGTGCCGTATGAGACACCGCCCACGAATCAGGATATTCCTGATGTCTCAATTCCTCCAAATAAGAATCCGCTGAGCCCCGAAGAGCTCAAGCGGGCTGAAGCCTTGCTGCCGTTGCTTGAGGGCAAGCAGGAATTCTGGGCGATGGGAGAGTTCGTGCATCTAGGAGAGCCGTCTGTTCCGGTTCTCGTGAAGGCCTTGACCATGCCGAGCCCACGCATTCGATACAATGCGATCGAAACGTTACTGATGATGAAAGGAGTTGCGGGGGTGCCAGCACTCGTCGCTACAGCCAAGGAGCCGAGCGAAATCTCCCGTGTGCGGGAACACGCCCTCCGGGTCGCCATTCGTCTGGATCCGTCGAAGGCACCCGAGGCGATCGAAGTGATGGCAAAAGATCCAAATCCGTCCGTCAGAAAGGCAGCGGCATTCGAGGCACGATATGTTCGACAGAAGGCCGTCATCCCCATCTTGATTCCCATGGTGAGCGACGACGAACGCTTCGTGGCGCTGTCGGCGCTGCAATCGCTCTGGATCTTGACCCGCCACGAGACCGAATTCCATGATTGGGATACCTCGACCAAGCAGGATCGGGCGGTGTGGTCGAACGAATGGGTTGAGTGGTGGGACGCCAACAAAGACGTTTTTGAGATTCCAGAGCCGCGGCGCCCGAAACGGAGCTTGTAGCGACAAACAGGGGAGGTTGCGGGCCGGAAGACTCCTATGTTACGAATATCCCGTCATGAAACTGAAGACAGGAACGATGCTGAAAATCGCCAAGCTGGGGAATCCTATCCTTCGCAAGATCGCCGCTCCGGTGGACCCGAGGGAGATCAAGTCCTCCGAACTGCAACGATTGATCGACGACATGTTTGAAACGATGTACGATGAGCCGGGCATTGGATTGGCTGCGCCCCAGGTTTCGCACTCGATTCAATTGGTCGTGATGGGGTGCCAGGGCGAGGGCGGATTCCCTGAGACCGTGCTCATTAATCCGTCGATCGTCTACTACGGGCCTGAACAGGTGGAAACTTGGGAAGGATGTTTGAGTGTCGACGGCTTGCGAGGGAAAGTCACGAGGCCTTCCCTGGTGCGGGTCAAAGGTCTGGATCGAAAGGGAAAACACCTGGATTTCGAGGCGACAGAATTGTACGCGGTCTGTATTCAGCACGAACTCGACCACTTGATCGGCAAAGTGTTTCTTGATCGCATGACCGATCTGTCCACCCTCACTCAGCTGCACGAGTTCTCACAGTATTGGAAAAAAGAGCCTACGAAGGTCATCTGACACCTGCCCGGCCGAGCCGACCGTGAAAGCGCTTCTTCGCGTCTTACAATACCTTCGTCCCCATCGCGCCCTTGCAATTGCGACACTGGTCTGCGCCGCTGGTGCGACGGCGATGGAGCTGGTGCCTCCCTGGGTCATCAAGATCATCATCGACGATGTGATTCAGGCGAAGCAGGCGTCATTGCTGCCATGGGCGATCGGGCTTCTGGTGAGCGCCTATGTGCTCAAAAATCTGTTTGCCTCCCTCAGAATCCGGCTGAATAATCAACTTGAGCAGACGGTGGTCCACGATCTTCGCCGGCATGTCTTCTCCGCCCTCCAACGATTGTCCATCAGCTATTTTGAGGATCGATCGACGGGGGAAATCATGTCCCGGGTGACCAACGACACGGAGCATGTCGAGCGGATCTTTATCGATGGATTGGAAGGCATGTTGACGGCGTCGCTCACCCTGATCGGGATCACGGGGCTTTTATTCATGCTCAACTGGAAACTGGCAGCGTTCTCGCTTCTGCCGATTCCATTGCTTGCCTTGTCCGCGAGTTGGTTTACCTCAAAAGTACACGGATATTATCGAGAGACCAGGCAGAGCGCCGCTGAGTTGAATGGCTACTTACAGGATGCTTTGTCCGGTATTAGAGAGACGATGGGATTCGGCCGTCAGGGACATGAACAAGCGAGGTTCGACCGGCTGAGCCAAGCCTATAGCGACAAGAACCTTCAAGCGATGGTGTTGTGGTCGGTATATTCGCCGGGAATGATTCTGGTGGCCGCCTTTGGAACCGTCTTGATCCTCTGGTACGGTGCAGGGGAGGTCATGGAAGGCCGTCTCACGCTCGGCGAGTTGGTGTTGTTTCTGTCCTACTTGGCGATGTTCTACGTGCCTATCAATCAGATTCATTCGGTCAATCATATGTTGCAACATGCGTTGGCGGCGAGTGAGCGGGTGTTTGAGGTGCTGGATACGGTTCCGGAAGTCGCCGATCGGCCTCATGCAATCGCTCCGGTCCATCGTGCCCATGGAGCAGTTCATTTCGATCAGGTGCGGTTCCATTATCGAGCCGATGTTCCGGTGCTGAAAGGATTCTCTGCGACTGTACCGGCAGGAGAACGTGTGGCACTGGTCGGGATGAGTGGGGCGGGGAAGAGCACAGTCCTGAAGCTGTTGATGCGATTTTACGACGTCACCGACGGAGCGATCTTCATCGATGGGAAGGATATCCGCGATCTGCCGATTGCCTACCTGCGGCAACAAATCGGATTCGTACAACAGGAGCCGTTCTTGTTCAACGGAACGGTGAAGGACAATCTGCTGTACGGTGATTTGAATGCGGACCAAGATCGGGTGGAAGCGGCGGCCCGTGCCGCGCGGGCACATGAATTTATCACGGCGCTTCCGGAGGGATACGATACGTGGATCGGTGAGCGGGGTGTCAAGCTGTCGGTCGGACAAAAGCAGCGAGTGTCAATCGCACGAACGTTGTTGAAAGATCCGCCCATCGTCATTTTTGATGAAGCCACGTCGAACATCGACACCGAGACCGAGGTGAAGATCCGCGAAGCATTGGCCGAACTCACAATGGGTAGGACCACATTCATCATCGCCCATCGATTATCAACGCTTCATGACGTGGACCGGATCTTGGTGCTCGATAAAGGTCGTTTAGTGGAGGAAGGCCGACATGACGAACTGCTCAGCCGAGGAGGAGTCTATGCGAGTCTCTATGAAGCTCAGTTCCAAGTGTAATGGAAGAGACATTCGTTGATTTCAACTTCAGCACGTGTTGCCTTGGGGAGTTGCGGGTCCGAAGAAAAGCTCGGTATACTCTTTGGAGCGAACTATTGGATATGGTTGGTTGATGGTGCTGGTGTACGAGAGTGATCCGCTGGACGACGAACATGCGCGAGGACGCTTCTACCACGTCTGCAGAGGGCAAATCGATCGTACTCCCTTGAATGTTCCAGAACCGGATCGGCCGTATGAATGTCGACAGTGCGGAATCGATCTCGAGGCCGAAGATTTCTTTGTAGCCCTTCAAAAAGGATCGGTGTAGCGAATGGGAAGCGGTGGAAGGAAAACAGTGGCAGTCTCTCGTGGCCTCATTATGCTGTGCGACACCTGCCATGAGCATGTGGTGGCTGAGAAACTAACGGATGCCAAGAACTTTGTGGCCGATTTTGAAGCCCTTTTCGACACCATGTGCCTTGGTTGCACCGACATCAATCGACCCCTCATCGACGACATGGCCGGCAGCGGCGAATAAACTCGATATCAGTCACTCCTTATCGGTGGACGTGATGCGGGGTTCGGAATAGTTGATCTTCTAGGTCCACCTCGTTGAAAACGACGCGTTATTTCCGAGCAACCAGGACCAGGCCGGATAGAAAACTCATTAGGAACGAATGGATCGAGTTTGTTGTGAGTCATCCGGAAAAGGAGTACATACAGGCTGATGGCCGAATCAGGCGATGGGCCAGAATTGCCGAAAGGGACAACCGGTATCTGCGAGTCATCTTGCTGCGCGATGGGGAGACCGTTCACAATGCATTTTTTGATAGAAGGTATGCGCCATGAAAATCAGTTATTTTCAAGATACCGACACATTGTATATTGAATTCCGTGCCGGTGACATCGCCGAATCTAAAGATCTGGACGAAAATACCATTCTTGATGTGGATACGAAAGGTAATGTCTGCGCAATTACTTTTGAGCATGCAAGCCAGCGCACGGACGTCAATCATTTGATCGTTGAAGGCATCGCGGCCTAGTCCTGACCGTCGGGCATCGTAGTGGTGTGTAGGAATCTTGACGGGAAAGCGGCTAAGGCATCGCCCTACCGTTATTTGCACTCCTTTCCATCAAAGTACATACAAGTCGATTCGCCTGATTTGACCTTCCAGGTTTTGATCAGCGGACGTTTATCATCTCCCCGCATCTCAACGACGAAATCCACAAGGCCGGAAATGGGAAGTTTTTCCATGTGCGGCTTGGCGGCTTCAGGCACTTCGATATAAAACACACTGGCACTCGTCGAGATGAGAATCTGATTCTGCTCCTTGTCGATGTAAATCACGGGGCTGTAAAAACTGCGATCCTCGGCGAGGACCGTCATTGGTATGAGAGCAATCCCGAACAGAGCGAGGGAAAAGCCAAAGCTGAATAGTCGTCGTCGAACATGCATGTGCACTGTTCCTCTTTCAGTCCGTAAAGGAACATTAGTACATTCTGGCGGCGATGTGAACCGTAAAATTTAGTCTAGCGGATGAGCACGTCGACGGGAGCAACGCGACCGGATTTGATCCAGTAGGTCTTCACGTCCGGTTCAAAAGTCATGAGCGAGACCAGGAGATAGGCGGGAAGGGGCAAGTTGATCTTCGGCCAGATCTCTTCATAGTCAGTGGCGATTTTGATGTCGGTGACCGAGGGACGGGCTGGATCGTGAGGGTGCGAGTGATAGACCACTTGAAGTTCGAGACCTTGGTTACGCATGTCCTTCTTGGCGGTTGAGAAATCCTGCATGTCCATGACAAAGGCGATTTCCGCTCGTTCAGCCGGCGAGAGCCGCTCGAGATGCGCAGCCTTTGCCGAATCAAACGAAGAGAGATTCTGCGCACCCTCCATCGCGACGATATTCTTGATCCGATAGAGACGGCTGACCACTCCATTGGTTCCAGCCAGGAGCCCACAACATTCGTACGGAGTGAGTTCCTTGGCATGGACGATGATCTCATCGAGAATCTGTCGAGGGATGATGAGGTCGGCCACGTTAAATCGTGCAAGTGACCGTGTAGTCACTGCTCAGATCTTTGATGGTGGGATTGGAGCCGCACAGAGGGCAAGCTGGATCCTTGGGCCGGCCCACCTTTCGGAACTTCATCTCGAGCGCATCGTAGATCAATAGCTTATCAGCGATCGTCTCTCCGATGCCGAGGATTTCTTTGATCGCTTCTGACGCCTGGAGAATTCCCATCGTGCCGGCTAGGACGCCAAGCACACCGGCCTCTTGACAATTTGGGACTAACCCGGCCGGCGGGGGCTCAGGATAGAGACAGCGGTAGCAGGGATAGCCTTGGTGCGGTTTGATCGTCGTCAGTTGTCCCTCGAACCGAAACATGCTGGCGGAGATCAATGTTTTCTTGGCAAAGAAACAGGCGTCATTGACCAGGAAACGTGTCGTAAAGTTGTCCGAGCCATCGAGCACGATATCGTACTGCGAGACGAGGGAGAGGATATTTTCTGCGTCGACCAGCTGATGATACGTCTTGATGGTGATATCAGGGTTAATGGCCGACAAGGTTTTCCGGCCTGACTCGACCTTCGGCTGGCCGAGCGTTGCGGTCGAGTGCATGATCTGTCGTTGCAAATTCGAGAGGTCAACGACATCCCCATCGACTAAGCCGATTGTCCCAATACCGGCGGCAGCGAGGTACAGCCCGGCTGGAGAGCCTAGTCCACCTGCGCCGATCAATAGTATTTTGGCCTTGTTCAACTTCAGCTGGCCTTTTCCTCCGACATCCTGAAGGATGATGTGCCGGCTGTATCGTTCGATTTGTTGTTCGGTCAGTTCCATGACTTAAACGTTATTCGTGAATCGCAAACGTGTCTATTACTCGATCAACGGTTCACGGTTAATGTTCACGTTCCTACTCCACCACG
Source organism: Nitrospira sp. (assembly GCA_029194665.1). NCBI lineage: Bacteria > Pseudomonadati > Nitrospirota > Nitrospiria > Nitrospirales > Nitrospiraceae > Nitrospira > Nitrospira sp. The sequence goes on along the minus strand of JARFXO010000002.1, from coordinate 23,360 downwards.
TTCAATTCAATCGGATCGACGACACAGCCTTTGGCTCGCAGCCCAGCGACGGCCCGTTCAATTTCCCCGGTATCACCGGAAAGCTCCACATCCGCCCAGGCTGTGGTGTCGCGAACATCGGCCCGCCGGACATCGGTCACGACGTTATACTCGCGCCCGATCTGATAGATAATCGGCTCTCTGATCTTGTCTTCAGGAAAACGAATATGGAAACGCAGATGTGACATGACTATCCTCCCGCAATCGCCGGAACGATGGAAACTTCATCGCCATCCTTGAGGGACGTGTCTTTCCCCTTGAGGAAACGAATGTCCTCCTCGTTGACGTAGATGTTCACGAAGCGACGGAGTTCTCCTGTTTCATCGCACAGACGATCTTTGATGCCGGGATGTGTGTTGTTCAACGCCTCGATCATCTCGACCACGCTGTCGGCGTTGGTCTCGACCTCGCCCTGGCCCTTGGTCAGGGGACGAAGCGGAGTCGGAATACGAACTTTAATCATGCGGCACCGCCATTCTTTCCCATCTTAAAGGTCTTTTCGAAGTCCACCAGGCTAGGCTGAATACGTACTGGGCGGCCGACGGAATCGATCACGGCTTCCTGTGTCTTCAATCCATTGCCGGTGACATAGGCCACCGTCACCTCATCCTTTTTGATCACCCCTTGCTTGACGAGCTTCTTGAGCACACCGATCGTGACGCCTCCGGCTGTTTCCGCGAAGATGCCCTCGGTTTGGGCCAGGAGCTGAATGCCTTCCACGACTTCCTCATCCGTCACCATATCCATGGATCCATGACTCTCGGCAGTGGCTTTGAGTGCATAGTAGCCATCGGCGGGGTTGCCGATGGCCAGGGATTTGGCGATTGTCTGTGGTTTCACAGGCTTGAAGAAGTCGCGGCCCGCCTTGAATGCTGTAGAGATCGGTGAGCAGCCTTCTGCTTGGGCGCCGTTGATCTTGGTGCCAACGCGATCGATGAGGCCCAAGGCCTTCATCTCATGCAGACCTTTCCAAATCTTGGTCAAAAGAGAACCCGATGCCATTGGAATGACGACCTGATCGGGCGTTTTCCATCCCAGTTGTTCTACCGTCTCAAAGGCAAGGGTCTTTGAGCCTTCTGCGTAATAAGGACGAATGTTGATATTCACGAATGCCCATCCATGTTCACCGGCGATCTCGCTGCAGAGCCGGTTGACATCGTCATAGTTTCCTTCTATCTCGACGACGTGCGGCTTATAAATCAGATTGCCGAGCACCTTCGCGGCCTCAAGGTCGCCGGGGATGAACACGTAACAGTGTAAATTGGCGGATGCGGCATGGGCGGCGACCGAGTTCGCCAAATTGCCGGTCGATGCGCAAGCCACTGTTTCAAAACCGAGCTCGCGCGCGCGCGTGAGGGCCACGGCGACGACACGGTCCTTAAACGACAGGGTTGGATGGTTCACCGTGTCGTTTTTGATGTAGAGCTCGTCAAGCCCGAGATAGGCGCCGAGATTTTTGGCGCGTACGAGCGGGGTGAATCCGGCATGTGGACCCACGAAGTTCGTCCCTTCGACCGGCAGCAGGTCGAGGTAGCGCCACATGCTGCGCGGACCATCCTCGATCTTTTTACGAGAAATGGTCTTCTTGATCTCGTCGTAGTTGTACTTCACCTCAAGGGGACCGAAGCACATTTCGCAGACGTGGATCGCCTTCGTCGGGTATTCCTTGCCGCACTCGCGGCAAACCAGCGCTTTCATTTTGTTCATCGTCGCACCACCTTATCAAACGCTATGCAGATGGACGTATGTCGCATCCGGCATAGGGGTCCCCATCGTCGAACAACTCGGTAATCGTCGGATGGTCCCCGCAGAGCGCACAATTCGGATTTCGTCGGACCTTGATTTCCCGGAATTGAGTTTTGCGCGCATCGAAGTCGAGCAGACGGTCCGTCAGCGGCCTCCCGATCCCGAGGACAAGCTTTAATGCCTCCGTCGCCTGAATCGTTCCGACAATGCCCGCCAGGACCCCGATAACTCCGGCCTCCTGGCAGGAAGCAACGAAACCAGGCGGCGGAGGCGTTTTGAATACACAACGATAGCAGGCTGACTTCTTGGGGATGATCGTTGTCACGCGTCCATCGAATCGCAGAATGCCGCCATGGACCAGCGGCTTCCCCGCGAAGAAACAGGCGTCGTTGATCAGAAACTTCGCCGTGAAATTATCGACACCGTCGATCACGACATCATAGTCGCCGAAGATCTTGAGGGCGTTTCCCGCCGTGAGCCGTTCTTCGTACATCGACACGGAGACGTCGGGGTTCAACGCCTGGATCTTTTCCTTGCCTGAGAGGACCTTCGGGCGGCCCACGTCTGGAGTATGGTGAAGAATTTGACGTTGGAGGTTAGTCAGATCCACCACATCACTGTCGATCAAACCAATCGTGCCGACTCCTGCTGCAGACAAATATAGTGCGGCAGGGGAGCCGAGACCACCGGCACCGACGAGAAGAATCCGGGATTTGGCGATTTTCTTCTGCCCTTTGCCGCCGACCTCAGGGAGCAGAATATGCCGGCTGTAACGATTTATTTGTTCTTCAGTGAATTCCATTTAATCAGTGGTGTCAAGAACGCTCAAAATGGGTTTCCAACGAGGCCGCAGGCAAAAGAAAACCGGAGGCGTACCCTCTGGGGTACGTTGAGGATTTTTTTGAGCCGAGAACAAAGTTGGAAGCCATTTTCAGCGTTCTTATATGTTGAAGTATTTCTCAATGCTGATGTAACGCTCACCTGTGTCGCACAGGATCGTGACGACATTCTTGCCGGGTCCCAGTTCATCGGCGATCTTTTGAGCAGCGAACACATTGGCGCCGGCGGAAATGCCCACCAGCAGGCCCTCTTTCTTCGAGAGTTGTTTCGCCGTCTGATAGGCCTCGTCATCCGTCACGGTGATCACGCGGTCGAGAATTTTTCGGTTGAGGACTTTGGGAATAAAGCCCGCGCCGATCCCTTGAATCTTATGAGGCCCTGGATCGCCGCCGGACAAGACCGGTGAGGTCGCCGGTTCGACGGCGATCACTTTGATGTGCGGGTTCTTTTCCTTGAAGACTTCACCGCATCCTGTGATGGTCCCGCCGGTTCCAACAGCCGCCACAAACGCATCGATGTTCCCTCTGAGCGCGTCCCAAATTTCCGGTGCCGTCGTCATTCGGTGCATGGCGGGGTTGGCGGCATTCGAGAATTGATCCGGCATGAAGTACGACGGATTTTGGGCCAAGATGCTTTCCGCCTCCTTGATGGACCCTTTCATACCTTCCCAGGCCGGTGTCAACACCAGCTGTGCGCCATATGAGGACAGTAAACTGGCCCGTTCCATGCTCATGCTTTCCGGCATGACGAGGATGAGTTTGTACCCACGCACTGCTGCGACCAAGGCCAGTCCGATACCGGTGTTTCCACTGGTCGGCTCAACGATAGTTCCACCCGGCTTGAGCATCCCCTGACGTTCTGCCTCGTTGATCATATTGAGGCAGATCCGATCCTTGACGCTGCCGCCGGGGTTGAAAAACTCAACTTTTCCGTAAATCGTCGCCGAGCCAGGTTTTGAAAGACGGTTCAAGCGAACAAGCGGAGTCTTGCCGATCAGCTCGGTGATATCGTTATGCAGCGCCGTACTCACCGGCCTCCTCCCATATAAAAGAGGAACTCTACATGATCACCTTCCTTGAGGTGAGTCGTGGCAAGATGGTCACGATCCAGCACCTTGTCGTTGACCTCGACGGCGACCATCTGCGGCTCGATGTTCTTTGTCTTCAGCAAATCGAGGACGGTTCCGCCGTGAATCTCTTCCGGCTTTCCATTGATCTTGACCAGCACAGATTCTCCCAAGTTGGCTTAGAGATTAAAGAATTTTGAACCTAGCAAAGGCATGCTCTGCTTGTCAAGGCGACCGTGTGGGCTGTTAGAGTCATGACCTGAAGATTTGGATTCATTCCGTCCCGCATGCAGGGGTGGATCTTGCCACATGGCAGGGCGAGGCTTGACGGAGTTCGTAGATCTGCGGAGAATGTGCCGCGCTGGTTCCGGTTCCTCCTGGAGATCGTGGGAGATGAAGGATCGATGATGCCAAACCCATGTCCTTCATCGAGGGCCGTCCGGTGTCCGCAGCCCGCTGGATGGGATGTGAACCCATGCAGGGGTGGGTGTTCTGCTGATCCGCATAAGAACCCGTGATAAATGGGCCACGAGTCGCAACTCATTGAAACAGCAACGGTTATTGAGAATTGTTTACGAACTGTCGTGGCGTGTTAGACGGACGGAAATTGACAGACCCGGCTTTTATGCGGATCGGTCTAAACATTGTTAGCCGGATGAAGTGAGCCGCAGGAGGTGAAAAGACAGTGACTCTCCCTCAGGTATTTGTTGCATCTTCCTCCGAAGGACTGGATACCGTTCGCGCGGTCCAGAAGTTATTGCAGCGAGCCCTGAACGGAGTGGCGGAGGTCAGGCCATGGCCGGAGGCGTTTCAGCTGACGAAGGTGTACATCGAGTCGCTGGAGCGGTTGCTGGATACGTCAGACTTTGCCGTCATGGTCCTCACGCCGGATGACCGGACCACGAGCCGGGAGGCCGAGACAGCGTCGCCGCGCGACAATGTGGTGTTTGAACTCGGATTGTTTTTTGGACGATTGGGTCGCGAGCGCTGTTTTCTGATCAAGCGGCGGGATCTTAATTTGAAGCTTCCGAGTGATCTGCTCGGTATCGAGCCCGCTAACTTCTCGATGTTGCCGGGTCAGCATCTCGACACCGCGCTCGACCCCGCGTGTGCCCGGATCGGAAAGGCGATCCATGATGCAACGATTGCGCTTCCCAGTCGCCCCAGAATCGGTGACGCAGGACGTGCCGCTCAAGCGGCCATGCGAAGGCTCGCTGACCGCATCACTGGTACGTGGTGGGAGCGGATTCTGTTGAAGGGAGAGGCGCCAGCCCTGAGTTTTCTCACGATCGAGATGGACGACGTCCACAGCTCTGTGCGACTCGGTGGCAAAGCCTACGGCCCCGACGGTGCCCACGTGGCGAACTGGAGGAGTGCAGCAACACGTCTCGACGGTAAGAAGATTGTTTATGTCAGAGAATGCCAGCGCCTCGATGCCAAGACGACTGCGTGGCTCCCGGGTTTGGGAGAAGTCGCCTTCGAGGATTCCACCAATGTTATTGAGCAAGGAGACGGCAAATTTTGGGAATCTGATGAATCCCGCCCAGAAGAAACAGTCATAAAACTTGTGCAACTTCGGCGCAACCTTGACGACAGTCACGCGTTGACGATGGGGAAGGGAAGCGAGGTAGAAAAAAGGCGTCTCGTTCGAGAGATGCTCGACGGCTGGTAATGGAGAAAAGCCAGTGACCGGCTAACAAGCCGCTGAAGCTAACCGTCGGAAAGCGGAGCTTGCGATACCCTCGTCGCTATCATGGTTAGGGGGTCAGGTCTTACAATATCACACGACCTCTGGTATGGTTGCCAGCTATGGCACGACCGCTCCGCCTTGAATATCCCGGTGCCGTCTACCATGTCACGAGTCGCGGGAATGCCCGGCAGGACATCGTGCTCGATGATCGAGACCGCACGCTCTTCCTCGACAGGCTGGGCCACGTCATCGATCGCTTCGGCTGGCGCTGTCACGCCTACTGTCTGATGGACAACCATTATCATCTGCTGATCGAAACCCCGCAGCCGAATCTTTCACGAGGCATGCGGCAGCTGAATGGCACATACACGCAGGCGATGAACCGTCGGCATCACCGGGTGGGGCACCTGTTCCAAGGACGGTTCACGGCGATTGTGGTGGAGAAGGAGGCGCATCTCCTCGAACTGTGTCGCTACGTCGTCCTGAACCCGGTCCGGGCCAAGATGGTCGCCCATCCGCGCCTCTGGACCTGGAGTAGTTATCTGGTGACAGCAGGGGAGCGCACCGGGCCACACTGGCTGTCGACCACCTGGATTCTTGGGCAATTTGGCACGCGGCAGCAGGAGGCGCACCTGCGCTATCGGCAGTTTGTGGCAGAAGGACGAGAAGGGCCACGGCCCTGGGAGCAACTGCGTGGACAGATCTATCTCGGCTCTGAGGTGTTCATTGCGCAACATCAGCCGGATCGAGTATTGCGAGAAATTTCGCGGCGGCAGACGCAGGCACAACGGCCCACGCTGACACATCTGTTTCGGCGTCAAGGGAAAGAGGCCGAGCTGATCGCGGCGGCCTATCGAGAGCACGGCTATCGACTGCGAGAGATTGCGGAGCACCTGGGGGTCCATTATGTTACGGTGAGTCGGCGTCTCAAGCAGGCGGAACGTGGCAGAGTGTGAATGTAAGACCTGACCCTATCATTTCCTGCTATCATTTCCCGCTGAGCTCCAACGTTAGGCCCGAACGTGATAAGGGGTTTGACCATGACGGAGGTATGACGTATCGTCATACTCGGAGGAGAGACATGGCACGATCAAAAATCGCGATATCCCTCGATGAGTCCATCTTGGAACGCCTCGATACCCTCGTGGAAAAAGCCGCCTTTCCCAGTCGGAGTCAAGCCATTCAAGAGGCGGTGGAGGAAAAACTCGCCCGACTGGACCGAGGCCGCTTGGCCAGGGAGTGCGCGAAGCTCGACCCCGTCTTCGAAAGGACGCTTGCCGAGGAAGGCCTGTCTGAGGATGCTTCGGCATGGCCCGAATACTGAGGGGTGAGGTTCGTTGGGCGGATCTCAACCCGGTCCGCGGCAAGGAACAAGCAGGGCGGCGCCCCGTGCTGGTCCTCAGCCACGACGTGTTCAATGAACGCTCTGGTACGGTGATCGCAATCGCGCTCACGAGCCAACCGCAACGAGCGGGCTTCCCTCTCACGCTTGCCCTGCAGTCGAAGCGCCTTCCAAAGAAATCATGGGTCAAGATCAGCCAGATTCGCACCTTGGCGGTTGAACGGATCGGGCAGCGACTCGGCAAAGTGAATCTTGAGGAACTGGCTCAGGTCATCGAAGGTCTGAATGAAATCATCAGCGCCTAACCAGACGCCCAGCGGACGCTCGTTCCTCGCGCCGCTGATGCTGAGCGTTAGAGCGTACCAACTAGAGCGATTACCGCAAAAAAATGCGCAATGCTACTTGTGTGTTTTGGGTGGCAGTGGCGTCGGTATCTAGAAAAAGTAGGGTTATGCCTATCCGGTTAACTCCCTTAGCGCCAACCGAATGGAAGGCCATGAGTCATGAACCCCAATGGAGTGTGGGATTACACAGGACGCTGGAGTCAACCGGATAAGCATAGGTAGAGTTCATCGAACAATTTCAGTGACCGTCAAGCCAATCATGAAGTTGGTCGCTCATCTCAGTGGTGCGAGAGGTCTCCCAACCATGGCCCGTTCTCCTTCGCCTCAAGAAGATGGCGGGCCGTTCTTGACCGTACACTTTCGCCAAACATGGGCTCGATTGCCCGGTAGGTAGCTGTTGACTTTGCCCTCGCTCGCCGCCACTATGCCGCCTGCAAGGATGGTAGGAGCCTGTCCGACATTGCCGTTCGTGACGAGGCGAAGGAGATGCGGCCAGATGCGAGGCCGAGGACGACGCAGAGGACTGCAGATCGTTCGTCGCAGTAGAAAGGTCAATGTCAGATAGGCTCCAAAGATGTGGAAAAAGAACTTCCTCTTTCGTGCTGCTGAATCGACACCGTTGACCGAGTCCGAGAACGAGCTGTTCCATGATACGGAACCGGCGCTGGACAGTGCTGGCCTGGTTCTGGACAAGTTTCTCTCGGTGTGGGTGCAAGGCGAAGGATCGGAAGAGAAGCCGTCCGCTTTTACGAATATGTATGTCCGAACTGCAATGCTGGATGTGAGGAAGCAGGTGAGCCTGCTCCAGCCGCTTCAAGGACGCGCTCATCAGATCAAGCAACTGCTCACACAGGAGCAGAAAGAGTTTCTCCGACAATGGCTTCAGGCGCATGCACCCCAGGCCTGGGAATCATCCGAGGACCACTTTCGCGACCTCTTCGAACTGGAATGATCCGGCCTTCACCGTTTCAATTACCCACGCAACTCCACCGACGGATCGTCACCTGGCTGCTTACCGCAGTTCTGCTTGGGCAAGGCTTGGAGGTCTCAGCTGCATCGGTAGAAGTCTGGTACGGCCCAGAGGATAGGCCGCTCGAACATCTCGTACGGATGTATGATCGTGCCCAACGATACATCTTTGTCGCGGTATACGGGTTAACGTCGCCGCTCACGGTGAAGGCGCTGGTCGAAGCGAAACGACGTGGTGTGGATGTGCGCATCGTGACGGATCGCGAACGCCTTGAGGATGTGAAGCAGCAGACGGCCCTGTCAACGTTGCGCGAAGCCGGGATTCCGATCAAGATCAATCGGCATGATGCTCTCATGCATTTGAAACAGGTGGTGATCGACGACGAGATCAATAGCAACGGGTCCATGAATCAGACGACCAGTGGGAACCGCTACAATGATGAGCGGCTGGATATCATCAGAGACCATGCGATTGCCGTCAAATCGCGTGAAAAGTTCCTTTCGCTCTGGAACGATCACGAGCGATTCCAGGAGTGGAAAAAGTAGGAATGTTGCGGGTAAGGTGGCAACGCATCGTCATGGCTGAGGCACGCTGAGGAACAATGGTCGAAGAAACCGACATCGCCATAGTGGGAGCGGGTGGAGGAGGGGCCGTGCTGGCACTTGCATTGGCCCAGAAGGGGATCAAGACCATCGTCTTCGAGCAGGCACCAGGACCACCGCAGGGATTGCGCGGCGAGATCCTACAGCCGAACGGACAACACGTGCTTGATCGCTTGGGGCTTCTGGGTCGATTGCCGGTCGAGTCCACCAGGACGGTGCACAAGTTTCATTTTTGCCTGGTCGGTGGCGAGCGGCTGTGCACGGTGGACTACAGCGAACTCCCTCCACCGTACAATCAAGCCGTGGTCACACTGCCGAATGTGGCGCACCATGCCATTCTGAACGCGATCGAACGTGAATCCTCCGCCTCATTGCGGTATCGATCGTCATTCACCGGTCTGCTTCGAGAGAAGGGGCGAGTCATTGGGTTGACCGCGAAGCAAGGTGAAGACAGCGTGACCGTGAAGGCGAAGGTAGTCATTGGAGCAGATGGAGCATTTTCAAAGGTTCGAGAGGCCTTGCAGATCCCGGCCGATCTTCATCTCTACCCACAGGGCTATTTGATCGCCATGTTGGAAGCAGCGCTTCCCATGGACGAAGCGAAGTATTTTGTCGGTAAGCGAACGATCCTCGGGATGTTTCCCGCTGCCGGAAACAAGGTCTATGTTTTTTACATGATCAAGGCCGGTTCATATGATCGTGTGAAAGAGCAAGGCATCGCTGCACTACAAGAATCCTGGATCGCGATCGATCCTGCCGATGGGGCCATCTTCCGTACATTGACCGACTGGAATCAAACCGCCTTCATGCCGACCGGGCGTGTTCGGACTCCAACCTGGGTGGTCGACGGCGCAGTGCTGATCGGGGATGCGGCGCATGCGATGAATCCTCATGCGTCGCAGGGGCGCATGCAGGCGATGGTGGATGCCATGACGCTGGCCGATCTCTTGCCTGAATGTCTGGCGGCGAACGACTTCTCCGCTGCAAGGCTCAAGAGATACGAAGGTTCGCGACGGCCTCAGGTCACGATGCTGCAACAGTTGGCTGATGAACAGGTGCTGTTCTGGAACACGGCGAATCCGATCATCGCCTTTCTCCGGGACCGCGTCTTCCGCACGCTGGACGGCAATGCACGGCTCCGGTATCGTGTCCTATCGACGACAGCCGGACTCCGCAAGGAGCCTCCGTTTGGCTTGATGGATCGACTGATGGCAGCCGGATTGTTACCGGATCCTTCAGCCCGAGATGTGGCGGCGAGAGGCATTCGGTAATCCCATGCAGTCGGTCGACTGGGCGATAGATGGATTGCCTGAGGAGACACAAAAAACATTAAAGTCGTACGTGAAGGATGTCACGAAAGTCTATGGAAATGAGCTGGAGGGAGTCATTCTGTATGGCAGTGCCGTGCGGGGAGAATTTTTGCCTGGCCGCTCCAATCTTAATCTACTATTGGTGATGGCATCCTATGACCTCTCGGTGCTGAAAAAGTATGACAGCATTCACAACCGCTGGAGTAAGGAGCAAGTGGTTGTCCCCTTGTTCTTGACGGCGGCCGATCTCCAATCCGCTTCGTTCGCCTTTCCTCTGGAATACCAAGACATCCTCGAATGTCATCGGCTGCTGTGGGGGCAAGATCCCTTCGTCGGCCTCAAGATCGATGCTCGGTACTTGGCTATAGAAGTTCTACAAGCGTTGCGAGGGAATCTGCTCCGTCTTCGCCAGCGACTCGTGGAAGGACGAAGTACAGAAGAGGCCATGACCATCCTCTTGTCGCTCTCCATCACCGCGCTCCTGCCGGCGCTTCGCGGTCTGCAACGATTGTTGGATCGCCCCGTGCTGGCTCATGGGGATCAGCTGCTGAACGATCTCGAATCTCATCTGGAGATCGACCTTGCCGGGCCTCGCGATGCGCTCTTGCTCAAACGTGGGCGCATCTCTCCGGGGCAGAAGGAAATCCCAAGGCTCATGGACCGATACCTTGAAAGCATGACGAAACTCGTGACTGCCGCCGAAATGCGGATCATCCGATGAAGGCTCGAGCAGAGAGACTCACCATAGGAATTGCCTTCTTCAGCCTGATACTCGTACTGTGGACTGCCGGCATACAAGCATCGCTCTATGAGAGGCCAAAAGAACGTATACCGCTTCCCAGTCCGATTGGGTATGTCAGCGATCATGCACAAGTGGTGGAGCAACAGTGGAAGGACCGCATCAGATCCGTCTGCATCGATCTTGAAAAGAAAAGCGGCGTAGAGATGGTGATTGTGACGGTCCCCAGCATCAAACCGTACCCATCGGCCAAACACTATGCAGACGCGCTGTATGAAAAATGGCAAATCGGTTCGACGCAACAGGAACATGGGTTGATGGTCTTAGTGGCAGTGCAGGAACGGCAAGCCGCGATGGCGTTGGGGCGCAAAATGTTTCCGGTCATCACGCCCACTGTCAGGAGCGAGGTCAGTCGCGACTATCTTCAGCCTGCGATCGAACAAGGACATTTCGGAGAAGGGTTGTATCGAACGGCGGTCGCCTTGGCGACACCGGCGCAAGAAGTGAGGCTTGATACACCCTTACGACCTCGAATCAAGGGACTCGGAATCTGGATTACGCTTGGCACGACCATCGCCGTCGTGTCGTTTTTTTGGTGGCTCAGCCGTCCCGATCTACGACACCCCTATCGACGCATCCAGAAAGGTGAATACTGGGGAACCGGCCAAGGAGGTTTCGGCGGCAACTGGGGTGGCTTTGGCGGCGGCACGAGTGGGGAGGGGTGGAGATAGAATGGGAAGAATACCAGCAGTCTCGCATTCTCAAACCGTACAGGAGACACATCGATGAACAGCATCCATATCTCGAATCGCGTGCCATTTTCGTTGTGTGTCCGTACTGGCCTCGCTGTACTCCTGTCTGGTTGCTCAACCACAGGCAAGGAAGCCAAGAGCGCGTCAGTCTTCTCTCAAGACCTTACCGATGCTGTGATCGAGCGCTACATCCGCGCTCATCCGGAAGTGATCGAACAATCGCTGCAGGGATTGCTGGCCAAACGCGACGCGGAACTGAAAGAGCGTCACAAAGCAGCCCTAGCGACGAAGCAAAATGAACTGCTGCACGATCCGGCATCGCCGGTCAGCGGCAATCCGAATGGCGAGGTCACCCTGGTCGAGTTCTATGATTACCGCTGCGGCTTCTGTAAGAAGGCGGCGCCGTCCGTCACGGAGCTTCAGAAGGTAGACCCACGGGTGCGAGTGGTCTACAAGGACTTCCCTATTCTGGGTGAACCGTCGGAGCTGGCGGCCAAGGCTGCGCTCGCATCCCAGGCACAAGGTAAACATCAAGCTTTCCACGAAGCGTTGCTCGCCTCCCACGCCGACATGAGCAGGGCAGCAATTTTGAAGATCGCTGTGAACGTTGGCCTCGACCCGAAACGACTGGAAGCGGACATGGCCGATCCCAAATGGCAGGCCGTCATTGACAAGAATCGGGCCCTCGCCCGCGACCTCGGCATCTCGGGGACACCCGGCTTCATCGTGGGCAACGAATTGGTGCCCGGGGCGTTGGATTTGAGGGGACTGAAAGAGTTAATTGTCCGGGCAGGGCATCAAGAATGATGAAAGTAGCAGACCATCATTGAGGAGTATCGGAAGTCTACCGGGACACTGTTTGATCGAGAAGGTGAGCAGTTTCGTGTGAGTGGGGCTGGAGCACATTTGTCTCATACAACCTTAGTTCTCCGCAGCCGGCTAGGAGCCTGTCCGACATTGACCTGAGCACAACAGAGGCGTTCCTGTGCATCCCATATCCGCACAGCTACAGACGGATTGACCTGGCGACGTTCGACTACCCCTGATTGTTCCACTCCCCCTTCCGGCTTCTGCCCAAGGTCCGCAACCCCTCGCCGGGGCGTCGGTGTCGCCGGCGCAAGACAGTCCAGAGCTTGCGCACATTGTGCGTGGTACAGATGAGCGCCCATTCGCCGCGCACCTGCCGCATTCCGCGCAGCAAGAATTGTCGATAGCCGCGACCCTGCTTGATCTGACCGAAGACCGGCTCGACAATCGCTTTGTGACGAGCATAGAGCCGGCGACCGTGCGTCGTGCGGAGGCTGCGGCGCATCCGGTCCGCCACCGACGCTCCTGCTGGCGGTCGGCCTCGGGGGGTGGCGGGTATCGCCTGGCGATGGAGCTGGCAATCCGGCGGGACGAGGGGGCGACAGCCCAACACCGTCAGGGCCGTGACGTTCGCCTCGCTGAAACACCTCGCATCTATACTCACAATCTGCGGGACCCACCGGTCTGGGCCAGCACCTGGGTCAGCATTGGCTGCGCTCGTTGTTTGTCATTGGCTTCATCGGTGACATCGGCTGCGACAATGATCTGTGCCCGTGCATCAATGGCCGCTTGGCAGTTGTACCCTTGCACGATACTCCCCTTGGCATCCGAGGCTGGCATGATCCGGCTCTCGGGATCCGTGAAGTTGCGCTGGGCCTTCGGAGAAGGCACGGAGCTGGGAGGCTGCGGCGGTCGACCTCGGCGTGGGCCGTCCGTCCGGCGTTCCTCGCGGGCCGCCTGCTCCATCAGTCGCGTGACTTCCACCGTGAGCCGTGCCGCTTCCGTCACCATCCGCCCATCGCTTATCGCTTTGTGCTTCGACGCATTCGCCTTGACCTTCGTCCGATCCGGGCGATATGCCCCAGCGAGACCAACCCCGCCAGCTCGCAGAGTTGCAGAAACTGCACAAACAGCTCGGTCAGCGCCGGCAGATGCTGCTTCCGAAAATCACTCAGCGTACGAAAATCCGACCGCTGGTTCGCCGCCGGCACTCAACATCCACATCCTCTTTCAGGTTCCGAGCAATCTGCTGCGAGGCCGGGATCCTCACGGCGTACACATACAGCAGGATCTTCACCAGCAGCGGCGGATGATATGGGGCCGTGCCATGCGTCACTCCACCATAGGGCATAAGAATCGGCTTGAGATATACTTCGTCCGCCGGATCCGACAGGAAGTACGTCAGGTGATCTTCCGGCAACCAGTCACGCGGGGACGGCGGCAACAGCCACAGCTCATCAGAGTCAGAGCGGCGAATTCTCCGGGTTGTCATCACACACCCTCCTCACTCATCACGATGCTGCATCGCTGATACACGAGTTAGAGTCTGCACACAAGGGCGTTGGAGCTAATGTGGGACAGGCTCCTAGAATTTATCATCAGGAAAAGAGCGAAAAGCAAAGAACTGTGTTAGGTTCGAAAAAGTAGACGCCTTCACCCTCCAATCAGAGGTTTGGAGGTGTCCGATGGAACGGTTATCGCGAGAGCAGTATACGAGTATACGAAGGAGTTCCGGGAGCAAGTGGTGTGGGCGGTGCTCGATCAGAAGCACCCTATTCCCGAGGCGGCGAGACGCCTGGCCATGTCAGAGAAGACGCTCGCGAAGCTGAGGGAGAGCCGACGACCCATAACGGATCTGGAGGTCGAGATGTCTCGGCTCAAGCGCGATCTCGCCGAAGCGCGGATGGAGTGCGACATCCTAAAAAAGCAACCGCGTACTTTGCCAGGCGCAGCTGCCGGATACGCGCTGTTCATGACGCGGCGTGTCCAATATCCCGTGGGACTCTTGTGTCGGGTGCTGGGGGTCTCCCGAAGCGGATGCCTTGCAGAACCGCTGCCCCTCGAAGCGCGATCAGGAGAATGCGCGGCTAGAAGTGGCGATCCAAGCTGCCCCTGTGCGCGCATGTCAGACGTACGGACCAGCGTCGGCATTCCCGGCTCGGGAATTGTTCGCTCGCTGCATTTGCCCAGCGGTGGGCCCGTCAGCAGCCGGCGACGTGAGGCTGCAATTTATGGCGTCCACTATTGATGACCCGGGTCAAGCCCCGCCCTTCCTGGCGGGGCGCTCAATGCAGGTTTTGGTACTCAACGGGTGGGTTGTTTCGCAAAAGGAGGAGGCCAATGGAAGCAAGGCCCTCGAAAATCAAGCGCGTTACTTTCTATGCCACGATGATACTCATCAGTCTTTTGGTGCTTGAGGTGGGATTTCGCACCATACTCGCCTTTTGGATTGGTCCCAGAGTTCTATTCTATGGCTCGCGTTTCCAACGACAGACCATTAGTCTTGCCGCGCCACCTAAAGCTAATCACACCGTCGGCAGGCACACAAATATTCAGCCGGGATACACGAAATATTTTCCTCATGAATCGAAGAGCGACCATGTCAAAGAGACTGGGGAAACCTTTAGGGTATCCATCAATGCACGCGGATTTCGCGGTCGAGAAATCACCGAGGCCAAGAAGCCTGGAGTCACTCGCATCGTCACGCTTGGGGCATCGTCAACGTTCGGCTTTTTTGACAAAGACGATGAAACTTACCCCTACTATCTTGAGCAGAGGTTAAACGAGAACTCTTTATCTAATGGTAAGTTTGAAGTTATCAATCTCGGTATTCCTCACCTCCACTCCGAGGAGATAGTCGCTCTCTTTCTTGCGGAAGCGATTCCTTTGCAGCCAGATGTGGTAACCTTCTACGAAGCACTAAATGACGCTGTTAGAGGAAACCCCAGGACAAATGAAAGTAACTCACCAGACACTACCTTGAGTAAGACACTGTCGCCTTTCTACCTGTTGAAGGCTACGTATGGGATTGTGCGTGACCACCTCGTCATGGTCAGATTTGTCGACAGCCTGCGATGGACCAAGATCACTGAGCTGACGTTCAACAAGAGGCAAGTTGATCATCACATTACTGGTACGAGTGAACACTTCATCGGCAATCTCGACATGCTGTACCGGGAATGCCAACGTCGTGGAATCACTTTTGTGGCTCTCAAGCAGCAAGCGAAGTCCTACATAGTCCCGGATGCTGATATCAAGGGTGTCACGTATGCACAAGAAGTTCAAATGGTCAAAGACAAGCTAGATAGAGCAGGTACAATTACGTTCTACGAACTCGTCTTTCTTACCCATAACGTTCTAACTACGAATCTAGAGAATTGGGCGACCTCCAACAGTGTGCCACTTGTGAACATTGTGAAGGTGCTCGATCAGGACAGGAATGTCTTGCTTAGCTTGGTGCACCTTGCTCCTCAAGGTAATCGCATGATTGCAGATGCGTTAGCCGAGGAGGTTAAGCGGTTGATTCGCCGCTAGGTTTGAACTCACGCCTTCGTGGTTTGCCGGCTTGCCGTGAAGCTTCGTGCTTTCAGCATCTAACCCGATTTGACCATCTTGCACCTCGGTCTGGCGGGATGTTTGTCCCGCTGGGGCTACCTCAAGAGAAATCCGTGGGCCAACCAGGCGCGCTGGATCTGAACCAATTGGTCTTGGGCACCCGTCGTTCCAGCCAAGCCCTCCAACACCGCTCGGATCTCCTGCGATCCTTCATCCCTCACAGCCCCCTCTCTTTGCGTCTCAAAATGGAAAACAGCGTCGCAAAGGCGGCGAGGTGCACGACCAACGTCATGGAGCCGGAGCGGTTTTGCATGTGAGTGGTTCGGAACCATGCATCGTGATAAGGAATCTGGCGACAAGTGACGCTGTCACTGAAGCCTGCGTTCGATCAAGCGAGCCTCTGCCGCCAGATGTTTGCTCTCCAACTGGTGTCGCTGTTGACGAAGGCTGTCCATTGCCTTCACATACTGACTGCGGTGCTGTTGCCACTGAGCGAGAACCTGGATCTTCCCCTCCCGGTTCGTCTGGACCTGTTGAAGGGTATCGCGCGTCAAGACAAGATGGTTGCGCTGCAGTATCCATTGCTGCTGCTGAAGCTGCCAGCCGGACAGGTCCAGCGCCTGCAGTTCCTGCAAGGCCGGATCGGTCCCAGCCGACGCCTGCTGAACATCGTTCATGCGCTTCGACACCGTATTGATGTTGCCGTTCAATTGCGTGATGCCTTTGTTCAGGAGGCCGAGGACCGGATCATCGGGAGGGGCAAGCTCACCCTGTATCTGACCGGTGTTGGCACAAGCTGCGACACTGATGGCAAACACACTACCGATAAGCATCCTTAGTCCACGTCTGTTCATACATCCTCCCTTATGAACGACCCATCGCCTCCGTCCGCCGGCCGGTATGATGCCCTAAGATTTATGTCGGACGTCCAGCTGGTTGCTGCTCCTCACTGCCTCCTCTTCCTCGGTGGGGCAGAGGGCCTGTGACCCTAGGTCGTTGGATGTGATGCCGCTCTGCGGGCCGGATGCGTCGGTATACCGGATTGCCGTTCCCGTGAGGATTCGCACGGTTTCATGATACTCATACGGAACCGCCATGCTACCGAACGGACCTCCGCCCCAAGGACCCCATCCCCCATATAGCCCGCCATACATGCCATACATGCCAGATCCCCAGGGACCTCCGTAGTACGGGCTGTAATAGCCCCACGGGCCATAGAGGGGCGAATAGGTTTCTCGGCGTATCGTTTGAGTTTGTGGTTGTGCAAACACCACGGCATCGGCGCCAAGGTCGGCGGCTCGACTCAAGATCTTGTGTTGCAGGCTCCCGAAACTGAGCTGGTCGTCGCTGATCCGTAACTCCGCGAGGTCGCGATGAGGCCTCGTCGGAGTCTGTCTCAACACGGCGACCTCCTCCACTGACCCCTTGGGAGGAAAGGTGTCGTTGGTGAGCAGGATGGTATCCACGCTTGCGCATGCGGAGAAACAGAGACAGAGCCCGATGATGCCCGGACCGGTCGCGATGTACCGTTTCATCAGAAACTTCGCGTCAGCCTTGAGCCACCCACATTTATCGACGGCGCGTTCGGCTGCGGCAAAGCGGCGCAGCTCGCCGCTTCTCCTTCGTCCGATAGAATACAGGGCAAGATCCTGCTCCCTCATCCGACCGCTCACCATCGGCCTAGATAACGTAATTGGATCGTGTGAAAGCTTCTCTCATTTGAACAAGCAAATGCAATCCCGATCCGAAGAGAAAAGGCAAAACGCCGTGGCTCTTCCTGCCCAGACTCTGTTTCCAAGGAAGGCATCAACAGCTGTAGGTCTCGCTGGCCAGTGCGCATGGGAATTCACCCCGACGCTGGCTGCTTCCTCGCGGCGAACGGTTTGTAATCTGTGGCGGGAGAAAGAGCCTCTGTGGCTCGACACACGAGTCTAGATCGTGCTCAATCCGGTGCAGGACAGGAACATCCGCAAACCCGACACCTATCCGTGGTCCAACTATCGGACCACGGCTGGACAGGCTCCCACGCCGCTCGTTCTGATCCTGGATTAGGAGCTGTCGCAGTTCGGCCGACACGGTGGACTTGCACTATTCGACGATCAGCCGCATCGTGAATGTCCGAGCCTAAATAGGTGCACATGCCAAGTGCTGACCTCGGAAATCTGTTTGACAAGAATCGGGCTCTCGCGAGGGAACTCGACATCTCGGGGTCACCAGGCTTCATCGTGGGAAACGAGCTGATCCCTGAGGCGTTGGATTTGGATGGACTGAAGGAGTTAATTGCGCGCGGGTCATGGAAACTGAGGTCTGTCGGCGGGCTGAAATCGACGCACATCGCAGAGTACACTATGCGACAGCCTTAATTAGTGATCGGGAGCCGAGCATGATATGGCTTGATCATCTCGGAGTGAAAAACTAGATGCCTCAAAAAATCAGGGAGCTGATAGCTGAGCTGACGAAGGCTGGATTCAAGGATCGAGGAGGTAAAGGGAGTCATCGAAACTTTGTTCATCCACGAGTGACGAAACCGGTTACCTTATCAGGAAAGCCTGGCGACGATGCCAAGCAGTACCAGCTTCGAACCGTCCGCTCAGCCATAGAGGAGGCTAAAAAATGAAAGAGAGTGCCAGATACGCGAAAATCGTTGAATGGTCTGAAGAAGATCAGTGTTACGTCGGGAGCGCGCCTGGTCTGGTGCTTGGCGGATGTCATGGTAAGGATGAGAAGGCGGTGTTCGACGAGTTGTGTCAGATCGTCGAAGAAGCGATTGTTCTGTATCGGAAAGATGGCAAACCACTGCCTCCCGCCACATCGGGACGGGACTTTGCCAACAAGATGCAATGTGTCGCCTAGCGCTCGCTTGGTGTGATGCAAAAGAGCACAACATTTGAAGCGGTCGCCAATGTGTGTGCCGTGCAGAGCCGATACGGTCGGCCGCTCGTCACATTGCTGGCCACCTCGCAGGGATCGGTCTACGCTGGGGATGGTCGTAATGCACTCCATGATCTTGCCGCTGTTTGGCGGGAGGTCCTCAATCCGCTGTCATGAGCTGAACCGATCGGCTACACCATCCCTCAAAGTAATGGAACCGACCATCGAATAGCCTCATTGACTTCTTCTGCATCGGTCTCTAGACTTCGCCGATCTTCTCCAGGAGATCATGGACCAAGAATCGCTCGCACAAATCCAGCAACTCATTACTGCAGCGACCGACACCCTGCGGGGAGAACTCGCAGACTCCAAACGGCACACTGGCGTTCTGGCGGAAGGACTCCGGCATGAACTCCAGCTCGTTGCCGAGGGATTTCAGCTGCAACTCGATCGGCGTCATGCCGAAGATCGATCCTTCCTTGAAGAACAATTCCGAGAAACACGTTCACTCATCCAACTGTCCTACGGCCAGATTCAGGAACGAGTAGAGCGGTTGGAGCAGCCGGTTCGAACCATCGAACAGCACCTCAGCCTAACAATTCAGTAGTGTTCCCTGTATAAGCGGAAGGGGCAGTCCCTGTAAGGGCTCGCATATTGTTTTGTGAAGTTGCTGGTTTTACTTCCCTGCTTCGCTGAGTGGCCAGCCTCACGTGATGTTTCGAGACCGTTGCTCGGTAGGACCTCGGTGGGTCGGTAGCCTGCCGTCATTCTTTCAGAATCTGTTCAAAATTGCCTGTATTGCACCTCTGTCCGGCGGTGCGTATGATCTCACGGTTCAATTCTTGAGGAGGTTCTATGGCGAAGATCACCGAGATCGCTCCGGATCTATTCCGCATCACGACCTTCGTTGAACCATTCAATATTCAGTTCAGTCAGTTCTTGATGCGCGACGATCAGCCGCTGCTGTTTCATACCGGCCCACGCGCACTCTTTCCCGAGATCAAAGCCGCCGTGGCGTCGCTGATCGAGCCGCAGACTTTGCGCTGGATCGGGTTCAGCCATTTTGAGTCCGACGAATGTGCGACAGTGCCGGAATGGCAGCAACTGGCTCCGCATTCGCAAGCGGTGTGCAGTGTGGTGGGCAAGATGGTCAGCGTCGATGATTGCCTGGCGCTTCGCCCAGCCAAAGGGATGGTCGACGGCGAAGTGATCGAGACCGGACGATACCGTTTCCGTTTTCTATCGACGCCGCATGTTCCACATTGCTGGGAAGCGGGGCTGCTGTTCGAAGAAACAGAACGGACGCTTCTGTGCTCGGATCTCTTTCACCAAAACGGGGACGTCGAACCGATAACGGATTCGGACGTGATCGACCGCTGTCGGAAGACGCTAGTGGACTATCAGCAAGGCCCGTTGGCGAATTATGTGCCCTATTGTTCGTTGACGGAGACGACGCTGCAGCGCCTGGCTGCACTACAACCGAAGCGGCTGGCCACCATGCACGGCTCTGTCTACATGGGCGATGGAAGCAAAGCGCTTCACGATCTGGCTACTGTTTGGCGGGAGGTTCTGAGCTCACCGTCATGATCCAAAACAGCTGATTTCTGATCAGTTAGCCAAAGTCACCAACGAATCCTGGCATCGACCTAATAAACCTACAGACCAAGTGCCGTTAGTTCGCCCACGATGTTCTCCTTGCTCTGGTTTCTCCTTGCGTTGTTGGGTGTCGTTGTTGTCATCGCGATCTGGTTTGGAATTGATACCAGACGCGCATACGCACGAATTACAGGCAACAGCGCGCTCTTTTCCTCGCCGTTGGGAGCTATTGAATTCACGCGAGGAGGATCTGGTGTTCCCGTTCTGGTGGTCCATGGAAGTGGAGGAGGCTACGACCAAGGAGCGCTGCTTGCGACGGCGATACTGGGCGATGGTTTCAACTGGATTGCGCCCTCTCGCTTCGGCTATCTCCGCTCGACTTTCCGTCAAGGCGCAACGTTTGATGACCAAGCGGATGCCTATGTCCATCTTCTCGACCGTCTAGGCCTCCCAAAGGTGGCCGTCGTTGCCTTATCACACGGCGGCCCATCTGCCCTTCTATTTGCAGCACGCTATCCAGAATGCGTATCCTCGCTGACGCTTGTGTCATGCGGGGTAGCCACTCCATCGGATGCACACCAGGCAGAGGCGAACCAAAAGGGCGACGCACTGACGACGATCTTCAAGTTCGAGATTCTCTACTGGATTGTCAGGAAGTTTCTGCGCAAGCAGCTGATTCGGTTGATGGGTGCTAGCGATAGTGTGATCACAGACTTGACCACGGAGCAGCGAACCTTGGTCAATCGGTTGATCGACTATATGGCTCCGGTATCCCCTCGCTACGCCGGCGTCTTCTTTGACAATAAGGCTGCGATGCCCAATGGGCGGGTGGCGGCCATTCGCGCCCCGACGCTCATCCTCCATGCGATGGACGACAGCCTTCAGCTCTTTCACAACGCGAAGTACGCGGCGGCTCACATTCCTGGGTCTCGCTTGATTCCTTTCAATCGGGGAGGCCACCTTCTGCTGGCGGTCGAGCAGTCAGCTATTCAAGAGGAAGTCAGAAAGTTTATCCTGACCCACGCTGGCGGTTTCAATCGGTAACCAATATGGAATGATGGCCACTTCAGCGGCGCTTGACCGGAGCCTACGAACAGGTTGAGAATGTGCGTCAAGTCGAAGGTTCGTCACTGAAGCCGGTTCGGCTAAACGTTGGTAACGTTGGTAGGGTCTGCCATCAAAGACAGGGATCATGAAGATCACCGTTATCGGAGCTTCGGCCGGTGTGGGACTCCAAGCTACGCGGCTCGCCCTTGAAAAGGGGCATGAGGTTATCAGCCTATCGCGTCGCAGCGTTCCTCTTCCAGGTCACGCTAAGCTCAAACGGGTACAGGGTAGTGCGACAAACCCAAGTGATGTGCGGGCCGCAGTGGATGAAGCAGACGCCGTTCTTGTGACCCTCGGCGTGAAAAGCCCCTTTGCCACCACGCTGTTTTCCGACTCTGCACGCCTCCTGCTACAGGTGCAACAGGAGACCGGTTCCTCCCCAACGCTAATCGTGTTAACGGGTTTCGGTGCAGGCGACAGCTGGAGCTATAACCCTCTTCCCATGAAGCTCCTCTTTACCTTGCTCCTCAAGGCAGTCTATGCGGACAAGAGTGAACAGGAACGTGTGATAGCCAGTGGTTATCCACGCTGGGAAATCGTGCGCCCGGGCCGGTTGACCAACGGCATCATGACGGGCCATTATCGAGTGCTGGACAACCTTGTGAAAGGCATGCGAGTGGGCGCCATTTCTCGTCCTGATGTGGCGCATTTCATGGTGGCACAGGCGGAGCAGCCGACATACCTCGGCAAGTCTGTTGCCCTCACCTACTGACAATGACGTGCCGGCTCTTGGCTGGGAACGACCCGTCCTTCTTCCAAATCTTGCAAATCCGACCAAGCAGTGATGTCGGTTCGTGATGGATCGATGGCGGTCAGGTATTTGTTGAACTTGGTCGCACTTTCAGGAGAACTTGGTCCGCGTGCCAACAGCTGCTGATTCCATTCTTCCACCTCGGCAGGCTGGTGTGGTTGCGCCGTTTGCTCAAGCCACTTCACGACTCCCTCATCGGTCGAATTGACCTCCACCGCAACCGTGAACTGGTCGCTGGTGATGCCCGCAAACTCCAGCAGCCGTTCGTCCATTGGACAGGGATAGATATACTCGCCTTCGGTTCCGGCAAGCACTGCCCGGCATTTGTCGATCATGCGGGCAAGGTGGGCATACCCCCCCAGCTTGAATCGCATGCTGCGGGGAAAGTCTTTGCGCAAATCCATTGTCAAAGCAACTTGTGGTTCTTGAAGGTCAGGTACTTTACGACGACCTGGCCGCCTTCGTAGGAAACAATTCGCCTGGTCGCCGGAAGATCCGATGAGCCGACACGGACATGGGTGTCGGTGAAACTTTCGACATTGGTCAGTTTGCCGTCGGTAGGCGAATAGTAATAGACCGTGTACTTGGTCGTGAGATTCTTCTGGTCCTGTGTGATCGCGCTCTCCTCGACGTTGATTGTAAATGCGATCGGGTTCATGCCGGGATGGGCCATCTTGCGGTTGATCTGTGTGATGCGGTTGTCCTTAATCCGGTAGAAGGAATGAGAGCCATGGATATTCAGTTTGGTGCCGAACGGATGGCTGTCTTGCTCCATTGTTAAGGAATACTTTCCGTCGGACTCCTCGAAGCTCCGTGGCCCCCGATGGACGGCGATCATGCCCAGTTGCTCTTGCGCCCATTTTTGGGTTTCGCCATCGCCGAGCTGAACGGATACTTCGCGGGGGCTCTTGACGATGACGGGGCCGCTGGTTTCTTTCCCGTTCACGTTCACGGTGAGGTCGGCAGTAAACCCTTTGAAATCTCTTGGCCACCGAGCGGTCCCTTCGAACGCTCGACGCAGTAACTCGCGCGCTTGAGGATCATCGGTGACAGTCGAAGATTCTGGTGTATGCTCCATGATGGATCTCCTCCTAAGAAAAACAGCCTGTTCCATACTTATACCGGGTGTGTGCGATGACACTCAATAGTGAAATCCCCAGTGAAATCATCTGGGCCGGAGGCTTCTTCTGCGAGGGCTTTCTGATCCATCGCACGGTCGCGTAACATTCGATA